>JADFLJ010000005.1 GCA_022564475.1 Pseudomonadota bacterium
AGAGCATGGCAAGGAAAAGTTGGCGCGCGGCATTTGGGTGTCTGTATTCCCCGAAGGCACGCGCATGCCGCCGGGCGAGACGCGTAGATATGGTTCCAGCGGTGCGGCTTTAGCCCGCGAAGCGGGCGTGAAAATTCTGCCCATCGCGCATAACGCCGGCGATCTCTGGCAGCGGCGCAGCTTCATCAAGCGCCCTGGAACCGTGCGGGTCAGGATAGGACCGCTCATCGACCCTGCTGAGCGGCCACCCAAAGAGGTCAACCTGATTGTACAACGGTGGATTGAAACTCAAATGCACGAGATCAGCTCGGCGTACAAAGACAAGTACGCCCAGCCGTCTCCGGATTAACGCTTACCAGATCTTGACGCGATCCTCGGGGGCGAGATAGAGCTCGTCGTCCTCACTGATATCAAACGCCTCATACCACTCCGGTACGTTACGAACAGCACCGTTGGCTCGATACATCGACGGCGCGTGCGGGTTGGTTTGAATCAGGTTACGCAGTGCGTCGTCACGATACTTGTTGCGCCAGACCTGCGCATAACCGAGGAACACGCGCTGCACGCCCGTGAAGCCATCTATGACGGGTGGCTCTTCGCCCTTAAGTGACATCTTGTAAGCCAGCAAACCGATCGTAATTCCACCGAGATCACCAATGTTCTCGCCCAGCGTGAATTCGCCGTTAACATTCAGGTCGTCGAACGGTGCGAACGCTGCGTACTGTGCAACAAGTCGGTCCGTCCGCTTCTCGAACTCGGCACGATCTTCATCGGTCCACCAGTTACGCAATACGCCGTCGCCATCAAAGCGACTACCCGAATCGTCAAAACCGTGACCAATTTCGTGGCCGATTACAGCGCCGATCGCGCCGTAATTGACGGCATCGTCTGCATCGAGGTTGAAGAACGGTGGTTGCAGGATGGCGGCCGGGAAAACGATCTCGTTAAGCGGCGGATTGTAATACGCGTTCACGGTTTGCGGCGTCATGCCCCATTCAGTGCGATCGACCTCATCGCCGCGGCGGTTCGCATCGCGTTCGAAATCGACCAGCGCGGCGCGCTGCATGTTGCCGAAGTAATCGTCCACCTCGATGTTCAGCGCCGAGTAGTCCTGCCATACATCGGGATAACCCACTTTTGGCGTGAACTTCGACAGCTTGTCGAGCGCCTGGGCCTTGGTCTCGTCTGTCATCCACTCCAGCTCGCTGATGCTTTTCTCGTAGGCTTTTACAAGATTGCCCACGAGCTCGAGCATGCGCTCCTTGGCCTCCGGCGGAAAATGCCGATCGACGTATACCTTGCCAACCACCTCGCCTAGCGAGCCGTTTACGGCGGCTGTCGCGCGTTTCCACGGCTCTTCCTGTTCTTCGGTGCCGGACAATGTCGTGCCGTAGAACGCAAAGTTTTGCGCGTCGAGTTCGGCCGTCAGCCTGCTCGCCGTTTGGTTCAGCGCGACCCACTTGAAATAGGTTTTCCAGGTATCAAGCTCGGTATCCAGAATGATGGCGTCCAGCGCCTCCAGGTAATCCGTCGTCAGGACGATAATTCCGTCTACGTCACTGATTTTCGTCTCGGCAAGATACAGATCCCAGTTAAAATTCGGCATCAGGCCTGGCAGGTCATCAAGCGCAATCTTGTTGTAATTAACATCCCACCTCCGCGTGTCTTCCTTGAGCATTTGTTCGCCAGCCAGGCGGGTCTCGAGCGCCATGATCGTCTGAGCGGCGCCCGTGCCGTCTTCGAAGCCCGCGAGATCAAACATTTTTTCGATCTGTGCGACGTATTCCCTGCGAATTTCCACCGACTTGTCGTCTTCATTGAAATAGAACTCGCGGTCCGGCAAGCCGAGTCCGGACTGTGCTGCATACACACCGTAGTGCGTCGGGATTTTGAAGTCTGCAAACTGGAATACGGCAAATGGTGCATCGAGTCCACGGCGAACAACCGAGCCAAAATGGGCAGCGAGATCGTCGTAGCTTTCGATCGCATCGATGCGGTCCAGTTCAGGCTGCAGCGGGCTGATGCCTTTTGCATTGCGTGTCTCCATGTCCATGTAGGACTTGTACAGGTCGCCCACTTTTTGCTCGTCGCTGCCTTTGGCGAAATCGCCGGTCGTGGACTCCTCGATAATGGCTTTCACGTTTTCGGTCGATTCGTCGCGTAACACGGTAACACCGCCGTAAGACGACTTGTCGGCCGGTATTTCTGTTTCTTCGATCCATGCTCCGTTCATGAACATGAAAAAGTCATCGCCGGGCCGGACGCTCTTGTCCATGGCGTCAATATCGATGCCTGAGACCCGCTCGACGGGTGCCGTTTCTTCGACAGCGGCCTCTGTGCTTTGCTTTTGCCCGCAGGCGGTCAATGCCGCCAGCGTTATGGCGGCAATTACATAATGTTTCACTTTATATTCCCCTGTAAATGGCGCCGCCGACAATCGCGGAGCCGCTAAAATCAGACCTCTGAATAGTTGTACTTGTTGCTGAATTAATCTGCGTCCGGGAGAAATATTTCGTCGCCCGGTGCGTCGCCGAGCGCCTTCAGCTCTTCGCGCTGCTCCTCTGTTATTTCATATATCGTGGATATTCGACAGCCGCGGATTGTATCGAATCGAGCACGCAAGTAATTATTGTCTCTGCGGATATCCACCATTTCCGCTGTGATCTGGTTTTGACGCAGTTCCCAGCAGTTGCGCAGGAACTCGACGAGATAGTCGCCCCTGCGTGTGTCGATCGATACGAAGCGATCATTGACGTAAGTGTAATGAAGCTGCTCGCGCAGACGAATCTCGGTCACCTCTTCAAGCTCGGCGGCGGCGACGTAGTCTCTAACCGCCTCTATTTCCTGCGGCATCTGCGTCGTTGAGGAACAGCCGACGATACTCAGTGCCGCTGTCAGTACCAGTGCTTTGTTCACGATTCAGCCCTCTGGTTTATTGCTCGTGTGATTCTGCTGCATCTATTTCGACCGCTTTAACCTCTGGTAGTTTGTAAAACATTTTGACTTTGCAGCGTCTTATCGTGTCATGAACCCGGAGAACACCTCTGTTCGCTCGTACGTCCGTCATATCAATATTAAGCCGGTCGGGATGAAGGTCTTTGCATTCCGAGACCATTTCAACGAGATGTGGCCCATTACGACCTTCTAACAGCACGAAATAGTCGTTTAGGTAGGTCCATCTTAGTGGTTCTCTGAAGAGCACGATCCGCACTGCTTTCGGTTGGAGGTGTTCAATATAGTCACGCAACTCCTCCGCGGATGTCTTTGTCTTTTGACTGGGTGGCTGTCGCTCGTCTTGAGTTGTGCATCCAGGCATCAAGGCCATTGCCGCAAGCAGCATAAGGCCCGCTTTGCTGCGGCCAATCGAGCGCTCTCTTATGTCGTTACGGAGGCGCATTTGGTTCCTTGGTCGGTTCGGGCAGCCCGTCACTTTCTGGTAGTACGTAGATCATCTTGATCCGGCAGCCTCTAATCGTATCGCGACGTGCGCGTATGATGTCGCGCTTGGATCGCCGGTCTACCATGTCCGTGTAAAAGATTTTCGCGCGCAGATCCACACACTCTGTATTCATTTCGATCAGGTGGTCGCCATCGTTTGCTTCCACCGTTACAAAATAGTCATTCAAATATTTCCACCGCAGCGAGTCTCTAAAGTGAATAAAGGGCAGCTCCGCAAGCATCGCTTTGTCCAAATACATGCGTACTTCCTTTTCGGACTCGCGGCTTAGCTCGCGAGCGCTTTGCTGATCTTCTTCCTGTGAAGCACACCCAAACAGCAGCGTCATACACAGCAAAAGTGAAATACTAGCGTTCATTTGCATACATCTGTTCAACCCACGCAACGGTCCGTGGGTGGTCTTCACTCCAGCGCGCAACATCCGTCTGCATCGCTGTCGGCAGCGCGTCACGGGGCACACGCACGTCGTCCGCATGGCCTGGCGTATTCGCGTGGCTGCAACCACAGACCCGTCATCGCTGCGAATGCGATGTCCGTGAAATTGGTCGCCTCGCCGCCAAGTATAGATGCACGCCCATCCGAGAGCGTTGCTTCGGTCTCCGCCAGCAGCTCATCAATGCTGTGTTGCGCCCTGGCGTAATTTTCCGCCGTTATACGAAACGACTTTCGGATCAGAAATGCCTGCAGAGGAAATAATATTCGCAACAAGACTCGCTGCCAAACCGGCACGTCCGCGCAATGCATGCCCCAAAGCCGTAGCGTCAGAGTGCGGTCCGCAAGCACATGATAATAAAGCCATACCTGCAGATTCACGCCGTAACGGTCGAGTCGTTTTTCCAGCTCCAGGCGTTCTGGCGTGGGTTCAAGGTGCGACACGTCAACGTCTGCGACTCCAGAATACGCGCCCCAGAGAAAACGCAGAATTTCCGGCGAGTTAGCAATTTGCGCGCGCGTGGCTCCGGTCCGAATTCTCAGCCGTGGCACGGTGCGCCCTGCAAAGTATGCGCTGAGAGTGCCACCCGAGGGTTTTTCCACATACTCGAGACCGGTTCGATCCAGGTTCCAGCGCACTTTTTCCACAAAGTGGCTTGCTGAAATCGTCTCGAGAACCAGCGCCGGAACGCGCTCCGGAAACACAAAGGCGCTGAGTGAAATCATCCAGCGCCACAACAGCATGAACAGAACCAGGCCGATCGCCGACACTACCGACAGGCCCCACACAGCAACAACGAGCGGCAGAAGAAACAGGAACGTCGTGTGCAGCAGGATTCGCTTGTCGATCATCAGACGTCCAGGTTTGACACCGCCAATGCATTTTTCTCGATGAATTCCCGACGCGGCTCTACCTGGTCACCCATTAAGGTCGTGAATATTTCGTCCGCTTTGACTGCGTCTTCTACACGTACCTGCAACAGTCGGCGCGTTTCCGGATTGACGGTTGTGTCCCAAAGTTGATCCGGGTTCATTTCACCGAGGCCTTTGTAACGCTGAATGGACTGACCACGCCGCGCCTCTGACATCAACCACTCGACAGCCTCCGCAAATGTATCGACAGCTAGTTGTCGCTCGCCGCGCTTTACGAATGCGCCATCATCGAGAAGCCCGTCCAGCTTTTCCGCCAGCATCATAATGTGCCGGTATTCGTTGGCTTCGAAAAACTCGCGCGGCACGTGACGTATTGTTGCAACGCCGTGTTGGACTTTCGTAATCTGGATTCGAACGCCCTCGCCCTCGTCGTCACCACGGTCGAGCCTCGCCGTGAAGCTGCCGCCGTCGCCGCTTTTCACGCGATCTCCGCTGGCCTTGGGCAGCGCATCAGAGAGCAGCTTCGTCCAGCGTTCGAAACCATCCAGATCGTCGGTTGCCTTGTGCGAAAGTTTTGGCAGCGCCGCGAACGCGCGCAAAACCGGCTCATCATAGCGCCGGATCAATCGCGCAATGATTTTCTCAACAGCGATGAATTCCTTCGCCAGCGCTTCGAGCGCAGCGCCGGACAGCGCCGGTGCGTTTGCGTTGACGTGTAACTCTGCCTTGTCGAGCGCCACGGTTAACAAATGTGCGTTAAGCTCATTGTCGTCTTTGACGTATACCTCTTGCTTGCCGCGTTTTATTTTGTAAAGCGGTGGCTGCGCGATGTAGACGTGGCCTCGCTCGATAAGCTCCGGCATCTGACGGTAGAAGAACGTGAGCAGCAGCGTGCGGATGTGCGATCCATCAACGTCGGCATCGGTCATAATAATTATGCGGTGATACCGCAGCTTGTCGGGGTCGAAATCATCTCGGCCGATGCCACAGCCGAGCGCCGTAATCAACGTCCCGACCTCGGCTGACGCCAGCATCTTGTCGAAGCGCGCTTTCTCGACGTTTAAAATTTTACCCTTGAGCGGCAATATCGCCTGTGTGCGCCGGTCCCTGCCCTGTTTGGCAGAACCGCCGGCAGAATCACCCTCCACCAGGAATATCTCGGACAAGGCCGGATCCTTTTCCTGACAGTCAGCGAGCTTGCCCGGCAAGCCGGCCACGTCCAGCGCGCCCTTGCGGCGCGTCATCTCGCGAGCCTTGCGTGCTGCCTCTCTTGCGCGCGCCGCATCAACGATCTTGGAGACGATCATCTTGGCTTCTACCGGATGTTCGAGCAGGAACTCTTCAAGACGTCCGCTCATCGCGGACTCCACGATGCCTTTAATTTCAGATGAAACTAATTTCTCCTTGGTTTGGGATGAGAACTTGGGATCCGGAACCTTGATCGACAACACCGCCGTCAGGCCTTCCCGGGCGTCGTCGCCTGTTGGTGAAAACTTGTCCTTTTTGGCGGAGAGTTCTTTTTCAATATACGTGTTCAGCGTACGCGTCAGCGCCGCTCGAAAGCCCGCCATGTGCGTGCCGCCATCTCGCTGCGGGATGTTGTTCGTGTAGCAGAACATGTTTTCCTGATAGCCATCGTTCCACTGCAGCGCTGCCTCCACGACCACATTATTCTTGGTCACCGAGAAGTGAAAAACGCCCGGATGAATCGGCGTCTTGTTTCTGTTCAGATGTTTGACGAAGGCCTTGATGCCGCCCTGGTATTCGAAGACCTCTTTGCGGTCCTCCTCGCGCTCATCGATGAGGTGAATACGGACGCCCGAATTCAGAAAGGACAGCTCCCGCAGACGACTGGCCAGAATATCGTAATGAAATTTGATATTGGTAAACGTGCCCGGGCTGGGCTTGAAGCGGACCGTGGTGCCCGTGCGCTCCGTGTTGCCCACGACGGCCAAATCCCTCAGCGGTTCGCCGTGTGCATATTCCTGCTGGTGGGTCTTGCCGTTGCGGTGAATCGTCAGCACCAGGTGCTCGGACAGAGCGTTGACAACGGATATGCCAACGCCATGAAGGCCGCCCGACACCTTGTAGGCGTTGTCGTCAAATTTGCCGCCGGCATGCAACACCGTCATGATGACTTCGGCCGCCGAGCGCCCCTCTTCGGGATGAATGTCGACGGGGATTCCACGGCCATCGTCACTGACAGTGACGGACTCATCTGCGTGAATGGTGACCGATATGCTGTTGCAGTGGCCGGCCAGCGCCTCGTCGATGGAGTTATCGACGACCTCGAAAACCATGTGGTGTAATCCGGTCCCGTCATCGGTGTCTCCGATGTACATTCCCGGTCGTTTTCGGACTGCCTCAAGGCCCTTTAAGACCTTGATATTACTGGAAGTATATTCTGACTCGTCAGGCATTCAAATTACTCAAGCGATAACCGGCATATTGTAACAAAAGGGTGACCAGGAAGGTACGTGAAAGCCTTATTTTGTAAGGGTTTCGGCTGTTTTTTTTGGTGCCACGTCCAGCGCGCTAGATCCTTGTCAGAACACCGTGTTTCACGTGGAACATCGCAGGCTTTTCCGGGAAACTAAGGACGTCGGGCGCGAGGCTCGTCGCTACGATCTGAGCACGCAGGGCAAAGACCTGGCCCATTAATCGAGCCAGCGAATCCTGGTCCAGCTCTGCAGCCGGATCGTCGAGCAATAGCAACATTGGCCGCTCGAGGTGCGTTTGTACGACCTCGGTCGCCGCCAGCACCATCGAGCATGCCAGCAGTTTTTGCTGGCCCCTCGACACCAGCCTGCGCGCCTGACGCTCATCGTAGATCAGCCTGATGTCTGCGCGATGCGGCCCCACCTGCGTGCTGCCCTGCTGCAGGTCCCGCTCATACGAATCCTCGAGCGCCTCCGCAAGATTCTTTTCGCTTGGCCAGCCCGGGCGATACTCAAACCGAACCACGCCCTCCAACAATGCCGCCCCTTGTTCTTCCAGGCTCCCCCGGCAAATCTCCAGCACAGCCCGCCGCGCCTTATCGACGCGCATGCCCAGGTCCACGAACTCAGCATTCCAGGCTTCGATGCCGGCTCCGCCGCCTTTTAACGACGCATTTCTTTGTTTCAGCGCGCGACGGAAGCGCCGCCAGCACCGTAGAAAATCATGTTCCACGTGGAACGCGATCCAGTCCAGATAGCGACGCCGCTCCTCAGGGCCGCCACCCACCAGGTTGTGGATATCCGGATCAATGATCTGTAACGGCAGTGTTTCGGCCAGCGACGCGCTGCCCCCTGTTGCATCGCCGTCTACGCGCAACTCAAGGCCCTCGCGGCTGTTGCGCACACCGATGCTGCACAGCTGTTCGCCGCGATCCACTTTCGCGAACAACACGAATTCCCGCTCACCGTGTCGCACAAGGCTGGTCAGAGGCGCGCCGCGAAAAGACTTGCCGCGCCCCAAATACGCCAACGCCTCCAGCAAGCTCGTCTTGCCGGAGGCGTTGGCGCCGTAAATCACATTATAGTGCGCGTGGAGATTCAGCTCGGCTTTTTCAACACAGCGGAAATTTTCTACCCGGAATTCCCTGACGGCCATTATAACGGCCCTGCGGCCTCTAAAGCCGCATTGGCATAACCACAAATTTACTGTTGTCGTTTCCGGGCTCCCGGACCAGGCAACTTGAATTACTGTCCACAACCGACAATGTCACGCTGTCTCCCTCCACGGCCCCAATCGCGTCCAGTAAATAATTGACGTTAAAGCCAATTTCAATATCGTCACCTGAATACTCAACCTCTACCTCTTCCTCGGCTTCTTCCTGTTCCGGATTGTGGGCTTGCAGGACGACACCGCTGTCGCGAATCACCAGGCGAATACCACGGTATTTTTCGTTCGACAGGATCGCTGTTCGCTGTAATGCGCTGCGTAAAGCTTCCTTGTCCGCCGTCAGTTCATTGTTCGACTCCTTGGGAATCACGCGCTCATACTCCGGGAAACGACCATCGATCAACTTCGAAGTGAAGCGAATTCCGCCTAGCTGGATCCGAATGTGATTTGTACCCAATTCAATATTCACGTTTCCTTCGCCACCCAGGAGGCGTTGCAGTTCGAGTACCCCTTTACGCGGCACGATGACCTGTTGGTCCTCCAGTTTCTCGCCATCGAGCTCGGCCTGCGACAAGGCAAGTCGGTGACCATCGGTTGCAACAGCCCTGAGAAAATTCCCATCCGTTTCCAGCAACATGCCATTGAGGTAATAACGAACATCTTGCTGTGCCATCGAAAAATGTGTTTTTTCGATCAATCTCGCCAGGACCTCTTGCGGCACCGTAATTACCTGACCGGCCTTTATGTCCTCAACGGTCGGAAACTCGGCTGCTGGTAATGTCACCAGAGAAAATTTACTGCGGCCCGATCTGATCGACAGTTTTTCCCCACTCACATTGATGCTGATCTCAGCGCCATCTGGCAGCGCCTTACATATATCCAGCAGCTTCCGACCAGAAACCGTAATCTCACCCTCCGACTCAACCGAAACCTCCGCTTTCGCAACCAGCTCGACTTCAAGATCCGTTGCCGTCACGGAGAGCTCCCCGTCTTTGGCCACCAACAAAATATTTGAAAGAATGGGCATCGTCTGCCGACGCTCAACGACGCCAATTACAGCTTGAAGGGGCTTCAGGAGCACATCGCGTGCGGCGCTCAATTTCATAGGTTCCACCTGTTAATAAATATTGAAGATATTATATTATTGTTATTATTAAGGCCCTGAAGGCCTGTGAATAACTATTTTTTTCTATTTTAAATCAACTGCTTATAAGTTAAAGACAGGTCTGATAAAAACGGTATCCTTAGGCCCGGAGCTGTGTGTAAACTGTGGATAAAACTTATACACCTATTTATACACTGCTTATTCACACTATCCTGTCAGAGTTCTTAACAAATTCAAATAATCGTTGTCGATGCGCTTTTCGGTTTCCCGCAAGGACTCAATTCTACGACAACCGTGCAGGACCGTTGTATGGTCCCGACCACCAAAGGCATCACCAATTTCCGGCAGGCTGTGGCTCGTTAATTCTTTTGACAGCGCCATGGCAAATTGTCTGGGTCGTGCAATTGACCGATTGCGCTTCTTGGATAACAAATCGGCAACGCGAATCTTAAAATAGTCTGCAACTGTTTTCTGTATGTTTTCAATGGATACAAGGCGATCTTGCAGCGCCAGCAAATCACGCAGCGCCTCTTTCGCAAAGGCCACGGTAATTTCGCGACCTGTGAAACGAGAGTTGGCGATTACGCGCCGCAAGGCTCCTTCGAGTTCACGAACATTTGAGCGAATTCGTTTCGCAATAAAAAAAGCCACCTCATTCGGTAGTTCTACATCATCGGCGGCTGCCTTACTCATTAATATAGCCACGGATGTTTCCAGCTCGGGCGGCTCGATGCAGACCGTCAGCCCCCAGCCAAAACGTGACTTGAGCCGCTCTTCAAGGCCGTTGACCTCTTTGGGGTAACGATCACAGGTTAAAACGATCTGCCGGTGTCCCTCGAGCAAGGCATTAAAGGTGTGAAAAAATTCTTCCTGGGAGCGCTCCTTGCCGGCGAAAAACTGAATGTCGTCAATCAGCAAGGCATCGAGCGATCTGTAAGAGCGCTTGAACTCGGAAATTGAATTGTGTTGCAGGCCTTTCACCATGTCCCCAACAAAGCGCTCGGAGTGCACATAGGCAACGCGGGCGTTTGGCTTGTGCGCAAGAATGGCGTTGCCGATGGCATGCATCAGATGGGTCTTACCCAGCCCGACGCCACCGTAGATAAACAGCGGATTGTAGGATTTACCGGGATTCTCGCTTACCTGGGTGGCCGCAGCCCTGGCGAGCTGGTTGCTCTTGCCCTCGACAAAACTATCAAACGTAAAGATTGGACTCAGGCGAGAAGCGACCTTTGGCGGCAGCGGGGCCGTTGCCTCAAAAACGACAGGCCGCACCGATGTTGTAGCCGGACCCTCGGGTTTCTGCCGGGAGCCGACCTCCAGCAGGACTTTGATGTTGCGGCCGGAGCCATCAACGAGCTCCAGAATACGCTCGATGTAATGTTCCTGCAGCCAGTCAACGACGAAACGATTCGGCGCCAGCAACCGCAATTCAAACTCGTTTTCTTCGGCCTGCAGGGGCCGAATCCAGGTATTAAACTGTTGTTCGGGCAGCTCCGCCTGCAGCGATCGCACGCAGCGGCTCCAGAGCGTTTTTTCGGTCGGTAACGAAGTCCCCACAGAACACCAGAAAAGAGGTTGGCGAGAAAGCAGATCGGGCAGTCTATACGGCTTTTAGCGGTGCCGCCACAGTCCACGATGCTTGTTGGCAAATCAGCTAAAAGACTAACCGCCACGTTCTCTATTGACAGCTTGCAGGCTGCCACGTACCCTTGCCGCCCTTTTGTTTGACCGGGTTTTTTTGCCCGACATAAATCCAGGTACCAGGCAGATGAAACGTACGTATCAGCCCAGCAAATTGAAGCGCGCCCGCACGCACGGTTTTCGTGCCCGCATGGCGACCAAGGCAGGTCGCCTCGTTATCAAGCGCCGCCGGGCAAAAGGCCGCGCGAAGCTGACGCCGTAGTCGGCCACTATTGGCATCAAGCGCCAACGCGGCCGTCTTGCCGGCAAGCAAAAAATCCGATTTGGAACGCAACCCTCGGCACCGATTCAGCAAAGACTGTCGGTTGCTGGATGCTGCGTCGTTCGGCCGCGTGTTTGAGAAAGCAACGCGCAGCCGTGATAAATGGTTTACGGTGCTGTGCCGTAAAAACGAACTCGATAAATCCCGACTTGGTTTGGCGATATCGAAGAAACAATGCAAGAAGGCAACAGCGCGCAACCGCCTCAAACGAATTATCCGGGAATCGTTTCGCCACCATCAGGCGGCTCTCGAAGGCCTGGACATTGTAGTAATGAACAAGATGTCGGCAGCGCACGAGCGCAACGACATTCTCGTGGATAGCCTCGAGAAACACTGGCAACAATGCCGCAGCAAAACGGCCGGGCAGGAATAAAGGAAGAATGGACAATCAACGACTGATTATCTGGGGATTCTTCGCCGTCATGGCGTATCTGACCTGGCAAACGTGGATGGAGGAATACGGATCCAAAGCACAGGCGCCCATAGCGACGACAGAGGGCGCTGCTTTGCCGGTTGATAAGCTCGACGCGCTGCCCGAGCTCGGCATCGAGGACGGCGAGCTGCCATCGGTAACGGCCGCCACGGGGCCCGTAAACACCGCAGAGACGGGAACCGAACAGGGCAGCATAATCGTCGTTACAACCGATGTTCTTGAGCTCGAAATCAACACGCGCGGCGGAACAATTCAAAAGGCGACGATGCTCGAGTATCCGGTTGCGAAAGACCGGCCGGACGAAAAGGTTAAACTGCTCAACACGGAGCCAGGCGATCACGGCGCCATACGCAGTTGGCTGCGCAGCGCAAATGGCGCCGCGACGGATGCCAACACGCTTTATGCGGCATCAGCAAGAAATTTCGACCTTGGTGATCAGGACGAACTCGTTGTATCGCTGACAATGACCGATGCGTCGGGGTTGAGCTTCGAGAAGCGCTTCATTCTGACACGAGGCAGCTACGCGATCGCGCTGCAACAGGACGTACGCAATAATAGTGAGACCACCTGGCGCGGCGACCAGGTCACACAATTACAGCGCCGGTCTTATGAGCAAGAGCGCTCCATGTTCGACGTTGATTCCTACTCTTTCGACGGCGCGCTGGTTTTCTATGGCGATAAAGCTGAAAAAATCAAACGCAAGGAGCTGCTTGACGAGGAGCCGCTGAATTTCACCAGCGACAATGGCTGGTACGCATCCATTCAGCACCATTTCCTGACGGCAATTGTCCCGACGGTCGGCAGCACCCACATCTTCCAGGTTCGCATCGACGGCAACAACCTCACGGCCAGCGTCATTAGTGCGGCGCAATCAGTCGCGCCAGGCGAATCCGCGAGCTTCGATGAAACCTTGTTCATTGGACCGAAGTTGCAGTCGCAGCTGGACGAGCTGCACCCGAAACTAAAACTTAGCGTCGATTATGGCTGGCTCGTCATTCTGTCGCAGCCGATGTTCTGGTTGCTGTCGTGGATCCACGGCTTTGTCGGCAACTGGGGCTGGTCGATTATCGGCGTCACGATCCTGATCAAACTTGCGTTTTACAAGCTGACCGAAGCCAGTGGCCGCTCGATGGCGAAGATGCGCGAAATTCAGCCGCGCATGAAAGCCCTGCAGGAACGTTACAAAGACGACAAGCAGGCGCTGTCACAGGCCATGATGGATCTCTACAAACGAGAGAAAGTGAATCCTGCGGCGGGGTGTTTGCCGATTCTTATCCAGATGCCGTTTTTCCTTTCGTTCTACTGGGTGTTGGTCGAATCGGTGGAAATGCGTCAGGCGCCGTTCGCACTTTGGATTACCGACCTGTCATCGCGCGATCCGTTTTTTATCCTGCCCCTTATCATGGGTGCAGCGATGCTGTTTCAGCAAAGGCTGAACCCGGCGCCCGCGGATCCCGTGCAGGCTCGCGTCATGCAAATCATGCCGATCATGTTCACAGGCTTCTTCGCCTTCTTCCCGTCGGGCCTCGTACTCTACTGGGTGACCAACACACTGTTGTCGATCGCTCAGCAGTGGAAGATCAACAAGGTCGTTCACGCAGAGACCGCCGCGCGCAAACAGCACAAGGGTAAAAAGAAAAAGGCCGACTAGCGCTCACCCGGTCGCGCGGACCTGCAGCGCGGCTCCGGCTGTGGTCTTATTGTCATCATGATTGGTCCGACGGACACCATCGTCTCAGCAGCTACCCCGCCGGGGACGGGCGGAATCGGCATCGTGCGAATATCCGGAAACGACGCACCGCGGATCGGTCAGCTCATGCTGGGTGACCTGCCGCAACCGCGCGTTGCCACGCTGTGTGACTTCATCGCGCCCGATGGCGAGCCCATTGATAACGGCATCGCGCTGTATTTTCCGGCGCAGGCCTCGTTTACGGGCGAGCCCGTCGTTGAGCTGCACGGCCACGGCGGGCCCGTTGTCGTGTCCCTGGTTGTCGACGCAGCCGTCGCCAATGGTGCGCGCCTCGCGGAGCCGGGGGAGTTTTCCAAGCGCGCATTCCTGAACGGCAAGCTGGACCTCGCACAGGCAGAGGCTATCGCGGACCTCATTGCAAGCGGAACGTCACAGGCCGCGCGCGCCGCGCTGCGCTCATTGAGCGGCGAGTTTTCCGACGCCGTTAATGCGCTCGTCAGCCAGATTACGGATTTGCGAGTACACGTTGAGGCGGCGATCGACTTTCCTGAAGAAGAGATCGATTTCCTGTCCGACAAAAAACTGCAGCAGCGCGTAAGCGATTGTGCGAAAGCATTCGAAAAATTACTGGCAACTGCGACGGTCGGTCGCGTACTGCGAGATGGCTATCAGGTCGTGTTGGTTGGCAGGCCCAACGCGGGCAAGTCCAGCCTGATGAACCGGCTGAGCGGAGAGGACACGGCAATCGTCACCGAAATAGCCGGTACCACGAGGGACATCCTGCGTGAAAACATCAACATTGATGGCCTTGCCGTCGAGCTGATCGACACGGCGGGCCTGCGCGACAATCCCGACATTATTGAACAGGAGGGCATGCGACGTGCGCGCGAAGCGATGGCGAGCGCTGACGCCGTGCTCTGGATTCAGGACGCCAGCGACACCGACGCCGAAGACTTGTGCGAGACGCTCCCGGAGGGCGTGCCGGTCATCGTCGTGCGCAACAAGTCGGACCTGGTGGATGAAGATCTGTCGGGCGAAGGCGTGGTTGTGTTGTCGGCGAAGACCGGAGACGGCATAGAACAGCTTCGCGACAGCATCCGCACACTTGCGGGTTACAAGAATCTCGGGGAGGGGTCACTTACTGCACGGCGACGGCATGTCGACGCGCTGCAACGCGCCGCCGAGCATTTTTACGCGGGGCGAAAGGCATTAAGTGAAAACGCTGCCGGTGAAATACTCGCCGAGGAGCTGCGCATCGCACAGCAGTCGCTGGGTGAAATAACCGGGGCGGTCTCGTCCGATGACTTACTGGGTCGAATATTCGCGGATTTCTGTATCGGCAAATAATCAGTGCGTTAAGCGCGCCCCGGCGGACTCAAAAGGGGAATCATTCGCTATTCATCTGTCGTACATCATGTATGTGCATCCTGTGTGGCGCACGATTATCTTGGGTAAATTCAGGAAGGAAAATCACATGTTCAGATCTATCGGTATTATTTCGCTGCTGGCGCTGACGGCGCCCGCACTGGCAGAGGGTCCCAGCTACAATTACTTCGAAGGCGCGTATCAACGCGTCGATATTGATGACAATTTCATCAATGTTGATGGCGACGGCTTTAGCATTGGCGGTTCGATTGAGCTCGCTGAAAACTGGCACTTCTTCGGCGGCTACGGTAGCACCGACTTTGATTTCGGTATCGACCTTGACGAACTGTCGATTGGCGGTGGTTTTCATACTGACCTGACGCCGACGCTCGACTTCGTCGCCAACCTTGCCTATGTGCGTCTCGACGCGAGCGCGAACGGCTTCTCACTCGACGACGATGGCATCGGTGCTGAAATTGGCTTGCGCTCGATGCTGTCCGACAGCCTCGAGCTTGCAGGCTTCATTCAGTACATCGATCTGGGCGACAGCGGCGATGAGACATCGCTCCGTGGTGAGGCGTGGTACAGCTTCACCGAAAACTTTGCGGTCGGATTGAATGTGGGCGCGGGTGACGACGTACTGCGCTATGGTATCGGCGCGCGGTTTTACTTCGGTGACTAGTCTGGCGTGTTGGCGTCCCGGCCGCGCACCGTCGCGGTCGGGGCGGTATTTCTAGCCGAGCAGGCCCTCGCGGCGATAAAGGCGTGCGCACAGCCACGTTAACAAGCCGCCGAGGAGCAGCGTACTCGTCACCGAAATAACGACGTGCAGCACGTTGACGGGCTCATTCTTAACCATGTTGATCAGTAACAGGTGTTGACTCAGGCTGGGCACGAACATGAATTCGAGTCGCGGCCGTAAGGTGAGAAGGCTAACAATAAGAATTGGCAGCGTTGGCGCGAGCAACACGACGCTAAGCCAGGTTTGCGCTTCCTTGTAGCTCTTCGTAAACGACGCCACCAGAGTCATTACTGACGCACCCAGGAGAATAAAAGGTGCAAGCAGGAAAAACGCGGCAACAACGACCTTCGGCCCGAAGTTCGGCGTCATTCCCAGTTCCTGCAGCGGTATGAACTTCAGCGCGAAGAAAAACGATATCAGGCTTAGCATCAGTGACAGGGCCATGAACAAACAGGTGGCAATAATTTTCCCGAGGATGAGGCGGTCGCGCGTGACGGGCAGCGCAAGCAAGGGCTCAAGCGAGCCGCGTTCGCGTTCGCCCGCCGTCGTGTCGATCGCGAGATACATGCCGCCCATGAGCATCGCGAAAATAAAGAAGTAGCTCATCATCCCGAGCAGAATGCCCGAGCGACCCGAGGCCGTTGATACGTCAATGTCGTCGATATTGAGAGGCCGCAAGACCAGCGGGCTGACGCCCCGCGCCGACAAGCGAATTGCAGCAAGCTCCTGGTTGTAGGCATACAACACGTTTCTTACGCGACGCGCGTCGCGATCGGCCGCGGTGTTCGCCCGGTCCGAGACCAGCTCAACTTTCGCCGGTATGCCGTTTGCCATTTGTTCGCCGTAGCCCCCCGGAATTATGATGACAACATCGTGCAGGCCGCTCTTGACGCTTGCGACGGCCGCCTCGCGGTCTTCGGGCGCCTCGATAATTTTCAGGTTGCGGCTTTTCAGGTAATCGATGAGCGTAGGTGCATACTCGACGCCGAGGACCGGCAGCTCCAGCGTCTTTTCGACGTCCGACAAGGAGCGCTCTATCGAAAGATTGATGACAAAAGCAAACAACAGCGGACCGAACAACGGACCCATGAGCAGAGCTGAGGCGAGCGTGCGACGATCGCGAAAGTTATCGAGTACCTCTTTGCTGAAAACCGTGAATATCGTTCTTATCATTCCGGCGACACCCGGTGAATTGCAGCAACAAAGGCATCTTCCAGGTCGTCGCAGCCCGTTTGCTCCCGAATGCCCTCGGCGGTGTCGTCAATTGCGACGCGGCCATCGGCGATGATGACGATGTCATCACAGAGCGCGGCAACTTCCTGCATCACATGACTTGAGAACAACACGCAACGGCCCGCGTCTTTGAGTTTCAATATCAGCTCACGCAAAGAGCGCGTAGCCATGACGTCGAGGCCGTTCGAGGGCTCGTCGAGAATGACGTTTTGCGGATCGTGTACCAGCGCGCGCGCTAATGCGACCTTGGTGCGCTGGCCTTGCGAAAAGCCCTTGGTGCGCCGGTCCGCGAAGTCCTTGATCTCCAGCAGATCAACAATGTTTTCGACACGCTCTTCGATGTTGCCACGCTCGATGCCGCACAGACTTGCGAAGTACGCAATGTTCTCGCGTGCCGTCAGGTGAGGGTAAAGCCCCGCGCCGTGTGGCAGCGTGCCCGTGCAGCGCCGCGCATCCAGGCTGCTCTTGACGACGTCATGGCCGTCGATGCTCGCGCTGCCTGCGTCCGGCTTCATGACCGTGTACAAGATTCGCAAGGTCGTCGACTTGCCGGCGCCGTTCGGTCCAAGCAAGCCCGTCACCCTGCCGTCGGGGGCCTCGAAGCTGATGCCGCGCACAGCACGAACCGAGCCGAAGGACTTGTGAATCCCGTCAACCCTGATCATGGCGCTGGCCCCGAGAAGTCGAGGAAAAACGGCATGACGAAGCTAGCTCGCAAACACGCCGCGTCGCTGATTTCAAAAGTCGCGTTATCGATAAATTGCTCTACGATGCGCGGCATGCAGCCAACAGCGAGCTGACCGTGGCCCTGATGTTCACCGTTTAACAGCCATGCTTTTTTCAGGTTGCGTGCCGCCATGTCCGCGTAATGAGGTGGTGTGCTCGGGTCCGCCGTGCCCGAGAGCAGCAGCGTCGGAATGGCCGTGGACAGGGGCTGTTTGAAGTCCTCATCTATCGGTCCGGCGGGCCACACTGAACAAATGGCCTCGATGGCCCGGAGTTGCATCGTGCCCATGAAACTGCCCTCGAGAGCGGCCATATCGAACGCGGCCGGATTGAAGAAGGGCGCGTCTTCGGTACACAAGATGGTGTTGTGCATGCCGATCGCCAGCGTTTCGGACAGCCTCATTAAGGTCATTTGATATTGCGCGACGAGCGGCGGGTAATTGCTATTTGATGCCTCGGAAACCAGCAACGGCAGCATGGCAATGGAGCGCGGCGAATACGCCAGCAAGCGAACCGTGGCGGCCAGCTCGGCTTGACCGAATTTGACCGACTCCACGCGGCCCGTGACCGGGTGCGCAACGCTGACGTTTACGGCTTTCTTGCTGAGCGTGTTCCTGAGTTTGACGAACGACGCGGCGACGTCAGGAAAGGCCGCGTCACATGCGGGGTCCGCCGCACAGCGGGCAAAGATGTTGTCGATCGCTTTTTGCGATTCGATCGCGATTTCAGGGCCGAGCGAGAGCTGCGGTGGCACCACGCCATCGAGGATTATCGTGCGCGTCGAATCAGGATAACGCCGTGCGTAATGTTGTGCGACGCGCGTGCCGTAGGAAGCGCCGTACAAATTCAGTGTCGGATAACCCAGCGCTTTGCGGACGGCCTCGAGGTCTTGGACGGCGATACTGGTCGTGAAGTAACGCGGGTCGTAGGGCAGCGCATCCAGGCATTCCTGTGTGTACTTGATCGTGAGCTCGGCATCGAACTCATACTCATCGAGATCGTCGTCGATGGGGCAATCCATGCGCGCCGATTCGCCCGTGCCGCGCTGGTCGACGAGCAGGATGTCACGATTGCTGCGAACCCGCTCAAAGGCCGCGGCATAGCCCGAATAAAACTGCACAGCGCTTTGTCCAGGCCCACCCGCGAGCGGCACCAGCGGGTCTGCGTGTGGCTGAAGGTTTAGCGCAGGGACAACAGCGACGCGTAAGGAAATTGTCGGCGAGTCGGGATCGTCAGGATTCAGGGGGCGCTCAAAGCTGCCGCAGCGCGCTTTGATGCCCGGAAACGCCTCTCCGGCACTGATGCGGCACTCTTCCAGCTCCAGCTCCAGCGCAGCAACGGCAGGGCAGGAAAAGACGAACAAGAAGCTGACCAGAACGCGCGTGCCGCTACGAAGCATACAGATAAGGGGCGATCCCAAGACGTTAGCTGAGGCGCGACATCTTGAGACCTGCGCCGCGGCAAGTAAAGAAGGGCCGCGGCAAGCGAAGAAGCGCGGCCCTGTGTTGGCCCGGCGGCAGGGATTGTGGCACCAGGGCGCCAGAGCGACTAAAATGCGCCGCCTTCACTGCTCAAAAAACAAGCTTACCCACGCCCGATGACAGGCCCTCAATGACAGAACACTACGACGTCATAGTGATCGGTGGCGGTCACGCCGGTACGGAAGCCGCTCTGGCTGCCGCGCGCTCGGGTGCGCGGACACTGTTGGTCACGCAAAGCATCAACACGCTGGGACAGATGAGCTGCAATCCGGCGATCGGCGGCATCGGCAAAGGCCACCTCACAAAAGAGATCGATGCGCTGGGCGGCGCGATGGCAGTGGCAATCGACCACGCCGGCATCCAGTTCCGCACGCTCAATGCGAGCAAAGGCCCCGCCGTCCGCGCGACGCGCGCGCAAGCGGATCGGCAGCTGTACCGCGTTGCGATTCGCAGCATGCTCGAAAACCAGGCAAATCTGTCGATCTTCCAGCAGTCGGTTGAAGACCTGATTGTCGAGGGAGAGCGCGTTACGGGAGTTGTAACGGGGCTGGGGCTCAAGTTTTTTGCGAACAGCGTTGTTCTGACGGTTGGCACCTTTTTAGGTGGCCGCATCCTGATTGGTCGTACCGAGAAATCGGGTGGCCGAGCCGGTGACCCGCCGGCCAATCGCCTGGCACAGCGCCTGCGCGAAATGCCCTTTCGTGTGGCGCGCCTGAAGACCGGTACGCCGCCACGCCTGGATGGCAGAACACTCAATTACTCGCTGATGCAGGAACAACCAGGCGATACACCGATACCCGTGTTTTCATTCATGGGCAGGCGGTCGCAACATCCGCAGCAGATCTCCTGCCACATCACGCGGACGACCGAAGAAACCCACGACATCATTCGCAGTTCGCTCGACGAATCGCCGATGTACACGGGCATGATCGAGGGCGTGGGTCCGCGTTATTGTCCGTCGATCGAAGACAAGGTCGTGCGTTTCGCGGACAAGGCATCTCACCAGCTTTTTGTGGAGCCGGAAGGCCTGCAAACGCAGGAGATATACCCGAATGGCATATCGACCAGCCTGCCGTATGCGACACAGCTGCGTTTTGTTCGATCGATCGTGGGCTTCGAGAAGGCGCACATTACGCAACCCGGTTACGCGATCGAATATGACTACATGGATCCGCGCGACCTCAAGCCGACGCTGGAGACAAAGTTCGTGGCGGGCCTGTACTTCGCCGGACAAATCAATGGCACGACGGGCTACGAGGAAGCCGGCGCGCAGGGCCTGCTCGCGGGCATCAACGCTGCGCGGCGTGCCGCGCAGCGGCAAGAGTGGTTTCCACAGCGCCACGAGGCCTACATCGGTGTTCTGGTTGACGATCTCGTGACCCGGGGCGTCAGCGAACCGTACCGGATGTTCACGAGCCGCGCCGAATATCGCCTGACGCTGCGCGAAGACAACGCGGATCTGCGCCTCACGGCAGTCGGGCGAGAGCTTGGACTCGTCGACGATGCGCGCTGGGCCCTGTTTGAGCAAAAAAGAGAGGCTGTATTGCGTGAGCAAGCACGGCTGCAAGGCATTATCGTGCGGCCAACGTCCATGAATAGCAATGATCGTGACGCTATTGGCGTCGAACTCAAAAAAGAGGCCACGGCGGCCGAGCTTTTGCGGCGTCCCGAGATTTCTTACGAGAAAATCGAGAAACTGTCAAATGTAGGCGCGTTCGATGCTGATGAGGTAGTTTTCGACGAACTTCGCGAACAAATCGTGCTGCAGGTCGAGGTTCAGGCTAAATACGCGGGCTATATCGCCCGCCAGGCGCGCGAGATCGCCAAACACAGCAAGCAGGACTCGCTGCGCCTGCCCACCGATATTGATTACGCACAGGTCGACGGGCTATCGACCGAGGCGCGGCAACGCCTTGAGAGCGCGCGCCCCGTCACGCTGGGTCAGGCATCTCGCCTGGAGGGCATGACGCCCTCGGCCGTGTCCTTGTTGCTCGTGTACCTCAAGAAACGACAGCTCAAGAAGCAGCAACTCAAGAAATCGGCCTGATGAAGCCAAGGAAGTGACGCCCATCAGAAGAACCTGCCTGGTGGTCCTGTGGCTCCTTGTAGTTGCCTGTGGCACGGAGAACGTCGGGCAAAGCGATTCAACGCTGCACCGCGGCCTGGGGACCGATCCGGAATCATTGGATGCACAAAAAGCGCGCAGCGTGCAGGCAGCCAACCTGCTGCGCGATATAGGCGAGGGCTTGCTCGCGTATTCGGCAGACGGGAAGCTTGTACCCGCAGCCGCGGAGCGCTGGGAAATAGCCGACGACGGACTCACCTATACCTTCACAATCCGGGCAGACGCGCGCTGGTCCAACGGCGACCCGCTGACGGCAACGCATTTTGTGCTTGGTTTGCGTCGCTTGGTCAATCCGGCCAATGCGGCGTTCTACGCGAACACGATTACCGACATCGTCAACGCCGAAGCAATTATTGCGAGTGACATGTCAGCAGACGAGCTGGGCGTTGCGGCGATCGACGCGCAGACGCTGAGAATCGAGCTGACGCAACCGGTACCGTATCTGCTGAGCCTGTTAACACATCCAAGTACGTTTCCCGCACACAGCAAACTCGGCAATGTCGATACAGCGAACTCCGCACGGTCGCTGCTTTCCAACGGGGCGTACAAACTGCTGTCCTGGGAGCCGGGTTCACTGCTGCGCCTGCAACGCAATGAACATTACTGGAACAACGCCGCGACGGCGATCGACCTTGTGCATTATCACGTCATTGTTGAAGAGACTGTCGAGCTGAATCGCTATCGTGCGGGCGAGCTGCATACGACCGACAATGTTCCGCCGGAAAATTTCGCCGCGATCAAAGAAGAGCGCGGCGATGAGTTACGCATATCGCAGTACCTTGGAACCTACTATTTCGGCTTTAATCTCACGCGCCCGCCGTTCAAGAACAACCCGCATTTGCGGCAGGCGTTATCGATGGCGGTGGACCGCGATGTTCTTGTCGAAAAAATTACGGGTCGTGGCGAGTCCGCCGCATATAGCTGGGTGCCGCCCGGTACCGACAATTACGCTCCACCGCAACTTAGTTACACCAACCTGGAACAGGAAGAGCGCAACGCGATTGCGCGCAGTCTTTATCATCAGGCAGGCTACAGCGACGACAATCCCGTGCAGGTCGAGCTGCGTTACAACACCTCCAACACACAACGCCGCATCGCACTGGCCGTGCAGGCAATGTGGCGCGAGGCACTGGGTTTTGAGGCGACACTGGTCGGCGAAGAGTTTCAGGTTTTGCTGACGAACATACGAGAAGCGCAGATTACCGAGATTTTCCGCGGCAGCTGGATTGGCGATTACAATGATGCAGCGACGTTTTTAAATTTGCTGCTGAGCAATAACCCGGCCAACATGATGGGCTACGCAAGCGAAGAATATGACTCGCTAATGCAGCGTGCTGCAGCGCAGGTAGAACCGCGCCGCAGACGTTTGTACCTTGAAGAAGCGGAACGTGCGTTGTTGGCCGATCATGCGATCATGCCGGTGTATTTTTACGTCAGTAAACATCTTGTGCGGCCCGAAGTGCGGGGCTGGGAGGACAATGTGCTGGATTACCATTACAGTCAGCACCTGAGTCTCGACGTGGCGCAATAGTCGCCGCCGACAACCGGAGTGGCCTTGGTCAAGTACAGTTTGCGCAGACTGTTAGGCGCGATACCGACGCTAATGGTGGTCGTCGTGCTCGCGTTTCTGCTCGTGCATGCGGCGCCCGGCGGACCCTTCGACAGCGAGCGTGTGCTGCCCGAAGCCATCAAGGAAAACATCGACAAGTACTATCACCTTGACGAGCCTTTGCCGCAGCAGTTTTTTCGCTATATCTCGAACGTCGTGCGCGGTGATTTTGGGCCATCCTATCGCTACCGCGATCACACGGTTACACAATTAATTGCAGGTTCGCTGCCGATCTCCATGCTGCTGGGTTCGCTGGCGATGTTGCTGGCCGTTGTCGTCGGCATCGCGGCGGGCACCGTCGCGGCCTTGCGGCAGAACTCGGTCGTCGATCGTGTCGTGATGGCATTTGCAATGACGGGTATTTCGATCCCGGTCTTCGTTATCGCACCCGTGTTGGTCCTGTTTCTGGCCGTGAAGCTACAGTGGCTACCTGCAGGGTGGAGCGGCTCTACGGGTGCGGCGCGTTTGTTGTTGCCGGTTATTTCATTGGCGCTCCCGCAGATCGCATACATCGCACGCCTGACACGGGCGAGCATGATCGATGTTCTTGCGAGCCCATTTATCAGAACAGCGCGCGCGCAGGGACTGGGTACCTATGCGGTAATTCGTTACCACGCGCTGAAGCCTGCGATGCTGCCGATCGTGTCTTACATGGGCCCGGCGATTGCAGGGATTCTGACGGGCTCAGTGGTGGTCGAACAGATATTCGGCATTCCAGGTGTCGGCCAGTTCTTCGTCACGGGCGCGCTGAATCGTGATTACACACTCGTGCTCGGTATTGTCATCGTTTACGCGGTGATGATCGTTACGATGAACCTGATCGCTGATCTCATTTACGGCGTCATCGATCCGCGGGTGCGCTACCGGTGATCACGATCTCGACAGCGAGCAACGCGATCGGGCGCGCGCGAGTCAGTCGCCTGATAAGCATAAGCGGCGGCATTCTTGTTGCCATCGCGGTCATCGCGATCGTGGTGCCGTGGCTCAGCCCGAACAATTACCTGGATACCGACTTCGACAATATCCTGGCCGCACCCGGCCTCGCCGGCGCGCACTTGTTCGGAACAGACGACCTGGGCCGTGACCTGTTTGTGCGCACCATGATGGGCATACAAGTGACCTTGCTTGTCGCGCTGGTTGCGAGCTTCGTAAGCCTTGTGATCGGTGTTCTTTACGGCGCCATCGCGGGTTATGTGGGTGGCCGGGTCGATGCGGTCATGATGCGCATCGTCGATACGCTGTATGCCTTGCCGTTTATTTTCATCGTCATCTTGCTCATGGTCGTGTTCGAGCGAAACTTCCTGCTGATATTCGTGGCGATCGGCGCGATCAACTGGCTGGACATGGCACGCATTGTCCGCGGCCAGACGCTAAGCCTGAAAGAGAAGGAATACGTTGAGGCCGCACGACTTACGGGCGTATCCACGCCACGCATAATCCTTCGACATATCGTGCCCAACCTCATCGGCATCGTTATCGTCTACGTCACGCTGACGATACCGCAGGCAATCCTCGTCGAGTCTTTCCTGAGCTTTCTTGGCCTGGGGATACAGGAACCGCAAACCTCGCTTGGCGCGCTCGTCGATGCGGGCGTCAACCAAAAAGAAAACGCTGCGTGGATGTTGTTGATCCCGGGCGGCCTGCTTGCACTTATTCTCATGTGCTTTAATTTTCTCGGCGACGGGCTGCGGGATTTGTTCGACGCGAGGCAGTCGCCGTGAGCTTGCTCAACATTGAATCCCTGTCGGTGAGTTATGCTGATGAAAAGGTAATCGACAGGCTTAGCTTCTGTGTGAACACGGGCGAGTCTGTCGGGTTGGTCGGCGAATCAGGCTCAGGCAAAACGCAGACAGCGCTCGCGATTCTTGGCCTGCTGCCGGGAAATGCGAAAACGGCCGGCAGCATCAGCTTCGACGGCAAGGAGTTGCTGGGGGCTCCGGAGCAAGAGCTAAACCGCATTCGTGCGCGGCGCATATCAATCGTATTCCAGGACCCGATGCTTGCGCTGAATCCCTATTTGCGAATTGGCGAGCAGATTGGCCGGATATTGATTGCGCATGGATTGTGCGGCGGGGCTGAGGCAAAAGAGCGTGTTATCGAGATGTTGAATGCCGTGGGCCTGCCCGATCCGGAGCGACAAAGCCGGGCGTACCCACACCAGCTGTCGGGCGGGATGCGGCAACGCGCGATGATCGCATCTGCACTGATCACCAAGCCGGATTTGTTGATCGCCGACGAGCCGACGACGGCGCTGGATGTCACGGTGCAGGCGCAGATCCTCGAATTGCTGAACGCAATTCGCAAAGACACGGCGTTGTTGCTGATTACACACGATCTTGGTGTGGTCGCCGGGCATTGTGAGCGCATGCTCGTGCTTGAGCGCGGCCGGCTGATCGAGTCGGGTACGACGCGCGAGGTTTTCGGCGCACCGCAGCACGCACATACGAAAGCAATGCTGGAAGCCGCGCCGCGAATCCGTCGCGGCGACATTCCGTCGCCAGTGGATGGCGAGGTCTTGCTCAAGGCTGACGGCGTATCGGTCAGCTACCGCGAAGCCGGACACGGGCAGCTACACGCGGTGCGCGATGTTGACCTGACACTGAAGCGCGGCGAAACCCTGGCCATTGTGGGTGAGTCCGGTTCGGGCAAGTCGAGCCTGGTTCGCGCCATTTTGGGACTCATACCGATGCGTGCGGGCACGGTCAGCTTCTATGGCGAGACGCTTGCGAAGGAGGCCGGCGCCCGCGCTGCGAAAACACGCCGTGATTTGCAAATGGTATTTCAGGATCCCGTTGGCTCACTCAATCCGCAAATGTCCGTGGTCGATATCGTTCGTGAGCCGCTGCTCGTACATGAGCCATTGCTGACGAACGCGGAGGGCGTGCAGCGTGTGTCAGAGATGCTGCAGCAAATCGGTTTGAACGATGTCTTCCTGGGTCGCTATCCGCATGAGTTGTCGGGCGGACAGGCACAACGAGTGGCGATCGCGCGCGCGCTGATATTGAAACCGAAAGTGCTGGTGTGCGATGAGGCTGTCGCGGCGCTGGATGGCTCGGTGCGCGAACAAATTCTCGATCGCTTACGGGCGCTGCAAGCGTCAAGCGGGCTGTCGATCCTGTTTATCAGCCATGATCTCGGTGTCGTTCGCGCGATCAGCCACCGCGTGCTCGTCATGTATCTGGGCCGACTCGCAGAACTCGCGGACAATGAGTCTCTGTTCACGCGGCCGCAGCATCCCTATACGAAGGCGCTGCTCGATGCCGTGCCCGTGCCGGACCCGAACCTGCCGCGCAAGGAATACATCCTGAGCGGCGAAGTGCCGTCGATTCTGACGCCGCCGTCGGGCTGCGCGTTTCACCCACGCTGTGCATACGCCGTGAGTCGATGTGCACGTGAGCGACCCGCCGCGCTGGGTACAAACTCAAGCGTCGTCGCCTGTCACCGAGCAGACGAACTGAGCCTATAAACAGGGGTCGGATCCAGGTTAGCTAAACTTGATCCGACCCCTGTTTAGAATTTATAGAATGGGTATGGCTACCGGGAGCCCGTTAATCGTCAGCAGCGCTTTCTTATACGCCACGTCCATTTCGTAGACGTCGCCATTTTTCTTCAAAAAGCTCCTGGCGATTTCCAGCTCCGCACGCATCATCACCGCCATATCGACGAGTGATTCGGAAAACTCGAAAGTTGCATCGGCTTCCATCGCGAGTAACACCGATGTCCAGCCAAAATCTGCGCGGTCGCTTTCGAGAAAGCGAATATTCATTACAGCCTTGATCGTACCCATCGGTAGTGAAACCTCCAGGCGCTCGATGTTCAGGTCGGCACCGGCCGCAATAAGCTCGAGGACGCTCTCATTGATGAGCTCTTGTATCGCCGTGTAATTGCCGCCGTTTTGCGCGAGCTGCAGATTCTCCACGAGTCGCCGCAGCGCATGCCCGTCGACGCCGGCAAGTACCACCCTGGTGTCGATACGGAGCAGGTCAAAGGCCGGAATGCCGCCGATGGTCAGCTGTAGCTCGGATTCAGAGTTGAGCCGGCCGTCGTTAATCGATGAGTGGGTATTGAAAAACACGGGTCCGACAGACACTTTCCGGGCGCCGTCTGCAGACGAAAAAAGACTGTCCAGCGCCAGCTGCAGGTCCCCGACAGCGAAACCAAATTCGGACATTTCCAGGTCACCGGCGAACGAAGCGCCCTGCAATACGATCAGGTCCTTATCGTGAGTGAACCGCAAGGATTCGACAGTCCCGTCATAGGAATGGTCGCCGCCCATCGCCGCCGACTCGAAATTGATCTCGATGTCGCCCCAGCTTGCGGGGCCCTGTGAGCCCGCCGCGGTCGCGTAGCTCGAGCTGAGGTCGCCCGTCAGGCTCAGAGAGCTGTATACCTTGCCGGGCAGCGCAACAATACTGCCATCGTGCATTTCCAGGCTCAGCGTGGATACGGCCCTGCCAAGGCCCGGCATCAACGAGCCGTTTTCGTCACCCAGCGCCGTCAATGCGATGAGGCCGTGACTGAGTTCGGTGTCGACGATCAACACGGGCAAGTCGTCGTCATCGCCCAGCCCGAGAAACGGCCTGATCGACGCGGCGCTGTTTGCGTCCTGTAGTTCTATGCGGTGTCGTCCCTGGGAGGAAAACCAGCCTCGATCAAAGCGTTCCGCTGTGATCGACAGGCCCTGATCTCGGCTTGTTGCCCGTTCAATTTGCTCATCAACGGATTTCTCGGCCAGCATGCCGACGATGCCGGGTGAGACCATAACGACCAGCGCAAGGCCGACCAGTAGAACAAGAACGCCTTTTTTCACAGTGACTCCCGGGTGGCTACCGTCCTTTGACGCGGGCATGCTAGCAAAGTGCGGTGGACGGGCGTGTTATTACGTCTGGAATTTGCCGCCAACACTCTCTACCATAGCGCCCTCTGTTGCTCCGCTCTTGTGGCTGTAAATCACAAAACCCATTATAATCAACTGCTTATGAAGATGAAATCCGCTGCCATTCCTGCGACGCTGCTCACGCTTTGCGCAATTTTCGCGCCGCCCGCCCTTGCCGAGGGCAACATTGATCGCGGCAAGACGCTCGCGTACACCTGTTTGGGCTGCCACGGGATCGAAGGCTATCGGAATGCCTACCCGTCGTATCGTGTGCCGAAGCTTGGCGGCCAAAAGGCGGCCTATATAGCAGCCGCGATCAAGGGCTACCGCGATGGCATGCGCACGCATCCGACGATGTCTGCCCACGCCGGCAGCCTGTCCGATCAGGACATTGACGATGTAGCAGCATTCATCGCGTCGATTGGCACAGCGACCGTCGCAGCCGGGGGCTCCAAAAACACCAACCTGGAAGCGGCACAAACTTGTGTTGCCTGCCACGGGCAGAACGGCATCAGCGTGAACCCGACCTGGCCGACGCTGGCCGGACAGCACGAGGATTACCTCGTCAAGGCGCTCAATCAGTATCGCGATGGCACGCGCAAGGAAGCCGTCATGACACAAATGGCCGCGGCATTGACCGATGCTGACGTCGATTTGCTGGCGCGCTATTATTCGAGGCTGAAAGGACTTGAGACCACGCTGCCGGACTAAGCAGGCAGGAACACCAGCAACATGAATCGGCCATCAGCACACACCATAGAGTTCAGCGATGGCGTTTTCGCGATCGATACCGAGTACGCGCGTCCCATGCAGGACGCAAGCCATCTAATTGTTGAAGGCAGCAAAGCGGCGTTCGTCGACACAGGCGCGAACGACAGCGTGCCGCTGTTGCTCGACGCACTTGATCAGTGCGGACTGACGCCCGCCGACGTTGACTACGTTTTTCTAACGCACATTCATCTTGATCACGCGGGTGGCGCCGGCCTGCTTATGCAGCAATTGCCGGCCGCGCGTTGCGTTGTTCACCCGCGCGCTGCGCGCCACATGATCGACCCCTCGAAACTGATCGCCGGCACGATCGCCGTGTACGGCGCGGAAACGACACAAAAAACATATGGCGACATTCAGCCGATCGACGAGCAGCGAATTGACATCGTCGAAGACGGACAGTGGATAGACTTCAATGGCCGCAAGCTGCAAACGATATTCACCGAAGGACACGCGAGGCATCACTACGTGTTGAACGACCCGACGTCACGCGGCGTGTTCACGGGTGACGCGTTCGGTGTTTCCTATCGTGAAACGGACACGGACAATGGCGCGATCATTTTTCCGACGACAACGCCGATCGACTTCGACCCCGAAGAAGCACACAAGTCCATCGATCGCATCATGGCGTGTAAGCCCGAGCACGTATATCTAACCCATTACAGCAAAGTGGTGGATCTTGAGCGGCTGGCGCAGGACATGCATCAGGCTATCGACGACTATGTTGAGATAGCACTCGCAAACGAAGATGCGGCCGATTGCGAACAAGCCATACAAGACGGTTTGTTCGACTACATGTGCGGGCGCCTGGAGAAACACGGATTTACGGGCGACCGTGACGAAATGTGGTCGATCATGAGCATCGACGTAAGGCTGAACGCGCAGGGCCTGGATGTCTGGCTTAATCGACGCCGGAAAGCGCAGGAAAGAGCCGGCGCTGCGCATGGATAAGTTTCGCGCGTATCGAATAGACCAGCAGGACGGCAAGATCGTCGCGGCTTTTCAGGAGCTCGACATCGATGATCTGTCTCCCGGCAATGTTGTCGTCAGGGTCAGTCACTCGACAATCAACTACAAAGATGCGCTGGCCGCGACGGGTGCCGGAAGAATCCTGCGCCGCTATCCGCTGAACGGCGGCATTGATTTCGCCGGTAGGGTCGAGAGCTCGGACGACGCCGCATTTCAGCCGGGTACACAGGTGTTTATGAATGCCTGCGGCCTCAGTGAAACGATCGATGGTGGCTATGCCGAATTTGTACGCGTCGATAGCAAAAACCTCGAGCTTGTTCCCGCGGGAATGACCGCAGCTGAAATAATGCAGATCGGAACGGCCGGCTTTACCGCGGCGCTCGCAATTCACCGCATGGAGGAAAACGGACAGCGACCCGAGAACGGCCCCATCGTGGTGACGGGTGCGACGGGCGGCGTGGGCAGCATCGCGATCGACATGCTGGATGCGCGTGGCTACGAAGTCGTGGCGGTGACGGGCAAGACGAGTGCAGAGAAATACCTGAAGAGCATCGGAGCGCGACAGGTTCTGGCGCGCGAGCAGATTGATTTCGGCAAGCGTCCGATGGAGAAAGCGCAGTGGGCAGGCGCCATCGATAATCTGGGCGGCGAAATCCTGACCTGGCTAACACGCACGATGGAATACGGCGGCAATATCGCGAGCATTGGTTTGGTGTCGGGCATCTCGCTAAACACGACGGTTTTGCCCTTCATCCTGCGAGCCGTTTGCCTGCTCGGCATTAACTCGGTCGATACGCCACGGGCGTTGCGAAAAACGGTCTGGTCCCGCATTGCCGACGATCTCAGGCCGCGGCATCTGGACAAGATCAGCCATCGGACCATTTCCTTCGATGAATTGCCGGGCGCGTTTCAGGCATACCTCGATGGCACGGTGACCGGACGAACGCTGGTGGAAATATCGTAGACGCGGCTAATGCAGGCCGGCGCGGGTGCGCTTGTTTGCTAGCTACTCGCTGCGCTCCTCGAATGCGTCGCAAACAAGCGCACCCGCGCCGGCCTGTAGCTGTCTCCCTGAAAGAGCAGCAGTGCCGATAGCTGCCTCCTGAATAAAGCAGTGTTCTGCTGCGGCCGCGTAAGTGGCCGGCAGCAGTAACACGGTAATAGCCCGACCAACCTATTTGGGAAACGGGTGTCCGATGATTTAAACTCCCCTCCCTGCCGGATTTTAATCCAGATTAAAACTTTTGAATCCGGCCAATTCGTACGCAGTCAAAGGATTCGAGATGAGTGCTGGAACACGTTTCCGGGCCGCACTCGAGGCGGAACGCCCGCTTCAGATAGTCGGCACGATCAACGCATACACGGCCTTGCTGGCGGAAAAAGCAGGCCACAAGGCCATCTATTTGTCGGGTGCCGGTGTCGCCAATGCTTCATTCGGGTTGCCGGACCTGGCCATGACCACGCTAAACGACGTGTGCGAGGACATTCGCCGCATCGCCTCCGCGACCAGTCTGCCGTTGCTCGTGGACGCTGACACGGGCTGGGGCAGTGCGCTCATGATTTCGCGCACGGTTCGCGAAATGACCCGGGCCGGCGCGGCGGCCTGCCATATTGAAGATCAGGTCGCCGAAAAACGTTGCGGGCACCGACCCGGCAAGGCACTCGTCGAGACCGGCGAGATGTGCGATCGCCTGAAGGCGGCAACCGACGGCCGGATCGACGATGGTTTCGTCATCATGGCGCGCACCGACGCGCACGCTGTCGAAGGACAGCAGGCAGCCATCGAGCGTGCCGTCGCTTACGCGGCAGCCGGGGCCGACATGATTTTTGCGGAGGCGCTCACGACGGTCGAGGAATACAAGCAGTTCACCGACGCCGTTGACGTGCCGGTACTCGCGAACCTGACGGAATTCGGCAAGACACCGCTGTTCACAAGCGATGAGATGACGGCCGCCGGCGTACGCATGACCCTGTATCCGCTGAGCGCGTTCCGGGCGATGTCCGCAGCGGCGCTTGGCGTTTACGAGACGATTCGCAACGACGGCACGCAGAAAGAAAGCATCGATAACATGCAAACACGCGAAGAGCTCTACGATGTTCTCGGCTACCAAGCCTACGAAGACAAACTCGACGAATTGTTCGCCGAAAGAAAAAGGAACACAAATGGCAACTAAGAAAACAGGCGGCCTGGCAGGCGTGACCGCGGGCGCAACACACATATGCACCGTAGGCAAAGAAGGCGCCGGGCTGACGTATCGTGGTTATGACATCTACGATCTGGCAGACAACGCCAGCTTTGAGGAGGCCGCGTTTCTGTTGTTGCACGGCCATTTGCCGACGCAGTCCGAACTCGATGACTACATCGCGAAATTGAAATCCAATCGTGGCCTGCCGGACGCACTCAAAAACGTTCTTGAAATGATTCCGGCCGACGCTCCGCCAATGGACGTGTTGCGCACAGGCGTTTCGTTTCTGGGCAACATCGAGCCCGAAGGGGATTTTTCGAATCAACAAAACGTTGCCGATCGACTGCTCGCCATTTTCCCGTCGATGTTGATGTACTGGCATCGCTATCACACAGACGGTGTGAAAATCGACACCGAAACAGACGATGACAGCGTTGCGGGACATTTCCTGCACCTGCTGCACGACGAGGCGCCCAGGGAACTGCACCGCAAGAGTCTCGACACAACATTGATTCTCTACGCTGAGCACGAGTTCAATGCGTCAACATTCGCAGCACGCGTTATTACGGGCACCCTGTCCGACATGCACTCTGCCGTAACGGGCGCGATCGGTGCGTTACGCGGTCCGCTACACGGCGGCGCAAACGAAGCGGCCATGGCATTGATCTCGAAATTTGATTCGGCTGAAGCAGCGACGGCGGGTGTTCAGCAAATGCTCGCGAACAAGGATCTGATCATGGGCTTCGGCCACCGCGTTTACACAACGTCGGATCCGCGCAACGTCGTGAACAAGAGAATGTCCAAAATGCTGGCAGACGATGTGGGCAACAGGATTCTCTACCCGGTGTCCGAGGCCGTCGAAACAGTAATGTGGGACGAGAAGAAACTATTCGCGAATGCAGATTTCTTTGCAGCGAGCGTGTACCACTTCATGGGCATACCGACCTATCTGTTCACGCCTATCTTTGTCTGCTCGCGCATCACGGGCTGGGCAGCACACATCATGGAACAGCGCGCCGACAATAAGCTCATTCGTCCCGCGGCTGACTACATCGGTCCGTCCCTGCAGGAATGGATACCGATCGATAATCGTTGAAGGAATCATTAATGTCCAACGCAGACATACGCTCGGCCGTCCGTCCTGACTGGGACCAGGTCCTGCTCGACATCGCTGACTACGTCTGCGATTTCAACAGCAACTCCGAGCTCGCTTTTGAGACGGCGCACTACTGCCTTATGGATACCATCGCATGCGGTTTTCTGGCGCTCGATTATCCGGCTTGCACCAGGATGCTTGGGCCAGTTGTGCCGGGCGCAAGCTTTCCGGGCGGTGCGCGCGTACCGGGAACCTCTTACGAACTCGAGCCCGTCATGGCGGCATTCAACATCGGCACCATGAATCGCTGGCTGGACTTCAATGACACCTGGCTGGCCGCGGAGTGGGGCCATCCGTCGGACAATCTGGGCGCTATCCTCGCGGTCGCCGACTACCTGAGCCGACAACGCCGCCTCAAGGGCGACGCGCCACTGAAAATGCGCGACGTGTTGGCGGCCATGATCAAGGCACATGAAATTCAGGGAGTGCTCGCGCTGGAGAACAGTTACAACCGTGTCGGCCTGGATCACGTGTTACTTGTGCGTGTTGCATCGACTGCGGTGATTACGCGCATGCTCGGTGGCGATCGCGAGCAGGTGCTTAACGCCGTATCGAACGCATGGATCGACGGCGGCGCTTTGCGTACCTATCGTCACGCGCCGAACACCGGGTCACGCAAGAGCTGGGCTGCCGGTGACGCCACAAGTCGTGCCGTGCGTCTCGCGCTTATCGCGATGACAGGCGAGATGGGTTATCCGTCCGCATTGAGCGCGCCGACCTGGGGTTATTACGACGTGTTATTCAAGGGCAGGGAATTCCAGTTGCACCGCCCGTATGGCGATTACGTCATGGAAAATGTGTTGTTTAAAATTTCCTACCCGGCGGAGTTCCATTCGCAGACCGCGGTCGAAGCTGCGATGACGCTGCACGCACAGGTTAAAGACCGTATCGATGACATCAGCAAGATTGTGATCGAAACGCAGGAAGCGGCCGTGCGCATCATCGACAAGACCGGGCCGCTCGATAACCCGGCTGATCGTGATCACTGCATCCAGTACATGGTTGCAGTGCCGTTGATCTTTGGTCGCCTGACGGCAGCGGATTATGAAAACGACGTTGCCAACGATCCGAGAATTGACACCCTGCGCGACAAAATGGACGTCTCAGAAAACACGCAATACACCAAAGACTATTTCGATCCCGAGCTGCGTTACATCGGAAATTCGGTGCAGGTATTTTTCAACGACGGCACGAGCACGGATCGCGTAGAAGTACATTTCCCTATCGGTCACCGTGAGCGACGCGAAGAGGGAATACCGGTGTTGATTGAGAAATTTGAAAGCAGCGTTTCGCCCAGGCTGGCCGATAGACAATGGGAAGAGCTGCAGGCATTGTGTGTCGATCATGAAAAACTGGCCGAAACCGATGTTGATGACTTCATGGCACTGCTTGTTGCGTAGCAAAAACCGCAAATCGAACAAAATCAGAGTCGCGAGTCTCGCGCTCACAAGCCTCGTGGTTTGCAGCGCGGCAGCCGACGACGTTGTGCAGACCTTTGCCAACGATGGCAACCTGGTCATGGAAGGGGTTCCGGCCATCCCTGA
>JADFLJ010000091.1 GCA_022564475.1 Pseudomonadota bacterium
TACCCGGATGATCCAATACGGCGTTACAGCCCTTGGAAAGGACTCGCCATTCCCTGCGGACTGTGCCTTGTCTTGGATCATCCGGGTAGCTCTGAACCCATCAATACAAGCTTGTTGGACCACTAGTAGCTTCGGAGCGTTACAATTGGCGCGTTGCACCGCGTTGATCTCAGGGAGCGTCCTTTTTTGAGCGAATCATCCGACCCCACCACCCGCGAGACCCAGGCCTACCTGCCGGATTTTTGTGCCGCCGGCACGGTATTCATTGTGGTGCTTCTGGCTGAGCTCATCGCGATTGTACTGGCGGTTGCTGTCCACGATACGCGAGGTCAGTTTCTTTCCGACCTCTGGAAAATTTCCTTTTTCGTCCTGTGGTACGCCGTACTCGGTTCCGCCCTGATGTGCCAGCTGCGCGAACGCCTCGAGAGCGCCGGCAAGACCCGTGCGTTCGTTTTCAGTTTTCTCATTCTCCTCGCCTTATGCCTCGTGCTGGCCGAGCTTGCATGGCAGCTCACCCAGCGATTTGATTATCTCTACCTGATTGCAGACACACACGGTGGCTATGTCTTTCGCACATTCGCGATCGGTTCGATCGTCATTGCCCTGGCGATGCGTTATCTGTATGTCGCCAGCGAGTGGCGGCGCAGCATTGTCCTGGAAGCGCAGGCGCGTATCAGCGCGCTGCAGGCGCTTATCCGGCCACATTTTCTTTTCAACAGCATGAACACGATCGCCGCGTTGACGCGCTCGGATCCGCAGCAGGCTGAAGAAGCCATTGAAGACTTGTCCGATCTGATGCGCGCAAACCTGGGTGGTGCAAAAGATCGCACGTCACTCAAGCAGGAACTTGAGATCGCTGCAATTTACCAGCGTATCGAGAAACTGCGCCTCGGTGATCGCCTGCACGTTCGATGGGACATCGCAGAGCTTCCGATGCGCGCCCTGATTCCCAGCTTCACGATCCAGCCCTTGCTGGAGAATGCCATCTATCACGGCATTGAACTATTGCCGGACGGCGGAGAGATCCTGGTCACGGGCAAGCACGAAGATGGCTACCTGTCGATCCGCATGTCGAATCCTGTCGCGCCGGACGCCAAACGTGCAAAGGGCGGCAACAATATGGCCATGTCCAATATTCGACAGCGCTTTGAACTCGCCTACGGCAATCGGGCAAGCGTCGAAATCGACAGTCGGGAGGATTCCTATTCCATACTGCTGCGGTTTCCCGCTGAAGAGATGACTGAGTGAGGGTACTCGTCGTCGATGATGAAGGTCTCGCCAGGGACCGGCTGCGACAAATCATTGCAGACCTCGACGGCTACGAGTTCGCAGGTGAGGCCGGCAATGGTGAGCAAGCCATCGCAATCGCGTCCGATGTGCGCCCTGATATTGTATTGCTCGACATTCGCATGCCCGGACTCAGCGGTATTGAAACGGCGCATCATCTAAACGCACTTGAGAATCCACCTGCCGTGGTTTTTACGACAGCCTATGACGAATACGCGATTGCGGCGTTCGAGGCCAAGGCGGTCGGCTATGTGCTGAAACCCGTGCGCCGTAGCAGGCTCAAATCCGCGCTTGAGCATGCCACACGCATAGCGGGATCGACGCTGCACGATGTTGCGAATCAAACCGGCAGCGACGGGCCGCGCGAACATGTATGCGCACAGATTCAGAATCGGCTCACATTGATAGCGGTGGCTAACATTAATTTTTTTCGGGCTGATCAAAAATACGTTGCCGTGCATCACAGTGACGGCCAGTGCCTGATCGACGAATCGCTGCAAGGGCTCGAAGAGGAGTTCGCTGATCGCTTCATACGCATTCATCGCGGCGCGCTGGTGGCCGTCGACAAGATCGAGACACTCGAGAAAACGGAGAATGGCACGACACGAATCGTTCTTCGAGACGACTCGCAAGATGACGGCAAACAGCTGATAATCAGTCGCCGGCATCTCGCCGAACTTCGTCGTCGCTTAAAGGGAGGCTGACCCCTTTTGACCCCCCCATGAAGATCCGTATCGCCACACGCAAAAGTGCGCTGGCGCTTTGGCAGGCAGAACATGTCGGCAGCCTGCTGCGCCAGCTCGACGCCGTTACAGAGATCGAGCTCGTACCACTGTCGACACGCGGCGACGAGGTGCTTGACCGCAGCCTGCAAAAAATCGGCGGCAAGGGCCTGTTCATCAAGGAACTCGAAGTTGCGATGCAATCGGGACTCGCCGACATAGCGGTCCACTCAATGAAAGATGTGCCGGCCGAGATGCCGGACGAATTCACAATCGCTGCTGTCCTTGAACGAGCCAACCACGCGGACGCACTGTTGAGCGCCAACAACGAACGGCTTGGTGACCTCAAAAAAGGCGCGCTCATCGGCAGTTCAAGTTTGCGACGTCAGGCGCAATTAAAGATGCTGCGCCCGGATCTCGACGTTCAGCCGCTGCGTGGCAACGTCAATACGCGACTGGCAAAACTCGATGCCGGTGACTACGACGCCATAATTCTTGCGGCCGCCGGTCTTGAGCGCCTCGGACTCGATGCACGTATTAGTCAGCAATTTCGCCCCGACGAGATGCTGCCGGCTGCCACGCAAGGTGTCATCGGCATAGAATGCCTGGCGGGCAACGAAGCGCTTATGCAAGTCATTCAAAAACTTGATCACGGTGAGGCGGCCATAACGACAGCAGCGGAACGGGCGGTCACTGCGACTCTGCAGGCGAGCTGCCAGTCGCCGGTCGCGAGTTATGCAACGATCACCGGGGACCAGATCGACGTCACTGCGCTGGTCGCATTACCCGACGGCAGCGAATTTCTAAAAGATTCGATTTCCGGGTGCAGCCCGGATGCCGCGCGCCTCGGCCATGAACTCGCAGAACGCCTGCTGGCGAGCGGCGCACGCGACCTGCTCGAACGCTCCGAGGCCATGAATGTCTGAGCGACTCCTCGACGGCGCCGGGGTTCTGATCACCCGCCCGCGACACCAGGCGGGCAAGTTGGCGGACGCAATTGAGTCACAGGGTGGTATCGCCCATCTGTTTCCCGTCATCGAAATCCTGGCAGGAAACTCAGCGGCTATAGAGGCTCAGGTCGCCAGACTTCAGACGCCGGACATCACCGTATTTATCAGCCGTAACGCCGTACGCCACGGCCTGCCCTACGCCACCGGAGACATAGCGGCCATCGGACCTGCGACGGCCGCTGCCTTGCGGGCCGCCGGTATTGCAGTCGACATCTGCCCGGACTCCGGCTTCGACAGCGAGCATCTGCTCGCCGAAGCGGCATTTGACGATGTTGCAGATAAGACCATTCGGATTATTCGCGGCGAGAACGGCCGCGATCTGCTGGCGAGCACGCTCCGCGAACGTGGTGCGCACGTGGACTACGTCTGCACGTACTCGCGAGCAACACCGGAATACTCAAAATCGGATCTGGCATCACTCGAACAGCACTGGCGAAAAGGTGACATTTCGGCAGTGACTGTGATGAGTGTCCATTCGCTCAGGAATCTCAACACGCTATTGTCTGATTGGTGTCGAGAGCAAATGAGTTTGACACCGCTGGTGACGCCTGCTGCTCGTGTGTTAAAAGAAGCTTTGCAGCAATATCCTGGCTGTCCCGCGATTCTCGCAGACGGACCGCGCTCCGACGATATTGTGAACGCGATCGCCGCCGCGATTGAAATTTCGGCCAGCAGACCCCTACCGGGAACAAGTTGAATGAGTGATACGGACAAAGAAGAACCACAGGCCGACGCGACCTTTGATGAGCCCAAGGCACCCCGATCATCGGCGCCCATCGCCTGGCTGGCGTTGTTTCTTGCGTTGCTTGCAACTGCCGGTGTTGGTTATCTGCTGGTCGATGATTGGCGTAATGCGTCCGCAGCAGACGAGAGCAATGCTGCGCTCACCTCGCTTGAGCGCGAACTGGCGACGGCTGATCAGATTATCCGGAAGCTGCAGAACAGCGTCCATGATCTTGCGGCTGGTGACACACGCACGTCATCGGCAATCAGCTCATTACGTCGCGATTTAGAGCAACGCGCCGATCTGTTCGACTCGCTGCCACCTCGCATGTCCAATCTCGAGCGCTCCATTGCAGCGTTGCAGGGGGTATCGATCGAAGCACGCAATACCTATCTGATTGCCGAGGCTGAGTACTACATGCAAATAGCGAACGCGCAGCTGCAGCTCGCCGGCAATCCCTATCTTGCGTCGCTCGCACTGGGGCAGGCGGACGACCGCCTGCTGCAACTGGCCGATCCGGCCCTGACCGATACGCGCGCCGCCATCGCCGATGAACTGGCGTCGCTCGAAGTCATGGAGAAACCGGACATCGCCGGTGTCACGCTCATGCTTGCGAGCCTGGCTCGTGTTGTGGACTCCTTGCCGCTGCGCGGTGCCAGAACGACGGCGGCGGCCGGGGAGACTGTGGCTGACCCTGATGCCAGCGGTCCCGCCAGAGCCTGGGCTGCAATCAAGGATGCCGCCTCCGGTCTCATCAAGGTCACGCCACCCGACGGCGAACGCGCGGCACTGATCACGCCCGATGTTGCAGATCTCGCGCGCAGCAATTTGTCATTGCAATTGCAGGCTGCGCGACTGGCCCTGCTACGTGGCGAACAGGAAATTTTTGAACAGAGTCTCGATGACGCCGACGCCTGGCTGGAGCTCTATTTCGACACAGCGCGCGAGTCCGTTCGCAGCACGCGCCAAACTATGGCAGAAATTCGCAGCAATTACGCCGCTGCCGTAGCACCGGATATTTCCTTGTCGCTGCGGCGACTACGCGTGTACAAGACACTCGCCGGGAACGCTCAATGAAATTCAGTATCCTCGTCGTATTGGCGGCGCTGCTGAGTGTTTTCGCAGCGCAGTTCCTGATCGAGGACCCGGGTTACGTTGTCATCAGCTTTCGCGGCTACCTGATCGAAATGTCTGTGCCGGCGATGATATTGATCGCGGCCGCAGTGTTGGCCGGTATCTGGATCATCGGCAAGATGCTCATGGCGCCTCGTCGCCTGGGCGAGGCTGCAGGTCGCTACCGGGCAGGACGCACGGGCAAGAAATTAACGATGGGAATGATCGAGGTTGCCGAGGGCAATTTTGCACGCGGCGAAAAACTGCTGGCGAAAGCCGCCGGCACCAGCGAGTCGCCATTGTTTAACTATCTTCAAGCCGCCCGCGCCGCGCATCTGCAGGGCAATGATGATCGACGTGACAAATGGCTAAAACTCGCATACGAACAAACGCCTGAGGCGACCAATGCCGTGTTGCTGACACAGGCAGAGTTTCAGCTCGATCGAGCCCACTACGAAAACGCGCTCGCCACCTTGCGACGCATTGAGGAAAATTCCGCCAACCACAGTTATGCGGCGGCCCTGCTGGGTCGATTGTATTTTCGCCTTGAGGACTGGGACAGCCTCGGCGAATTGCTGCCGCGACTCAACAAGCACCATCGCATCAAGGCGGAAACGCTGGACCTGTGGACGATTCGTGTACACAAGGAGTTTCTGCGTCGGGCGGCCGACGCGGAAATTCTGACGGCGGCCTGGAAAGCTGTGCCCAGAAAACACCGCTCCGAGATGAGTATTCTCGACGCCTGGTACAAGGGTCTGATTCGTGTCGGGCTGCACGACAAGGCTGAAAAAGATCTCGCGGCGGCACTTAAAGCCGAGTGGCGCGGACCATTGGTCAGATTCTTCGGCCTCGTTGAGGGTCCGGACGCCAGCAAGCAATTAAAGCGCGCCGAGTCGTGGTTGGCGAAACACAGTGAGGATCCGGACTTATTGCTGACGGCTGCGCGACTGTGCCTGCGAAACGAATTGTGGGGCAAAGCGCGGAGTTACCTGGAGTCGGCGATCAGCCTGCGGCCAAACCCCGAGACCTACTCGGAATACGGTCGCTTGCTGAACCAGTTGGGCGAAACGGACGCCGCGGCCGACGCCTACCGGGACGGGCTGAGCATGGTCACCGAGAACACGCTGCCCGCGATACCACACCTTGTCCCAGACCCACCGTAGGAGCGGCTTTAGCCGCGAACGGTCGGGCCTAAAGGCCCTCCTACATGGCCCTCTTACGGCTGGCTGCGCACACTCCGCAACCACGCCGTCAACGGCTCCCACTCATCCCAATCGGGCCAGGCGAGATATTCCGGCAATTCAAAAATACCGAGACCGCGAGTGTAAGCACGCACATAGTTTTGCGCCTCACGTAATGCCGCAATATACGGTACGCGCGTCTTTAGCAGGTACTCGTCAAGCTCATCCCAGATCAACGTGTTGTCCCGCACGCGATTCGCGACCGTGGCAATTTTTACCTGCTTGCGCTCAACCTTGCCGATTGCCTGCAGCTCTTTGAGAAATGTTGCCGTTGCCTGCATGTCGATCGTCGACGGCAGCACGGGCACGATGATCGTTTCGGCGTGTTTCACGAGATCCACAAGCTCGTCACCGTGCGATCGCGCCGGCGCATCAATAACGAGTATGTCCGCGTTGCGAGGCACGCGACGAAGACCACCCTCAAATCCCGCTACGCCGTGAATCTTGGCGCGGTTAGCGGGCCGCCGCTCCAGCCAGTCAAGGCTGGAGCGCTGTAAATCGTAATCGGCCAGCGCAACAGTCGCGCCCTCGGTCGCAAAATAGGAAGCAATATTCGTCGCGAGCGTGCTTTTTCCACAGCCACCCTTCGCGTTCAAGACCATGATGTGCCGCATTGTTATCCCCAGGATATTGTCGTTGTTTGATGGGCGGTTTATGTAAACTACAGAGGCCGAACTCAAAAGTCCATTCAGCGTTTAAGGGCCTGCTAGACTCCACGAAATGCAGTTCTCGTACCTAAAAATGCACGGTGCCGGCAACCGTATTGTCGTTGTTGATGTACGAGACAAGAACAGCCCAATACCAACTCCCGAACAATTGATTTTGCTTGGCGACGAGGCCACAGGACCAGGGTTTGACCAACTCATGTGGGTCATGTCGGCGGCCAATTCTGACATGGCTGCCAGCTACCGGATCTTTAATGCCGATGGCTCGGAAGTTGAGCAATGTGGTAATGGCGTTCGCTGTGTCGCATGGATGCTGGCTCAGGAAGACGGTGCTCCTTCTGCGTTCATGCTCGACAGTCCGGCCGGCTCGATCGAAGTGAGAATGATGTCCGCCGGGCAGTTTTCCACGAACATGGGCGCGCCTGAATTCGAGCCAAAACGCATACCCTTCGTCGCCGATGCGCGCGCTACCCGTTACACGCTGGAGGTGGCCGGGAGAAACATCGACGTCACCGTGGTCTCAATGGGAAATCCACACTGCGTGATCCAGGTCGAAAACCCCGGAACAGCCGATGTTGAGGGCGTCGGAGCCCTTATTGAGCATCATGAGCGCTTCCCCGAAGGCTGCAATGTCGGCTTCATGGCTGTGCGTGGTCGCGGCGAGATAGACCTGCGGGTTTTCGAACGCGGCGTCGGAGAAACACTCGCGTGTGGCACGGGCGCATGTGCCGCGATGATCGCGGCACGGCAGGTCGGAATGGTCGACGACGAGGTCCGTGTAAACCTGCCGGGCGGGCAACTCGTGGTAAACTGGCAGGACAACGCCGACACCGTATGGCTGACCGGCAACGCCGAATTTATTAGCGAAGGAACGATCGATCTATGAGTACGCAGCGCAAGGCAGAATTCGCCGAGGAAGAACTCTCCGAAAATGCGATCTGCGACTATTTGGAAGCTCATCTCGACTTCTTCGAAAACCACAAAACCGTGCTCAGCAGAATGCAGCTGCCACACGCCTCGGGCGGCACGGTCTCCCTCGTCGAGCGCCAGATTTCATTGCTGCGCCAAAAAGATCTGAAGCTCGAGCGCCAACTTAAAGAGCTTATCCAGGTCGCCCGGGACAACGACGTTATCGTTGCCAAGATTCACGAGCTGTCCCTGCAGTTGATGGCCAGATCGACGCTTGAAGCCACGATCCTGGCAATCGAAGAAGCTGTTCGCTCAGGCTTCGGTGCCGATCAGGCCGTCCTCGTGCTGTTTTGCAATCCGGATTTGTTTACCGACATCAACGCGGGTCGCTTTTTTGTGCCAATCCGACGTGATGATGACAACATGAAGCCATTCGCCACATTCCTGAACGGCAATGGTCCTCGCTGCGGCCAGGCCCGCGATTCACAGATGCAGTTCCTGTTTCGTGACGATGCACAGGAAATCGGCTCGGTGGCGCTGGTGCCGCTCGGCGACAAAGCCGAAATCGGATTTCTGGTTATCGGCAGTAACGAGGCAGACCGTTTTCGCCCGGATATGAGCATCGATTTTCTTGCCCGCGTTGGCGATCTCGTTGCCGTGGCGCTGCAACGATTCTGATGAACGCGGCTCGTGAACGACGCTGAAAAGGACTGGATCGACCGGTTCATCAATCACCTCAGGTTCGAGCGACGCCTCTCCGAGCTCACTTGCAAAAACTACGGCCATGATCTTCGTGTACTCGCGACCTACTGCGATGAGGCCGACGTAACATCCTGGGATGACCTCGACAGCGAGCATATCCGTGGCTGGGCAGCCAAGTGTTTTCGTGGCGGCCTGGGCGGCAAGAGTATTCAACGACGCTTGTCCGCAGCACGAACATTCTTCCGCTATCTGCTACGCGAAAAACATGTCCGCAACAATCCCGTGCTGTCGGTGTCAGCGCCACGGGCCCCGAAACGCTTACCCGGCAACCTCGATGCAGACCGCATGGCCCGTTTGCTCGACATCCGGGGCGATGGGCCACTCGTCGATCGAGATCGTGCGATGCTCGAACTCCTGTACTCGTCCG
>JADFLJ010000092.1 GCA_022564475.1 Pseudomonadota bacterium
ATGTACTGGACCGGAACGGGTGTTGCTGAGGATTCGATTCTCGCATCTGCCTGGTACCGCCTGGCAGCCGAGCGTTCCTACAAGGAATTCCAGAATGAACGAGACCTGATCCTTGCAGGCTTCACCACAGCAGAGACGCTGCATTCGGATAATCAATACCTGCAACTGCGGCGGCAATACTGCGACGTCGTGTTGCTCTTGCAGCTGATAGAAGCCGACATCGACATGTCACGCGCTCGGACAGGCTCACGCCTGTCAGGTAGCGGTGGGTCCGTAACCATTATCGATGTCCGGACGGGTTCAAGTGTTTCGGGCGATCAATTTTTCGGGCAAATACGCAGGCGTGTCACTGCGCGCTTAAAATTCATGGCGAAACAGCTGAATATGCCGGACCTCAACACGAATCCGGATAAGGTTGATATTGATGAGTTATGGCGCATCGTGAACGAATTTGTGGAAACGATCACCGATCGCTAGCCGATTATCTGCGCTTGGGCCTTACGCAGGCCGCTCGCCAGGATGCGTGGAAATTCCTCGATGATTTGTTCGGCGACGGCCGAGTCGCCGTGATACCACTTCGGAATCCAGTTCACAGCACCCATGATCGCATTGCCCGTCATGCGCACATTGCAGGGCGCGATACTGCCGTCGGCGATGCCTTCTTCAAGCAGCGCTTCGAAGGCTGCACTGTGTTTCCTGGATAATTTCAGCACCTCCTTGCGGTGCTCGGAGTTGAGAGACGGGACCTCGCTCATGATCGCGATCGGGCCGCGCTCGCCAACCATGAAGTCGACATGATTGCGCAGGTAGCGCAAAACCTTGTCCAGACCGTCCTGGCCGCTGTCTATCGCGAGTTGCATGGCCTCACGGCCCACTTTCGGCGGCGCGCAGGTAGCACAGGTAGACGAGTTCCTCCTTGCTGCGCACATAGTAGTAGAGAGCCGGGTCAGTCAGCCCGAGCCGGTTGGCGACGTCCTTGAGCGACGTGCCGCTGTAGCCTTTTTGATTGAAGCAGTCGGCCGCGGCCCGCAGCATTCGGTCACGTTGCTGCTCAAAGCGCGATTCTTCGCTGGCGCGCGGTAATTCGATGTTGCTCATTCGGGGCCGGACCCTTGTTTTGTTGGTGAATCTGGATTATTTTAATCTACATTAAAATTTTTGCAACAGCGGAAATAATTGATTTTCCTTGAGTTTCTGCCCTGGCGCGGAGGGCTTCTGCTGTTTTATTTCCGGAGACCTTAGTCGATGAGCACGCTTGCCAGTGATCTTCCCGGCGTATCGGGAGAAGCTGAAAAAATCCCGCTGCGCTTCGTCACGGCCGCATCGTTGTTTGACGGCCACGACGCCGCAATCAATATCATGCGACGGCTTATTCAGGCGCAGGGAATTGAGGTCGTTCACCTTGGGCATAATCGCAGTGTCGATGACATCGTCCGCGCCGCGATCCAGGAGGATGCCGACGGCATTGCCGTAAGTTCCTACCAGGGCGGCCACATCGAATTTTTTCGCTACATGATCGATCGGCTGCGCGACTTCGGCGCGAGCCATATCAAAGTGTTCGGTGGTGGCGGCGGCACGATTACGCCCGACGAAATCAAGGAGCTGATGGACTACGGCGTCGAGCGAATTTATCACCCGCACGACGGCATGGAGCTCGGCCTGCAAGAGATGATCAATGATCTGGTCGAGCGTACTGTCAGTTCACGGCAGCACACAAAGATACCCAGGAACGTCGAGCGCGATTCGTCTGTGGATGTCGCCGCTGTTATTTCGGCAATAGAAGAAGGGCTGTTCGATGACGCCACGCTCGCGAAAATGCGCAAGAAGTGGCAGGTCCAGGCCGGACAGGTGCCCGTCATTGGAATAACAGGCACTGGCGGCGCCGGCAAGAGCAGCGTTACCGATGAAATCCTGAATCGATTTCTGGGCTGTTTCCCGGAGATGCGAATTGCCGTCATCGCCGTTGATCCGACGCGCCGTCGTACAGGGGGAGCGCTGCTTGGCGATCGCATTCGAATGAATTCCTTGCGCTCCGATCGCGTCTACATGCGTTCGATCGCGACACGGCGTGCGCATCTGGCGACGAGTGAAATGCTTGGCGATCAGATTCTGTTTCTCAAGTCACTGGGATTCGATCTTGTGATTGTGGAAACCGCTGGAATAGGTCAGAGCGATAGCGAAATTGTCGATCTCGTGGATTTCTCCGCGTACGTAATGACGAGTGACTACGGCGCGGCAAGTCAGCTCGAAAAAATTGACATGCTGGATTTCGCGGACCTGATCGTCCTCAACAAGTACGACAAACGTGGCGCAGAGGATGCGCTGCGCGACATTCGCAAACAGTGGAAGCGCAATCATCTGGCGTTCAAGGCAGCAGACGATGAGATTCCCGTCTACCCGACGATCGCTAGTCAATTCAACGATCCAGGGATCAGCTGGATGTTCGTGGAGATGTGCCGACTCATAACGGCCAAGCTCGGTCTCGATGCGGGCGCTCTGCAAGCGAATATCGATGTGTCACTGAAAGAGCCGCGCGCGATGGCAATTATCCCCGGCAGTCGAATTCGATATCTGGCCGAGATTGCCGAGCAGGGCAGGGGCATCAATTCCGAAGCGAACCGGCAGGCTGAAGTGGCCAGCGAACTGCAGCATATTCATGCGGCGCTCGGTTTGCTGGAGGACCCGTTGCTGCCGGAAAAATTAGGTCCTTACAAAGCGGACGCACTGACGGACAACAGTGACAAGAGTCTGATGGTGCTGCGGCAACGCTATCAATCCGCGCAACAGGATCTATCGGCCGAATCCATCCGTCTTCTGCTGGAATGGCCGGAGCGCAAAGCCGGTGTTCGCTCGGAACGCTACAGCTACACGGTGCGTGGCAGGGAAATCACGGGCAATAATTATCGCGAGTCGCTGAGTCATCAGATGATTCCGAAGATTGCTGCGCCGAACTACCGCGACTGGGGCGAATTATTGTTGTTCCTGTCGAAGGAAAACCTGCCCGGGGCATATCCCTACACGGGCGGTGTTTACCCGTATCGGCGTTTGGGTGAAGACCCCACGCGCATGTTTGCCGGTGAAGGTACGCCAGAGCGTACAAATCGGCGCTTTCATTATTTGTCGAAAGGTCAGGAGGCGGCGCGTTTGTCGACGGCGTTCGACTCAGTGACCTTGTACGGCGAAGACCCGCATGAGCGGCCCGACATCTTCGGCAAGGTCGGTAATTCCGGTGTCTCGATCGCGACCGTCGATGACATGAAAAAATTGTATTCCGGTTTCGATCTGTGCGCGCCGACGACGTCGGTCTCAATGACGATTAATGGCCCGGCACCGATGATTCTCGCGTTTTTCATGAATACAGCAATCGATCAGCAAGTCGAGAAGCACCTTCGCGAATCAGGCAAGTGGGACGAGGCCACGAAGACGATCGATAGCTGGTTCAAAGGTCGCGAGCGCCCCGCCTATGCCGGCGAATTACCGCCGGGAAATGAAGGTCTCGGCCTCGGCCTGCTCGGTATTTCGGGCGACGTGCTCGTAGACGCAGCAACCTATGCGCGCATTCGCAAGGCAACGCTTGCGGCGGTTCGTGGCACTGTACAGGCCGATATTCTCAAGGAAGATCAGGCGCAAAATACCTGCATCTTCTCGACCGAATTCGCGATGAAGATGATGGGCGACGTGCAACAGTTCTTCATCGACAACAATGTACGCAATTACTACAGTGTTTCGATCAGTGGCTATCACATTGCCGAGGCAGGCGCGAACCCGATTAGCCAACTCGCATTTACGCTCTCGAACGGTTTTACGATTGTTGAGTATTACCTCGCCAGAGGCATGAGCATTGACGATTTCGCGCCGAACCTGAGCTTCTTTTTCTCCAACGGCATGGATCCGGAGTACAGCGTGATTGGTCGTGTCGCACGGCGTATTTGGGCGCGTGCCATGCGCGAGCGTTACGGCGCGACCTCTCGGTCGCAGATGCTCAAATATCATGTGCAAACATCGGGGCGCAGCCTGCACGCGCAGGAGATCAGCTTCAACGACATTCGCACGACACTGCAGGCTTTGTACGCAATGTTCGACAATTGCAACAGTCTGCACACGAACGCATTTGACGAGGCCGTAACGACGCCGACTGAGCAGTCGGTGCGCCGTGCAGTCGCAATCCAGCTGATCATTTCACGCGAGCTGGGTTTGAATTTCTGCGAAAACCCCTGGCAGGGTTCCTTCGTCATCGAAGAACTAACGGACCTGGTTGAAGATGCCGTCTATGAGGAATTCGAGCGAATTTCTGAGCGCGGCGGCGTACTGGGTGCCATGGATACAATGTACCAACGCGGCAAGATCCAGGACGAGAGCCTTTATTATGAAAGCATCAAGCACGATGGCTCGTTGCCGTTGATCGGCGTGAATACGTTCCTGCCCAAAGAGGGGCAGGAAGACGAAGTGCATGAGCTTGAGCTCATCCGTTCGACCGACGCCGAAAAGCATGATCAGATTCGGCAGCTCCGTGAGTTTCAGGCAACCCACAGCGACGCCAATGAGGCGGCGCTGCAAAGCTTGCAGGCAGTAGCTCGAGACCGCGGCAACGTCTTCGCCGAGCTCATGGAGACGGTCAAGTCGAATTCCCTGGGGCAAATATCATTTGCGCTGTACCAGGTCGGCGGCGAATATCGTCGCAACATGTAAGCAGGCATCATCCGAAGGAAATTTACAGTGAGTGATATCGTCAAGTACGAGCAACACGGCGCAGTCGCAATCGTGACGATCAATCGTCCGGATAGCATGAACGCATTTACGACCGAGCTATCCGCAGAGTTACTGGCAAAGATGGAGCTCGTGCATCACGACGACAGTGTTCGTGCGATCATTCTGACAGGCGAGGGTCGTTGCTTCAGCGCCGGCGCCGATCTGAAGAGTGGCTTCGAAGGCCGCCCTGTTTGCGGCAAGTTGCAGCACGAATACCGCCCCATCATTTTTGAAATCATGAACATGCCGAAGCCTGTCATCGCGGCCGTCAACGGGTCAGCCGCGGGCATTGGCATGTCAATGGCCTTGTCCTGCGACTTGCTGCTGATTGCCGATAACGCGTTTCTATTGTCGCCGTTCACGACCATTTCGCTGGTCCCGGACGGAGGCTTGAACTGGCTGCTCGTCAAACAGCTTGGTTATCGCAGAGCATTTCAGCTCAGTGTGGAATCTGAGCGTATCGACGCACAACGTTGTGTCGAACTCGGTCTTGCGAACAAGGCAGTCGCGGCGGACAAGCTGATGGATACGGCACAGGAATGGGCGCAGACTTTGAGCAAGCGGGCGCCACTGTCCATAGCGGCGACCAAAAAGGCCATGCGACTCGCAAACGATGGCGATTGGGCGAGCGTCTATGATCTTGAAGCACAGTTGCAGCAGCAATTGGCGGGTTGCCCGGACAATACTGAGGGCGTGCAGGCTTTCTTTGAGAAACGCGCGCCGGAATTCAAGGGCTAGATGGCAATGACGCGAGCTTTGTTTGACGAAGATCATGAGATGTTCCGTGATTCTGTGCGGAGCTTCATGATCAATGAGATTAAGCCCCACAGTGATCGCTGGAACGAGCAAGGGATTGTCGATCGCGAAGCGTTTCTGAAGGCGGGTGAGCAGGGTCTGCTTCTGATGTGGGCCGATGAAAAATACGGTGGCGCGGGCGTCAGCGATTTTCGCTACGAGCAGATTCTCATTGAAGAGTTATCGAAGCACGGAGATGTCGGTTTCTTTTGCTGGTTGCATAGCCGCCTGGTCGGGCCCTACATCGATCAACTCGGTACTGAAGAGCAAAAGCAACGCTGGCTTCCCGATTGTGTCGCGGGCAAAAAGATACTCGCGATTGCGATGACCGAACCGTGTGCAGGCAGTGATGTCGCAGGCATACTTACGCGAGCTGAAGACAAGGGCGATCACTACTTGTTGAACGGCTCGAAGACCTTCGTCTCCAACGGTATTCTCGCGGATCTGGTTGTTGTTGCGGCGCGCACCAACCCGGAGTCCCGACACGGGCTCAGTCTGTTTGTCGTTGAACGTGGCATGGAGGGATTCGAGCGCGGCAAGAATCTGAAGAAGATGGGACTCAAGAGTCAGGACACGGCGGAGTTATTTTTCAATAACGTGAAGGTGCCGAAGGAAAACCTGCTGGGCGAATTGCATCGGGGTTTTTACCATTTGATGCACGGACTGGCGGAAGAACGCCTGCTGGGTGCCGTCGGTTACCTCGGGTGCTGCGAAGCCGCCTATGATGTGACAATGGATTACATCCGGGAACGCAAATTATTCGGTCGGACGCTCGCCGATTTTCAAAACACGCGATTTCAGATGGCGAACATCCGCATGGAGATCGATGTTGCCCAGGCGCACCTGGATCAGTGCGTCACAGAACACAACGCGGGCAAGCTCTCGGCGGAGGATGCCGCGAAAGCGAAACTGTTTACGAGTGAACTCGAATTTCGTGTGACCGATATTTGTCTGCAGCTGCACGGTGGCAATGGTTACATGGATGAATACCCGATCAGTCGCATGTACACAAACGCACGTATTTCACGCATCTATGCCGGCAGTTCAGAGATCATGCGTGAGATCATTGCTCGATCAATCGGACTCGATCCTCGAAAACGGGCCTAACCCGCCAGCGGAGACACATCGTGCGAACAGCATTCATCGGGCTTGGCGTCATGGGCTATCCCATGGCCGGCTATCTCTCCAAAAACGACCACGACGTGGTTGTCTATAACCGAAGCACCGCAAAAGCCGAGGCCTGGTCTGCGGAATTCAGTGGAAGCGTCGCGTTAACGCCGTTTGAGGCTGCTCGGGATGCAGATGTCGTCTTTTGTTGCGTTGGCAATGATGACGACGTACGCGAGGTCTTGATTGGTGAGCGAGGTGCGCTGCAGGGCTTGTCAAAAGGCGCTGTCATTGTCGACCACACGACAGCGTCCGCGGAACTCGCGCGCGAGCTCTATGCAGACTGCAAAGCGCTGTCGACAGACTTCCTGGACGCACCCCTGTCGGGTGGACAAGCCGGTGCCGAAAACGGCCAACTCACGATCATGGTCGGTGGCGATCAGTCTGTTTTCGATCGTGTGTCGCCAGTCATGGACTGCTATGCAAAAGCCACGACGTTGATCGGACCCGCAGGGTCCGGGCAACTGGCAAAAATGGTTAATCAAATCTGCATCGCCGGTGTCGTTCAGGGCATTGCAGAGGGCTTGCACTTTGCCAAGCGTGCGGGCCTCGATCAGGCCAGGGTTATCGCGTCGATCTCGAAAGGTGCTGCACAATCCTGGCAGATGGAAAATCGCTGGGAGACGATGATCAACAACGAATTCGAATTCGGTTTTGCCGTGGACTGGATGCGAAAGGATTTGGGCATGACGCTGGCAGAAGCCAGGCGTGTTGGCGCAACGCTGGAAATGACAGCATTAATCGACGGTTACTACAGCGAAGTGCAGGAACTTGGCGGCAATCGCTGGGACACGTCGAGCCTGATCGCGAGACTCGAAAAATAGCCCGTAGGACCCCGGCCCGCGACCTTCGCTCCAGGTCGGGGGCAGTCCGCCGCAGGGTACTTGTTTGCTCGCTGCTCGCTGCGCTCCCTTAATGCTTCGCAAACAAGCACACCCACACCGGCCTGCAAACCAAACGGGCAGTCAGGTTCGTGAGCTTAGGCAGAGGGTAGACGGCGAGCGCTGGCCCTCTTTTGCCCCACCATATGAGCATCCGCTTCTCGCAATACCAGCCGGTCGAGCGTTTGCTTTAGCGAAGTGGCGAACTACTGGAGTCGGCCAGAATCGGCCCTACGTTTCGCTCGCACAAGCGATGATATTCGTAATCTGTTCAAGATTGGTGGCGGTCATGCTCAATCTTTCGAGCTGATCTTCTGCGCTAACAATTACCTGATGGACCGTCGTTTCAACTTGCCGACCACCAATTGATACTCGATACAAGAGCGAAAGACCTTGCTACTCCAACAACTCAAATCCTTGAAACTCCGGGTCGTCGACGGTTTCCTTTTCTTCTACTTGGTAATAGTAGATTGATGCGTGCTGCTCCATTGTCTTGCGTAATGCGTCTGCGGCAGTGACGCCGGGGTGTTCCTTCAAGTATTCCAGCGGCTCCAATTCGGACAGCTTTCGAAACGCCACCCCGTCAAGTTCGTAGCCAAAGAAATTGAAACCGTTGGGTAGCGGAAATCTCTTGTCGAGCGCCCGTAAATCGAAAGCGTGATCGTTGGCCAGATACATGCAGTCCGTATTTTCTAACGAATACCGGAGATTGTCCTCCGCTGGCGAAGCCGCAGCGAAGCCTCCGATACTCGCGTTTATCAGAAGCCCATAAAGGGCTTTTTCGAAAACGTGCACTGTATTAACTCTCGTTTGCCACTGCCCGGAATGGGTCAACTGCAGTCATACATTATTTTCGTAATCGTAACAGATGAGCGGCGGCTTCCAGACGGTTACCGGTCATTCAGCTGGAGATTTCCACATCAGCTTTTTTGAATGGCTGCTTTCACCAGCAGCAGTCGTTCAAACTACTCGAAAAACCATTCTGCGAAGGACTGGAGTCGGCCGAGGCTGTGTGAAAAGACAAATTTACGAAAGTTGGTGGTAAATACGATCTGAATTCTGATCGCGATCAGACCAGAGTGGGCATCACGATACTACCCGCGAAAACTCCACTACCAAAGTGGTGC
>JADFLJ010000006.1 GCA_022564475.1 Pseudomonadota bacterium
GGAGCGCATGAATTGTGTCGAATCGCTGGATGCTGCGGGCGCGACGATGACCGTGCAGGCAGGCGTCTTGTTACAAGCCGCGAAGGATCGTGCGAGCGAGGCAGGATTCATGTTCGCGATGGATTTCGGCGCACGTGGTTCGGCGACGATCGGTGGTTGTATTGCCACGAACGCGGGCGGCAACGGTGTAATTCGTTACGGCATGATGCGCGAGCAGGTTCTGGGGCTTGAAGTTGTTCTCGCGGACGGAACGCTATTGTCGTCGATGAACCGCATGCTCAAAAACAATGCCGGTTACGACCTGAAGCAATTGTTTATCGGTAGCGAGGGAACGCTCGGCATCGTAACGCGCGCGGTGTTGCGATTGCGACCGGAGCTGCGCAGCCAGAACACGGCGCTGGCGGCGGTCGACGACTACTCCAGGATCCCGCTGCTGTTGCAGCAACTCGGGAGCGCGCTGGGTGGCACGCTGTCGGCGTTCGAGGTCTTGTGGGCTGACTTTTACGACGCGGTTCTGGATGCCTCCGATCAACACACGGCACCTGTTTCGCGGGGCCACCCGTTTTACGTACTGGCGGAGGCGCGCGGCGGGGATCAGGAAGCAGATGCCTTGCGTTTTCAAGCCGCGCTGGAAGAGGCGCTGGCAGCCGAATTGATCGTCGATGCGTCTTTTGCGACCAGTCTGCAGCAGCGCGAAGCCATGTGGGCAATTCGAGACGACATAGCCAATTTGTCTGAATTGCTAAAGCCGATGATCGTATTCGACGTCAGCGTACCGATCGCCGATGCTGCGGCCTATGCCGCCGCTGTGCACGCCCGCCTGACGAAGCGTTGGCCGAAAACCTATCGCGGCACGACATTCGGGCACCTGGGGGACAGTAACCTGCACTTCCTCCTGACGATTGGCAGCGATGATCACGACGAGCAGCAGGCCGTCATGGATGTGGTCTACAGCGAGTTACAGCCCTACGGCGGCTCCATTTCTGCCGAACATGGAGTTGGCCTGGAGAAGCGGCCTTTCCTGCACTATTCACGCAGCGAGGCGGAGATTGCGATGATGCGGCGTTTAAAGAAAGCACTCGATCCGGACGGCATTCTGAATCCCGGCAAAATCTTCGCCTGATTTATTACGCGACGATTTCGCGTACTATCGCCGCCGATGGATTCAATACTTTCAATAAGCAATTTAAGCAAAACCTACGCGGGCGGTTTCGAGGCGCTTAAGAACGTAAACCTCGAAATCGAACGCGGCGAGATTTTTGCACTGCTAGGCCCGAACGGAGCTGGCAAGACCACGCTCATCAATATTGTTTGCGGAATTGTCTCCGCGAGCAGTGGCAAGGCCTTAGTCAATGGTCACGATATCTCAACAGACTTTCGTAAGGCGCGTGAGGTAATCGGTCTCGTGCCACAGGAATTACCGGTCGAGACATTCGAGTCCGTCTGGAACACTTGTACGTTCAGTCGTGGCCTGTTCGGCAGGTCGCCGAATCCCGCCCATATTGAAAAAGTCCTCAAATCCTTGTCACTCTGGGATAAGAAAGACAGCCGCATCATGGAATTATCGGGCGGGATGAAACGTCGCGTTCTGATCGCCAAGGCGCTTTCACATGATCCGGAGTTGCTGTTTCTGGACGAGCCGACAGCAGGTGTCGACGTCGAGTTACGGCAAGCCATGTGGCGCGTTGTCAATGAGCTGCGTGATAGCGGTGTAACGGTGATTTTGACGACGCACTATATTGCCGAGGCGGAGCAGATGGCTGATCGTGTGGGCATCATCAATGGCGGCGAAATCATATTGGTGCAGGAGAAAGACAGCCTGATGCAGGAGCTCGGCAAGAAGCAGTTGACGTTGAATCTTCACGAAGCGCTGCAGGAAATACCGTCACAACTGTCGGCCTACAAGCTCGTGCTCAACGATGAGGGTCGGGAACTCGTGTATACCTATGACACGAAGGATGAGCGAACCGGTATCACGGCCTTGCTGGGAGAGCTGCAGGCGGCCGATGTTCGATTCAATGATCTGCATACTTCACAAAGCTCGCTTGAAGACATCTTTGTTGACCTGGTGAAGAGGCCGCAATGAATTACCAGGCGATAAGGTCGATCTACAAATTCGAGATGGCCAGGATGTTTCGCACGGTTGTACAAAGCATCGTGGCGCCCGTGCTGTCGACATCCTTGTATTTCGTGATATTCGGGGCGGTGATTGGCTCGCGCATTGCTGAGATCGACGGTGTCAGTTATGGCGCATTCATAGTGCCGGGCCTGATCATGCTCGCGATCATGACCGAGAGTATTTCGAACTCGTCGTTCGCGATTTACTTTCCGCGTTTTACCGGAACAATATTCGAGGTGCTGTCGGCGCCCGTATCCTACGTCGAGGTTGTGATTGGCTATGTTGGCGCGGCCGCGACCAAGTCGGTGATTGTTGGTTTGATCATTTTCGCGACAGCGAACTTTTTTGTGGACATCAAATTGGCGCATCCTTTCGTGATGCTGCTATTCCTGGTTCTGACATCGGTGTCGTTTTGTCTGTTTGGATTTATTCTGGGCATATGGGCGGACGGCTGGGAAAAACTCACGATCGTACCCGTGCTTGTGATCATGCCGCTGACATTCCTCGGTGGCACGTTTTACTCGATCAGCATGTTGCCCGAGGTCTGGCAGACGATCAGTTTGTTCAATCCCGTCGTTTATCTGATCAGCGGATTTCGCTGGAGTTTTTATGAAAATGCCGATGTGAGTGTGTGGCTGAGTATTGCGACGACGGTCGGTTTTCTGCTGCTGTGCCTGCTCATCGTTCGCTGGATCTTCAAGACCGGCTACAAGTTACGTTCCTAGGCAGAGCAAAAATATGCGCCGGCTCCTGTTGATCCTGACCCTGATCATTGCCGGCGAGATGGTCTTCGGCTTGCCGTTTCACACGGCGCGATATTTTCGGCCGACCATGCTCGAAGTCTTCGGTTTTAGCAACACGCAGCTGGGCGACTTATTCGCCGTTTACGGCATCGCGGCGATGCTGGCCTATTTTCCGGGCGGCGCATTGGCAGATCGTTTTTCTGAACGTTTCCAGTTGAGCGTGTCACTGTTCGCAACCGCGGCCGGTGGCCTCTATATGGCGACAATCCCCGGCGCCCCGCAAATGGCTGCGTTGTACGGCTACTGGGGTATATCGACAATTTTTCTGTTCTGGGGTGCGTTGATCCGGGCAACGCGCGATTGGGGCGGCCGACACTCGCAGGGACGCGCGTTTGGCATTCTCGAAGGTGGTCGCGGCTTGACGGCTGCGGTGGTCGCGAGTGTTGCGGTTAGTATATTTGCAGCGCTTATGCCGGAAACTGTGGAGCTCGCGTCGGATGCGGAGCGCCGAGCAGCATTCAGCAAGGTCATCCTGACGTATTCCGCAATAACGGCCGCGGTAGGAATGTTGGCCTGGACGTTGATTCCCGTGTCCAAGGGAGCAACGCATGCACGGCCAAATCCGCTGGCCGGCATGGCCGTCGTAGCGGGAAGGCCCATCGTCTGGGCGCAGGCGGCGATTATCGTATGTGCCTATTGCGGCTTCAAGGGAACCGACAACTATTCATTATATGCCGTGCAGGTACTCGGTATGAATGAGGTCGATGCTGCCCGATTCGCGACCTGGGGTGCCTACATTCGCCCGTTCGCTGCAATCGCAGCGGGCCTGTGTGCCGATCGATTCGATGCGGCACGCTCCATTGGCGTAGCGTTCCTGATCTTGGTGCTGGCGTATTTGCCGCTTTCAATGTTTACGCCCGACACGTCCGGAGTGAACCTGATCTATGCGAACATTTTCATCAGTTTCTTCGCCGTCTTCGCCATCAGGGGTATCTACTTCGCATTACTCGAGGAAAACAAAACCCCACCGCATGTCACAGGTGCTGCGGTCGGCATGGTATCGCTGATTGGATATATGCCGGAGATTTTCTTCGCTTCAATAGCGGGCCGGATACTCGACGCAAATCCAGGTGTTGAAGGATTTCACAATTATTTTATGTTTCTTGCGAGTATCATGCTCGCAGGAGTTGCTGCTGTCGCATGGCTTATTTGGCTACGGCGGCGGGGCGTAGAGAAGCTATGGCCGGTGCAGCTTGAAAGCCGCGGGAGTGGTTTGTCTTAATCAGGAGAGTGTCATGCAAAAATATCTAATATTGTTAGCAGCGCTGGCGCTGGCTGCGTGTCAGCAAGCGACTGAAGAAACCGCTGTGGAAGAAGCTGCTACAGATGAGTCTGCTGTTGAAGCAACACAAGCAGCTGCGCCGAGTCTTGCAGATGTGCTGGCGGCACAGTCGGATGAGATGAAAGCGCGATATCAATATCGCCACCCGCAGGAGACGCTGGAATTTTTTGGTATTGAATCCGGAATGACCGTTGTCGAAGCCTTTCCGGGCCGTGGCTGGTACACGCATTTGTTGGTGCCATTGCTGGGCAGCGAAGGGCACATTATCGCCGTCAACTACCCGATCGAAATCTGGCCGTTATTCCCCTTCGGCAACGAGGAATTTGTGCAGCGCATGAGTACATGGGCGACGGATTTTCCCGCGGGCGTGGACGAGTGGCGTGGCGAAAATTCAGCGGGAATCAGCGCTTATACGTTCGGCTCCATACCGGACGAGCTGGCGGGTACAGCCGACGTCGTGTTTTTCGCGCGCGTTCTACACAATCTTGCGAACGCTGAAAACGCAGGTGAGGGCGAGTTCCTGACAACGGCACTTGCAGATGCGTACTCGTTACTCAAGCCGGGCGGTGTATTTGCTGTGGTGCAGCACGAAGCACGTGCTGAGATGAGCGATGAGTTTGCGAACGGCACGCAAGGTTATCTCAAGAAAGACTTCGTCATTGCTCAAGTAGAAGCGGCGGGCCTGGAGTTTGTTGGCGAAATCGCGATCAACGCCAACGAAAACGATCAGCCCTCAGCGAGCGATATCGTGTGGCGCTTACCGCCAACCTATTTAGGTGCCGATGACGACGAAGAGTTGCGGGCAGCCATGGATGAGATTGGCGAGTCCAATCGCATGACGCTCAAGTTTCGCAAGCCGGAATAGTTGCGGGGGTTAGTAGTCCAACAAGGTGGGTTTGATGGGTTCAGCGAGTTGTGAAGCGGTTGACCGCCAGGCGCGTCTCGCCGGTAATGGCGAGTCCTTGCCAAGAGGCGCAACACCGCGGACGACCGCTTCACAACTCGCCCGGAGGGAGCCACCCGAATGATCCAATACGGCGTTGCAGCCCTTGTAAAGGACATGCCATTCACTGCGGACTACGCCTTGTCTTGGATCATTCGGGTGGCTCTGAACCCATCAAACCCACCTTGTTGGACTACTTGTTGCTCAGATCGAGCCCGATGATAATGGGGTCGTGGTCAGACGCCCGGTAGGGCGTCGAGCCGTCGAAAATAGCGGGATCACGACCGTTCTCGAGGTTGTAGTCATGTGCCGGTGATTCGTCGGCGTTGATGTGCCATTCGATGGTTTGTGCAACCTGTGATGACAGGCTCGGCGATGCCAGCGCATGATCGAGTGCGCCGGACTGGCTACCGAAGATATACGAATAGGCCTCGGCCTTGTTCCCGAATTCGAGCAGATTGACGAAACCGGCATGGGCCAACACCTGTAAAGGATCCTCCTGCCCGTAGGCGTTCAAGTCGCCGACGATCAGGAAGTCCGGGTCGCCGCTAGCCGTTGGGTCCGATGCCAGCCAGTTGACGATCGCCGTGGCCGCAGCGCTGCGTGTTTGATTGCAATTGCCCTGGCCGTCTTGTCTGTTGGGGTCGCCATCCCTCTCGCAGCTCGAAGCTTTGGACTTGAAATGATTCACCACGATCGTCAGTCGCGCGTCATTGCTGCGTTGTGAAAACGTCTGCGCCAGCGCAGCACGGTTTCGATGGTCTTTAAACCGCGGATCGATACTTGAATCCAGAATCGCATGCCTGCCGATTGTCCTGACGCGCGCCGGCTTGAAGACAAAGCCCGTCTTGATTGCGTCATTACCGACAGTGCCCGTGTCCAGAAACGCGTATGTGTTGGCTCCTGCCGTCGCATTCAGTGAATTGACAATCACCTGTAGAGAGTCATGCGCATTATTCTCCAGCTCAATCAGGCCGACGATGTCGGCGTCGATCATTAGCAAGGCGGTCGTGGTTTTCTCGAGTTGTCGCAGCCGTTCTGCCGCACTGTCGGCACCGCGGCAGCCGCTGCGAGAAGCGGGCCCGCAAATTCTGTCACCGCTATCGACGGTCGAAAACAGGTTAAGCACGTTGAAGCTCGCGACACGCAGCTCACCGCCAATATCCGGAGCACCGGGCCGCGGATTGTCTGTGACGAATTTCGGCCGGGATGTCGGCATCAATCGCCAGGTTTCCCTGCCGTTGCCGCCGCTGCCGCGCGCAAAGCGCAGGTTGCCCGTCAGATTTTCCACCGAGTCGCCGACGCGTATGCTGCTGCCCGACGTCAATGCAGTTTCGAGGTGCCGGATCGGTGAATTGGATTGATTGCGATAGCCATCGTCGAGTACGAGCATGCGAGCAGCAATGGCCTCACGGTGCGACGCGTAGCCCGTCACGTCGGGCGAATTGCCGTTCGTAAACTGAAACAGTCGGCCACCAGAGGCCAGCGTCAGCTCGCCATAGCGTTCGAGGAAATAAAGCTCATTGATCGTCAGCGGCTCAGCGATTCGTACCAACATGCCTTCGAATCGCTCGAGGTCGGCGATTGGCTCGCCATCCGAATTCGCAATAGTGTTTGTAGCTGGAAGGACTAATGAAATGGCCTGGACTGTTCCCGTGCCGATGATCGATACCGTTGCCGCGTTGATCTGGGTTTCGCCGAAGTATTCTTTCACGACGCCCGTCACGATGACTTTGTTGCCGACACGTACATCGACCATCGCGCTTGCACCTTCGTACACAAACACACCATCGGAAGTTGCTGCATCCGCGTCCGGGTGTTCGGCCTGAAGATAGAACCCGCCCAGATCGCCATGTTCGCCTTTGCCATCGCTCTGAAAGTCGCCTGTGACGATTCCTTCGACACTGACAGTCTCACCTTCCATCGGGCTGGCCGGCCCGTTGCCCTGGACATCGGCAATGGTGATTCCGTCGATCGCGCTGCCGCCACAAGCGGCGATCGGCAACAGAATGAGTGCGAACACGTAGCAGGAGTTTTTCATGGCTGCGGTCAGGCTATTGACCCATTGAATATTAGCAGTATCCTGCTGACCTTGTTCCTCCCGAAGTTTTAACAATAATGTCGCTATCATCCGCAGAGTTTCGCGCCACCATGTCGCTGTATCCGACGGGCGTTTGCATCATTGCCACGCAGATCGAAACACAAGCGCCGTTCGGCATAACGGTAAATTCGCTCACCTCATTGTCACTCGAGCCGCCATTATTGATGTGGAATCTGCAAAAGAGCTCCGATACTTACAAGGACTGGCGGGATGCGGAGTTTTTTGGCGTCAGCATGTTACGGATCGAGCAAGCTCACCTGGCGCAACGCTTCGCAGTCCGCGGCCAACACGATTTTGAGCAAGGCGAGCTGGCGCGCGGTGAAACTGGCTGCCCAATATTGGAAGAATGCCTCGCGACGTTCGAGTGCAAGCTGCACGCACGTTACGAGGAGGGCGATCACGTCATCATGATCGGTGAGGTACTCGCGGCATCGCCACGCTCTGATTTGGCGCCATTGACCTACCACAAGGGCCTTTACGGTAGCGTCGATACAGGGCGAGTGCTGAATCAGGCAACGAATGACGCCAATCGCGGTCGGAGATAGGCTAAGCTATTGCTGGCGGGCAACAAGCAAACAGAACACAGGAAATAGCGCCATGAAAGTGACACTCACCCTGGCGGCAGCGGCAGTTGCCGTGCTGCTCTCATCAGCTGTAAACAGCAAAAGCGTTGTTCGGGAATTCTCGGGAGACAAGGACGCGATAACCGCGCCGTTCACGGTCGATGGCCCCTGGCTGCTCGATTGGCGACTCGACACGGACTACGAACATTTCGCGGTACTCGATATCAGCTTGATCGAGGCGGGCACGGGTCGCCACATGGGGCGGGTCTTGCACACGAAATACAGAGGCAATGGCCTCAAGTTGTTTGAGGACGGCGGCACGTATCAGCTGCGTATCAGTTCAACGCTGGCGCGCTGGCGCGTAAAGATCGAACAGATCACGCCCGAGGAAATGGAGCAGTACACACCCAGACGAGACAACAAATAGGTCAGGCGTGAACACCGATGACGTTGACACCGGAACATAAGAGCAGCGTCGTCATCAGCCTGGCGGCTGTGATCGTGATTATCTATGGTCTGCAAATGGCCAAAGTTTTACTCGTGCCGTTTCTTCTGGCCGCGTTCCTCGCAATGATTACGGTCCGACCGATGCTGTGGATGCAGCAGCGGCGCGTTCCGGCCGTGCTTGCCGCACTCATCATTGTCGGTTTCATGGCGCTGATCATCGTCGTCGCCGGCGCGATTCTCGGACGTTCAATCGCTGATTTCACGGCGGCATTGCCGGAGTATCAGGAGCGCCTCGATTCCATGATTGACGGCTTCCTCGTCTTCGCCGTGGATCGCCTGGGATTCGACGATTCGGTCGAGAGCATCGGCGACATGATCAACCCCGGTTGGGCAATGGGTTTCGCCGCGACGCTCCTGAACGGTTTGAAAGACGTACTGACGAACGTGTTTCTGATCATCTTCACGATGATTTTCATCCTGCTGGAAGCCTCGAGTATTACTACAAAGGTAGAGGCGGCTTTCGGTAAAAGCGCCGACTCGCTCGAAAGGCCGCGCGTGTTCCTGGACAACCTGGGTCGCTATCTGGGTATTAAGACTGTGGTCAGTTTCGCCACGGGCCTGTGCGCATGGCTGCTCACGTGGTCGATCGGCCTCGACTTTCCATTGCTGTGGGCGATGCTGGCATTCTTGCTGAATTACCTGCCGACCATTGGTTCCATCATCGCAGCCGTGCCGGCGATCCTGTTGGCGCTGGTGCAACTGGGGCCCGGAGCAGCGGTTGCCACGCTGGCTGGATTTGCTGTGATAAACGTGGTCATCGGCAACGTCATCGAGCCCCGGCTGATGGGCTATGGCGTTGGAATATCGCCACTCGTGGTGTTCATCGGCTTGCTGTTTTGGGGCTGGGTATTTGGCCCTGTTGGCATGTTGTTGTCGGTGCCACTCACGATGACGCTCAAGCTTGGCCTGGAAAGCGACGAGCGCACGCGCTGGATTGCGATTTTTCTGGGCTCGGAACGGGATGCGAAGCACGCGCTCGCATCGCGAGCGGCTGCGGAGTAGCCATCAACTCATCGATAACAGGACATTCGTGCAGGGTCTCGTCGATGCACTTCGCCTCGAGACGCAGCAACGAGGATTCGAGTTGTTGCAAATCCCGCAACCGGGCTCGCACGTCGTCGATGTGCGCCAGTATCAAACGGTGTACGTCTTTGCAGGTCGAGTTTGGCGTATCGGCCAGGTTGGTCAATCGACGTACCTCGTTCTGGCTGAACCCCAGTGCCTTGCTGCGCAGGATGAACATCAGCCATTTTTGATGCGATGCGTCATAGCTTCGATAGCCATTGGAGGACCGCATGGCGGGCGGCAGCAAGCCGATTTTCTCGTAGTAGCGAATAGTTTCTCGCGAGCAATCGCAGCTGTCTGCGAGGCGTCCGATACGCATGATTGCTTGACCTTGTAGTTACTACAGGGATTAGTCTAACACGCTCTCTTTAAATGAGCGGAGAAGACCTCCATGAGTAGCGCACCCGACCAGGTAGTTGAGCTGGAATCGACAATTACCTGCCCGATTTGCGGTCATGAGGAGACCGAAACCATGCTCACCAATGCCTGCCAGTTTTATTACCAGTGCGAGGGCTGCAGCGAGCTATTGCGACCACTGCCGGGTGATTGTTGCGTTTTTTGCTCTTACGGATCCGTCGTGTGTCCGCCCATACAGCTGGGCGATGGTTGCTGCTGAGGGCCACAGAATGAACAACGAGCAAAAAGTAGCAGCAACGACAGGTGGCGCAATCGGAGCGAGTGTCTTCGCGTCCTTCATCGGCCTTTGCTGCATCGGACCGTGGGCCGTTGTGTTGTTCGGCGTGTCGGGTGCCGTAACAATGGCGCGTTGGGCGCCACTAAGACCTTACATTATTGTTGTCGCGGCCGTCTTACTGGCGTGGGCATTCTGGCGCGCTTACCGACCGCAAGAGAATTGTGACGACGGCTCGTGTCCGACAGGCCCGTCAACATGGCTGAAGGTCATGCTTTGGGTTGCGGCACTCATGCTTGTTACCGCTTTTCTTGCAGATGACCTGCAGTGGATACTGTTCGATGCAACGCCCGAAGGCTTAAGAAATTGAAAAGCATATTTTTGATCGCGGTCCTGGCTGTTTCACTGCTTGCTTGCAGCGAGTCGCCGGCGCCTGTTCCTGCAGAGGCCGCGCCCGATGCCGCTCAGGACGCCCCATACGAGGTGATCAGTGACGATCTGCAAAGCTTGAAGGATGCATTCAACGCGAACGAAGGTCGCGTACGCTTGCTGTTCCTGAGTGGCCCGACCTGTGGAATTTGTCTTCGCGGCATGGCAGATCTGAATGACGAGTTTTTGGCCGAGAGACAAAACGATGACCGGCTCGTAAGCTTTGTAGTACACGTCCCAACCATGGGTGCCAAAGAACGGCATGTCATCGAAACAATCCCTCTGTTGCAGGGCCCGAGAATTCATCACTACTGGGAAGAATCGGGCATCATCGGACAACACTTCAGCGACACCATGGACGTCGCATTCTATGTCTGGGACTTCTGGGCGATCTACGGCCCGGACGCGCGGTGGGACGGGACCTTGCCACCGAAGCCACTGTATTACGAACATCAGCTTGGAGGCTCGGGAGGTTTCCCGCAGGAGTTACTCCTGGACGCAAAGCGTTTCGCTCAAAAAACCATGGCAGCGCTTGCTTCCGTCGATGCGAGTCGTTTCACAAATCAGGCCATGTCTTCTCAGAACCAATCCGGCCGCAATGCCGATGGCACGGAAATATCGGTCGTTGGCCAGCCGCGCAACGTAGCGGTTGCACTGCATATTCGGGGGCGAGGCGGATACGCGAACCTGAAACGTGTGCAAAGTGTTGTCTCTACAGGGCGCATAGAAACGGATTTTCAAGCCTTCGAGCTAACCGTCAGTAGGAGCAGACCGAATATTATTCAGCGCGACTTGCTGCTTATTGATGCATCTTCGACGGACGAGGCCGGAAAAACCAGCTCGGCCGCGGCAGCAGCACAAAACAGGCGCTTGCTAAGTTCGCTTGAGACAACGCTTCTCGATACCTTCGAGTTCGACGGGCTGTTCGTCGAATGGCCCGCCAAAGGTCATGCAGTCGAAATGCTGGGGATGCGGAAGATTGGCGACATCCTCACCTGGAAACTGGCCTTGCAACAGAATGGTGGGCCTGATTGGTATATGTATGTGGACAGCCACAGTGGCGATGTCGTGCGCATGGAGATGTTTGATGAAGGAGACATTGCGCTAGCCATTGTACAAAGCGATTTTCGAGCATCCTCAGGAATTCGCTTCCCCTATCGAATTGAGTACCGGGCTGCGGATGGCGCTGTTATTGCAACGGAAATTACCGATTCGATCATTCTTGAAGTCGACTTGTTCGAGATCGACGACGCAAATGTGAGTCACTAATGGCGGCGACGGACCTGCAGCTTGAGGCGCCTGGGACCATAGCCAGACCGGGCCCGGCAGGATGCTTGGCGCGACTCGCGTTCGGCGCGATGTGTGTATTTTACGTGGTCGGGCTGATCGATGTGCAACACAGCATGCTGAACACCGCGGGACATATCCGCGGCGTGATCTGGAACGGAATCCTGCCGGGTCTTTTCCTCGTCAGCTACGTGGTTAATATTGGCTATTCCCGAGGCTGGAAAAAATGGCCGGCAATCGTCAGCGGCGGCGCACTCCTGCTCGTTGCCGCTTACGGATTCCATGCTCAGGGCATGCTGGAGACTGAGATACTGGCTCAGGCGATCTGGGTTTGGGAACTGTACATTTTCGCTCACCTCGGCCTGTCGTTTCTGCTGTCCGCTTTGCTTGGCACGCCCGGCTGCGAGATGCGGGCGATGCATGACCTGTGGGCGAAACTAGCGGGCAATCAAGCCAGAGAGCACTTGTGCCCGGTTGGCCCCTTGCGCAGTATTGACCGCTGGGAGTCCGGCCGCTAACGTCACCTGACCAGCAACATTAAAAGGTTGGATCCAATGTCTCAACACGCAGACAGGCTTGCTCTCAAACTCGCCGCTGCCGCGCTGTTGCTGGCGCTAATGTCGGCTTGCTCGGTGAACCCGGTGACCGGGGAGCGGCAATTCATGACCGTCAGCACTGAGTCTGATTTGCAGCTGGGTGAGCGCAATTACAGGCCCATGCAGCAATCGCAGGGCGGCTTGCACGATGTGGACCCGGTGCTGACAGCTTACGTAAGCCGCGTCGGCGCAAAGCTTGCGGCAGAAAGCGGCGTGGCTCTGCCCTACGAGTTTGTCGTCCTTAATAATTCCGTACCCAACGCATGGGCGCTACCGGGCGGCAAAATCGCGATCAATCGCGGCTTGTTGACGGAACTCCAGTCCGAGGCGGAGCTCGCGGCGGTATTGGGCCATGAAATCGTGCACGCAGCTGCCCGGCACAGTGCCCAGCAGCGTTCGCGCAGCATGATCATGGCGGGACTTGTTGTGGCGACGGCCGCGGTGGCGAGTGAGGGCGACTACGGTGATCTCGCCGTCGGCGGTGCGAGTACCGCCGCTGCGCTAATTACGCAGAAATACGGGCGTGGCGCGGAGCTTGAGTCGGACCGCTACGGCATGCAGTACATGTCCAAAGCCGGCTATGACCCGGTCGGCGCAGTGTATTTGCAAGCGACCTTTGTTCGGCTCAACGATAGCCATCAGCCGGACTGGGTGAGCGGTTTGTTTGCCTCCCATCCACCGTCGCAGGATCGCGTAAACGCAAATCGTGCGACCGCCGCGATGCTGCCCGAGGGCGGTATTCTCGGCAAAGAGGCGTTCCAGCGTGCGATGCGAATAACCCTGGACGCCGGCCCTGCGTATGCGGCCTATGACGAGGGGCGCAAGGCACTGTCCGAAAACAAACCTGAAGAAGCGCTGGCGCTGGCGAACAAGGCATTGAAACTGTTCCCTGAAGAAGCGAACTTTCATGCGTTACGCGGTGACGTTCGATTGCTAGAGCATAACTATGAGTGGGCTGTCACCAACTACACGCGTGCGCTCGATCGACGCGACGGATTTTTCTATTACTACGTACAGCGCGGAATTGCGAAGAAGGAGTTGCAACAAATCGACGGCTCTGTTTCCGACCTGGAGCGCAGTATTGAGCTCCTGCCCACGGTGCCGGCGCATTTCATGCTTGGTGAAATCTCGGAACAACGCGGGCAAACGACGGTCGCAATAAAACATTACAGGCTTATTTCGACGTCGGGCGGCAAATACGGCAAAGCGGCGGCAGAGGCGCTCGCAAGGCTTGAATCGGCCACGAATCCAGCAGCGAACGTCAGCCACTGAGGTGACGCAGGCAATGCCCAAACTCACGATCGCTGTCGTTGTTAGCCTGCTGGTCGGGTTTGCCATTGCAGCCCTTTATATCGATGTGCCGGAATCCATCCAGCCGGTTGCAACAGGTCTTGAGCCCAACACGAAATTCGACGAGCGCCTGCGGGCCCTCGAAACCGCCATCAATGTCGAACGCCAGGCCCGGCAGCTACTCGAAGAAGAAATCTTCAGTCTTTATGCGGAGCTGGAGTCGCTCGATGTTGTCAGGCAGGCCTTCGAAGTACAGCAATCTGCAATAGTGCGTGGCGAGACAGGCGACGCCATTGCGGAGGCCCGCAGAAGACAGCGCAGTGATCGACCGAGCGAAGCAGAGCAACGTCTCGCGAGGCTCACGGGCGCTGGTTTTTCAGCCGCCAGCGCCAGCTGGGTTGTTCGACGCGAGTCGGAATTGCAAATGGTGGTATTGCGGAACCAGTACGATTCGATGCGCACAGGCGAGCCAATGAACCCGATGAACCCGGGCCTGAACATGAATGCCATGTTGCGCGAGGAACTGGGAGATGTGCAGTACGAGATGTATCTGCAAGCTGGAGGCCGATCGACAGCCGTCGGCATCGGGTCGGTGTTCGAGTCCTCCCCGGCGCAGACAGCGGGCCTGCGGCCCGGCGATGAAATCACTCACTACGATGGTGTACGCGTTTTCAGCTCCTACGATTTGACCCGGCAGGCGATGCAGGGCAATGAGGGGGAGCGCGTTGTGGTCAGTTTCATGCGCGACGGAATCGCGATGCAAATCGTGATGCCGCGGGGACCGCTCGGCGTCAGCACACGAGGTCGGCGTTAGCTGGAAGCCGCGTCAAAACTGGATAAAGATCGGCCCCCATTGCAGAATGGGCACTGTCCTATGTCAATCCTTCGGTGATCGGCCGTTTCCATTATCCGTTACAGCATTCCCAACAGCCTTACAGCCCTGAGTCTTGTTTTCGGGTTGTCATCCATTGTTTCGACGCAGTTTGGCAACCTGGAGCTTGCTGCCTGGATGATCGTCTGGTGCGGCCTGCTCGATACGCTCGATGGCATGGTGGCGAGGCTGTTGAAGGCGACATCGAACTTCGGCGCCGAATTCGATTCCATGTCGGATCTGATTTCCTTCGGCGTTGCGCCGTCGGTACTGGTATTGAATGCCGGCATCGAAATTGGCGGAGTGGAAGTCGAGTCTGGCCAGTTCTGGGTGCTGGCGGCGTCTTGCGGCGCTTTTACACTTGCCGGCGCCATGCGCCTGGCGAGATTCAATCTGGACACGTCGAAACCGCGTACCGGTTGGTTTGCAGGGATTCCGATTACGGTTGCCGGCGGTGGCTTGCTGTCCTCCCTGATTCTCGTGTTATTGCATCACGAAGCAATCGCGACAGGGATGCCCCTGCAGCTTTACCTGCCTGTCCTGATGTTTGTGTTCGCTTTACTAATGATTTCGCGTCTTCGGTTTCCGAAAATGACGATCCGCAAGAGCAGATTCATCAACGTATTTCAGTTCGCAAACCTGGCATTGATTTTCTATTGCGGCGTAACCCGTCGTTATCCTGAATACCTGTTCGGCATTGGCGTATTCTCACTGGTCGCCGGAATCATCGCGGGGCGAATAACACGGGACGCTGAACTCGACCAGGAATAATAATCAGGAGTACGAATGCTGCACCGTTTTCTGCCATTACTCATACTGGCGTGTCTTGCTGCATGTGGCGGCGGTGGCTCTGCCACCGACCGTGGTATGTCCGCCGACGACTACGAAGTTCTCGATGGTTTCGTGACGCTTTACTGGGACGAACAGCAGGCTCGCTTGCTGTTTCGCATCGATGAGTTCGACACGCCCTTGTTGTATCAATCCTCGTTATCGCGCGGTGTCGGGTCCAACGACCTTGGCCTCGATCGTGGCCAGCTTGGCGCAACCCGCATTGTGCGATTCGTTCGCAGCGGCTCGAAAGTATTGCTGATCGCAGACAACCTCGACTACCGGGCAATCAGTGGTGATGCGGACGAGCGGCAGGCCGTCGATGAGTCCTTTGCACGTTCGGTTATTTGGGGATTTGAAGTTGCCAGCGAGAGCGACGGCGCGGTGCTGGTTGATGGCACGGATTTCTTCCTGCGTGACGCACATGAATTCTCGGCAAGCTTGAATGAGTCTGCGGAAGGCTCTTACTCGGTTGATGCCTCGCGCTCAATGATGTTCATGCCACGCACAAAGGCATTCCCGGACAACACCGAAATTGAAGCGGTCGTGACCTATACCGGCAAGCCGGCGGGCGAACACTTGCCGACCGTCGTTCCCGACCCGGCGTCAATCACCGTGCATTCTCATCACTCCTTTATTCGTCTGCCGGATGATGATTTCGAGCCGTTGGCCTACGATCCACGCGCCGGGATTATCGGGCTGTCCTACGAGCGTGCGGGTTTCCTGGATTATGCGAGCGACATTGGCGAACCCCTGCGAGTGAATTACGGCCGTCGCCACCGGCTGCAGAAGAAGAACCCGGAGGCCGATGTCAGCGAGGCCGTCGAAGCGATTGTTTATTACGTTGATCGTGGCGCTCCGGAGCCCGTGCGATCAGCACTAATCGAGGGCGCGCTCTGGTGGAACCAGGCCTTCGAGGCAGCCGGTTATCGCGACGCGTTCCAGGTGAAGCTGATGCCTGAAGACGCCGACCCGATGGACGTCCGGTACAACGTCATCCAGTGGGTTCATCGTTCGACGCGCGGCTGGTCTTACGGTTCGTCAATTCTGGATCCTCGTACCGGGGAGATCATGAAAGGGCATGTCACGCTGGGCTCGCTGCGCGTGCGTCAGGACTACATGATTGCCGAGGGGCTGCTCGCGCCCTACATTGACGAAAATGTGCCGGACGACATGATCGACATGGCACTCGCACGTATTCGTCAGTTAGCGGCGCACGAAGTAGGGCATACGCTTGGTTTCGAACACAATTTCGCCGCGAGTACGCAGGAGCGGTCATCGGTCATGGATTACCCGTTTCCGTTGATCACGTTTGATGAAAACGGCGACATCGACCTGTCCGATGCTTACGGTATTGGTATTGGCGACTGGGACAAGCGCACGGTTCTCTATGCTTACCAGGATTTTCCGATTGAGATGGATGCGGATGCGGAGCGCCAGTCAATCATTGAACAAACGATTGCGGATAATTACGCTTTCGTGGCAGACGGTGATTCTCGCTCGCTCGGCGCGGCGCATCCGGACGGCAATCTATGGGACAACGGCGCCGATGCAATCGCTGAGCTGGAGCATCTTCTGGATGTGAGGGCGTATGCGCTGAATCGTTTTTCCGAGAACGTGATTCGGGATGGTCGTCCAATGGCAAGGCTCGAAGAAGTGCTGGTGCCAATTTATCTCCTGCATCGTTTTCAACTGCAAGCGGTCGGGAAGTTGATCGGTGGCAGTTATTTCGATTATGCGCTGCGCGGCGACGGCCAGGATGTGCCGGCTGCCGTCAGTGAGGCACGCCAGCGGCAAGCCATGGACGTGATGTACGGCACGCTGCAGGCAGATGTATTGAGTTTGTCCGCTGATCTGGTCGCGATCATTCCGCCGCGGCCGCCCGGAAATCCGAAATCTCGCGAAGCGTTCACGGGGGCAACGGGCGTGACATTCGACCCGCTGGCACCAGCCGCAAGCTCGGTGACGCTCACGCTGCAGGTGTTGCTCCATCCTCAGCGTGCAGCACGTATGAGCAGATCCGGATCGCCGTCTTTTTCGGAATTAGTCGACGGCCTGCTTGCTGCAAGCTGGGACAAAAGAACAAGTGCCGACAACGCAATGCTGCAACGACAAACCAACATGCTGGTGCTCGATGGGCTGCTACGGCTCGCCGTCACCGAGTCTGTCGACAATGCGGTTCGCGCAACGGCGCTTGCGGCCGTTGATCGTCTGCGCGGCCGGACACAGAGGCTGGTGTCGGCCGATAACGATGAGCTCGCGTTTTTGCGTCTCGCGCAACTGAAAATAGACAGGGTGCTTGCGGACCCTGCAAGCATTGAGACTTTGCTGGCAGTGACCGTACCGCCGGGCTCGCCGATCGGAGCGCTGGGCGCGCTGCTGCAACAGGGTTATTAAGTGAGCACTCCGATACTGGTACTGGGCGCGTATCTGCTGGTATTGATCGCGCTTGCGCTCTGGAGTCGCCGCGACTCGCAATCGCTGAAAGGCTACTTTATTGCGGACAAGAAACTGCCGTTCTGGGTGGTCGCGTTTAGCGCCAATGCGACGGGTGAGTCGGGGTGGCTGCTGCTGGGCCTGACAGGCATGGGTTATACGGTTGGCGCACAGGCTTATTGGGTTGTCATCGGCGAGATCATCGGGCTGACAGCGTCCTGGGGGTTGATTTCCAGAAAGCTCAAGAAGCTCGGCGATGAGACGGACTCGATAACTCTCCCGGACGTCATGGCCGCGAAGTTCGACGACAAGATGCATCTTATCCGCGGCGTTGCCGTCGCGATCATCCTGATCATGGTGACGACCTACGTCACGGCACAAATGGTCGCATCAGGCAAAGCGCTGAGCAGCTTTGTGGGTTGGGACTACGAAACGGGCGTCATTATCGGTGCCATCATTATCGTTGGCTATACGTTTATAGGTGGTTACAAGGCCGTTTCCTACACCGACGTCGTTCAGGGCGTGCTGATGTTACTGGGCCTGATTCTGGTGCCCGCCGCAGCGATCTATGCGTCCGGCGGTTGGAGCGGTGTTACAGAATCACTGCAGCAACAAGATCCGAATCTGCTTGATATGTTTGCCGTGACGGGCGACGGCATTTCGGGCTGGGTCGTTATCCTGAGCTTCATGGCGATCGGACTGCCGTTCCTCGGTGTGCCGCAGATGTTGATCCGCTACATGTCGGCACGAGACGACGGCGAAGTGCGCAAGGCGCGTGTCATGTCGATCGGCGTGATGATTGTCTATCTGAGTGGCGCCGTGACCGTGGGTGTCGCCGGGCGAGCGTTGTTCCCGGGCCTGGAGGATGCAGACACGATCTTCCCGACGATCTCCAGCAACCTGTTTCCACCGTTGATTGCGGGCTTGCTGCTCGTCGTCGTATTGGCAGCGATCATGTCCACCGTCGATTCATTGTTACTGCTGTCGTCGTCTGCCGTGGTCCGGGACACGATGCAGAAAATCTTTGGCAGCGATAAATCCGATCGACAATTGGCCGCTTACGGCAAATTCGTAACGGTGATCATCGGTGCAATTGGCGTTGTGTTCGCATTGCCCGATGGGCAGTACATCTTCTGGTTTGTGTTATTCGCCTGGTCCGGGCTTGGCGCCGCCTTCGGGCCGGCGCTGTTGGGCATTTTGTATTACAGGAAGATTACACGCCAAGGTGTCGTCGCCGGCATGCTCGGCGGCTTTCTGACCAGCGTGACCTGGGTTGTCGTATTCAAGGAACATGCCTACAACCTCTACGAGGCGATTCCGGCATTTACGGTGGGATTCTTGTTGACCTGGCTCGTCAGCCGGTTCACATGGAAGGAAGAACCCGAGTCGGGCCAGCCGAATGTGTAACCAATCGGGGATTTCGACGCTATAAGAGTCCATACAAGTGAATTAAAGGACCTGATCAAATGCGTTATCTCAAACTGGTTACAGCCTGCATCCTGTTCTTGTCTCCGGCCATGGCCTTCGGCGGCATTGATGCCGACGACCTGCCGAGCGCAACGACTTGGTATGTCCACGTCGATTTCCGGGAAATGCAGTCATCAACAGCAGGCAAGAGCCTGTGGGATTGGCTCGATGGCGAGGTATTCGAAGAAATTCGTGACGACGCCGAAATCGATGTCGCGACCGAAGTAGATCGTATTACGGCGTATGCCACAGATGAGAATGGCGTGGTTTTTGTTCTCGAAGGCGCTATTTCCCAAGCGACAAAAGATAAAGTGCTCGCTGCCGCAGCCGGCGCCAGGAAATTCGACATGCTGAAATACCAACGCAAGACCTATTACTTTGTCGAGCGCGATGAGGATGACAATAACGACATAGACATAGACGGATTTAATAATGAGCTGTATTTCAGCTTCGCCGTCAATAACAAGTTGATCGCGGCGACCAGCGAACAGCAATTGCAGGCGATGCTGGCCAATGGTGGCAAGATAGCCGGAAGCAAGAGCCACAATGGCGCCTTGTTTATTCTCACGGCTGAGAGAAGCCTGATTCAGGCGGGCATGGATACCGAGGGCTTTGATGAGGAAGAGGGCGGTTTCAAATCCAATATTCTGCGCAACACGAATCATGCTGCGATCCTGGTCGCGGACATCGCCGACAATATCGTCGTCGAGGCACAGCTGACGACGGCAGAGCCTGAAATGGCCGAGTCTCTGGCCAGTATCGTGCGTGGCCTGGTCGCGATCACTGCGTTCAGCGACGACCTGGATCCGAACCTTAGTGCAACTCTGCGCAGCATCAAAGTTGACGTGACGGACAATAAGCTCAAGGTCAGCGTAATCGTGAGCCCGGAAGTAATCAAAGCGGCGATGGACGAAGCCTGAGCAAGGGCGACTGGACCCGTACTCTGTTGTGACTGACGAACTTGACCTCATAGATGCCGCAAAGTCGGGCTCGGTGATCGCATTCACCGAGCTCGTGCGCAGTTATCGTGAACGGCTGCTGCGCTTCTTGCTTACTCGTTGCGAAAGCTACGCGGATGCAGAAGATGCGTTGCAGGATACCTTCATCAACGCCTATCGCTATCTCCAATCCTACGATTCGCGTTGGCGATTCAGCACCTGGTTATATCGCATCGCGATTCGCAATGCCGCCCGGCTGCAAACGGACCACGTCGCCGAACTTGGCGAATTGCGAGATGAAGAAAGCGATCCGCTCAAATTGTGTATCGCGGATTCGGAATGCGAAAACCTGTGGCAAAGCGCGCGTCGACTGCTGTCGGACGAAGTGTATACGGCGATGTGGTTGCGCTATGTAGAGGACATGTCGATCAAAGATGTTGCCGTCGTGCTGGATCGATCGAACTCATGGACCAAAGTAAACCTGTTACGAGGACGTCGTGCGCTTGAAGCGGAGCTGAACCGCGACCAGCAGACGAACGAAAGTGAAGCCTATGGATAAACTCGCCAGACAGCTGCGCGAAGACGCGGCCAATATCAATGTTGAGGTCTCTGCTGAACTCGATGACCGAATACGGGCATCGCTGCACGGCATCACGCCCGAGCGAGCGCGGGAAAGTGAAGCGCCGCAGCGACCGCGTTCTACGTGGTGGGCAAGCAGTCTGACCGGTATCGCGGCTGTGACAATCGTGATCGTGCTGCTCAATCTCAATCAGCCGGAGCCTCCTGTAGTGCTTATTACCACTCCGCCCGGCAATATTTTTCAGCCACAGCTGATTATCAACCCAGCCGTCATGACAGCGCCGCTGCGGAAAGAACTCGAAAATCTCGAAGCGGATCTCAAAAAGGCCGAGCAAGCCGTTAGGAAGGAAATCGGACTGTTTCCCTGATTCAGGCGTGTGAGCCTGCGGATCAGACGCAAACGAGAGCAGCAGCTCGCGGCATTTTTCCTGGTGGAAATCGAAGTTTGATTCCCTTATCCTCACGGCGGGGATCAGTTCGCTGATATCAAAATATCGAACAAGCGGCACATACGGGGAATAGCGGCTAAGCAGAAAAGCGAACTGGCACATTGGAATAACCAGCAACGCCCCCGTCGCGGCTGGATAAATTACACTGATCAACCAAGGATGCGTGAAGTATGCCTTTAGCTGTTGTTTTGATCCTGCTCGTCGTCGGTTCCGTTATCTTCCACTTCGTAAGTCCCTGGACTTTTACCCCGTTGGCATCCAACTGGGGGACGATCGACCTGACGATCAACATTACCTTCATCGTTACCGGTATTGTCTTCGTCGCAATCAACCTGTTCATGGCTTATGCGATTATCAAGTATCGTTATAAGAAAGATGCTCGTGCCAAGTACGAACCCGAAAACAAAAAACTCGAATACTGGTTGACTGGTATCACAGGGGTCGGCGTTGCATTGATGCTCGCGCCGGGTCTGTTCGTTTGGGCGGAGTTCGTCAATGTGCCGGAAGAGGCGGATGTCGTCGAGGCCGTTGGTCAGCAATGGCATTGGTCGTATCGCTATCCGGGCGCTGACGGCAAGTTTGGCGAAGTTGATGCCGAACGTATCACGATGGACAACCCGTTCGGCATCGATCCCGCGGACCCCAACGGCCAGGATGATCTCGTTGTAGCGCATCCCGAAGCGCATATCCTGCTCGACCAGCCCGTCAAATTCCTGCTGCGTTCCAAAGACGTATTGCACAACTTCACGGTGGCACAGTTCCGCGTCAAGATGGACCTGGTACCCGGCACACAGACCTATCTATGGTTGACGCCGACCAAGGCAGGACGATTCGAACTCTTGTGCGAAGAGCTTTGCGGTATTGCGCACCACACGATGCGCGGCGCAATCATTGTCGATGAAAGAGCTGATTACGACGCGTGGATCGCGAAGCAACAGACGTTTGCCGAATCACAAGTTGTTGTCGTCGGCAACGCGGATATTGGCGCAGCTCAATACGCAATCTGTGGCGCCTGCCATGGTCAGCAAGGCGAAGGCTCGGTGGCGATGAACGCACCGAAGCTCGCCGGCCAGAGTGGCTGGTACCTGCAACGCCAGATCAAGGCTTACCAGAATGGTTTGCGCGGTGTGCATGAAGACGACACTTATGGCAGACAGATGGCACCGATGGCTGCGACCCTGTTCGACGATGCGTCGATCGCCAATGTCATTGCATACATCCAGTCGTTTCCGGATACACCTGCGCCGCACACGATTGCTGGTGATGCGGACCATGGGCAGCGACTCTACAGGGTTTGCTCCTATTGCCACGGCAAGGATGGCATGGGTATCCAGGCGCTGAATGCACCTCGCACAGCAGGCATGACCGACTGGTACATGGCCAGGCAATTACAGAATTTCAAGGACGGTGTCCGCGGTACGCATAAGCAGGACTTTTACGGAATGCAGATGGGCTTTATGGGCGCCATCGTGCAGGACGAGCAGGCAATCAATGACTTGATGGCCTACATCAATACCCTATAGGAAATCGAAGATGTCATCATATGTTGCAATTGCAGATCGCGATCACGAGATTGAACATCACGATCCGCAGACATTCATAAGGAAGTACGTCTGGAGTCAGGACCACAAGGTCATTGCCATCCAGTACGGGATAACGGCGATTTTCGTTGGCCTGATCGCACTCGGCCTGTCGCTCATGATGCGATTGCAGCTCGGTTTTCCTAACGAGTTTGAGTTCATCAATCCGGAGAGCTATTACCAGTTCATCACGATGCACGGCATGATCATGGTGATCTACCTGCTGACAGCATTGTTTCTCGGCGGCTTCGGCAACTATTTGATTCCGCTCATGTGTGGCGCCCGCGACATGGTGTTCCCGTACATGAACATGCTCAGTTACTGGGCCTACCTCCTGTCGGTCATTATCCTGCTGGCGAGTTTCTTCGTGCCTGGAGGCGCGACGGGAGCCGGCTGGACCTTGTACCCGCCGCAGGCGATCCTGCCCGGGACGCCGGGTGTCGAATGGGGCATATTGCTGATGTTGGTGTCGCTGGCCGTATTCATCGTCGCGTTCACCATGGGCGGCCTGAATTACGTTACGACGGTGTTGCAGGCACGTTGCCGCGGCATGACGCTGATGCGCATGCCGTTGTCGGTCTGGGGCATCTTCATCGCAACGATTCTCGGCTTGCTGGCATTCCCGGCACTGCTCGTCAGCGCGATCATGATGTTGTTCGACATGAATCTCGGCACGAGTTTCTTCATGCCGGCGATTAGCTCAATGGGCGTTGACCCGGGTTTTGTGGGTGGTAGCCCGATCCTGTTCCAGCATTTGTTCTGGTTCTTCGGTCATCCCGAGGTGTACATCGTCGCCTTACCGGCATTCGGTATCGTGTCGGATCTGCTCAGCGTACATGCTCGCAAGAACATCTTCGGCTATCGCATGATGGTCTGGGCACTCATCGCGATCGGCGGTTTGTCGTTCGTTGTCTGGGCGCACCATATGTACGTATCAGGGATGCATCCTTACTTCGGATTCTTCTTCGCGACGACGACGTTGATTATCGCGGTGCCGACGGCGATAAAAGTTTACAACTGGGTGCTGACTCTGTGGGAGGGCAACATTCACCTCCGCGTGCCGATGTTGTTTGCGATCGGTTTCATATTTACGTTTATTCATGGCGGGCTGACGGGTCTGTTCCTGGGTAACGTCACGATCGATATGCCGCTGTCAGATACCTATTTCGTGGTCGCACATTTCCACATGGTGATGGGCGTGTCGCCAATTCTTGTGGTATTCGGCGCCATCTATCACTGGTTCCCGAAAATCACGGGCAAGATGTACAACGAGACGCTCGGCAAGTGGCATTTCTGGATGACCTTCCTCGGTACCTATGCGATTTACCTGCCAATGCATTACCTGGGCTTCCAGGGTGTGCCGCGGCGTTACTTCGCGATGGGCAATACGGACTTCCTGCCCGAATCGGCGCAGGCGTTGAATGCCGCCATCACGATATCGGCCTTATTTGTTGCGGCGACGCAGATCCTGTTTTTCGTCAACATGATCTGGAGCATGAAAAGCGGCAAGAAAGCGGATCCGAATCCGTGGGATGCGACCACGCTTGAGTGGCTGACACCGGACACGCCGCCAAAACACGGCAACTGGGGTCCTGATCTGCCCGTCGTACACCGCTGGGCCTACGACTACAGCGTGCCGGGCTACGAGGACGATTTTATTCCACAAACCGTGCCGCCTGAGCAGGCGCCTGCGGGTCGCGACCACGGAGTTGTGGACTAGTGGAATACATTCTTATTGTTCTCGCAGTCATTCTCGGCGGCTTGCTCGGCTGGTTGTTAAAGCAAACCTTTAACGCGGAGCCGTGGGTTGCGGACGTCGTTAGCGACACCGCACATCAGGGACCGATGAACGCCCATTCGAAACTGATCGGGCTAGTGACGTTGCTGGCCGTTGTTACGTCCTTTTTCGCCTTGATCGTGAGTGCCTACACATTGCGAATGGATCTGGGCGACTGGATCCCACTCACAGAGCCCGGGATCTTGTGGATGAACACGGGCGTTCTCGTTGTCGCGAGCCTGGCGTTCCAGTGGACGCGCAATGCGGCCGTCCGAAATGACGAGTCGAAACTCCTGCCGGGCATGATCGTAACCGGGTTGCTGACATCGGTGTTCGTGATCGGGCAGTTCATCGCATGGCAGCAACTGAACGCGTCCGGGCAATATGTAACGAGCAATCCGGCGAACGCGTTTTTCTTTTTTCTGACCGGTGCACACGCCGTGCATATTCTCGGCGGTATGTACGTGTGGACGAGGGCGACGGTCAGGCTCATGAGTGGCAAGGATACCGAGTCGGTACGACGCAGCATTGAGCTGTGCGCATTGTACTGGCACTTTCTGCTCATCGTTTGGCTGGTCTTGTTTGGATTGCTGTTGTCGACCTGATTTGCAAGGAAACTGATTAATGTCAGAAGCGGTATTGGATACTACGGTAGAGCCCTCGGGCGCGAGCGGCGTGAGCCACGACTTCTCGCGGGACAAGCAGGCGTTTGGCGTGCCCTGGGGCAAGGCCATGATGTGGATCTTCCTGCTCAGCGACACCTTCATCTTCAGTTGTTTTCTGGTCGCTTACATGTCCGTGCGACTTGCCGCAACTGACGCATGGCCGGTTCCCAGCGAAGTCTTCGCACTGTCGTTCGGCGGTGAACCGATACCCCTTATTCTGATTGCGATCATGACGTTCATCCTGATCACCTCATCGGGCACGATGGCCATGGCCGTCAACATGGGCTACCGCAAGGAAAAGAACAAAACCTTCTGGCTTATGTTCGCGACGGCAATGCTCGGTGTTTCGTTCGTCAGCATGCAAGCCTTTGAGTGGACGAAGTTAATTCAGGAAGGCGTACGGCCCTGGGAGAACCCGTTCGGTGCGGCGCAGTTCGGGGCAAGTTTCTTCATGATCACGGGCTTCCACGGCATGCACGTAACCGTCGGCGTGATCTACTTGCTCGTCATCGCGTTCCGCGTGAAACGCGGCTATTACGAAAGGCGCGGCAACAACTATGAAATTGTCGAGATCACGGGCCTGTACTGGCACTTCGTCGATCTCGTCTGGGTCTTTATTTTCGCATTCTTCTACCTCTGGTAAGGGACGTCCGCATGGCAAGTGAAGAAGGGCAACAACATCCAATCAAGATCTATCTTACGGTCTGGGTTCTGCTGTTCGTACTGAGTTTTTTCTCGTACATGGTCGACTACCTGAATGTTCAGGGGATGTTGCGATGGGCGTTGATTCTCACATTCATGTTCCTCAAGGCGGGCTTCATCATCGCCATTTTCATGCACATGAAGTGGGAACGCCTGGCGTTGAAGCTGGCGATTCTCGGCCCACCCGTGGCGATACTCGTCCTCATCGCGATGATGGCTGCCGAGGGCAACTACATCGAAGAAACCCGCCTGGAATATTACGGTGAGAGTACCTTCGTGCCAGAGGTGCCCGAACACCACTGACGCGGCCCGCGCTGTGGCCTTTCGGGCAATGTAGGAGCGGCTTCAGCCGCGACCGTTGCGGCTCACGGTGTGGCCCTTCGGGCAAAGCCGCTCCTACGATTAACAGGCACCCCCACCAGCTAGCCGTATTTGCTAGAGTGCACCCATGGGGCGCGCAATCATTCTGGTTCTGGATTCGTTTGGCATCGGTGCGACCGACGATGCCGAACGATTCGGCGATGTTGGCGCCAACACCTTCGCAAGCATTGCTCGTGTGCGTGCCGAATCCGATGAGGGGCCACTAAAACTTCCTAATCTCGCCAGGCTCGGCCTGTTCCACGCGGGCCAGGAAAGCTCTGGCGAGTTCGCTGCTGGCGCCGACCCTGACATCGAAATAACAGGCAGCTACGGCTACGCCGCGGAATTATCGAGTGGCAAGGACACGCCCAGCGGTCATTGGGAAATCGCGGGTGTTCCGGTCCTGTTCGAATGGGGCTACTTCAAGAAGCTGACCGATACCTTTCCGCAGGACTTGCTCGATAAACTGGTCGAGCGCGCAGATTTGCCGGGTTATCTCGGCAACTGCCACGCGTCCGGCACGACGATTATCGCTGAGCTCGGTGACGAGCATGTCCGCAGCGGCAAGCCGATTTTCTATACGTCCGCCGACAGCGTGTTTCAGATCGCGTGTCACGAAGAGTCTTTTGGATTGCAGCGCTTGTACGATCTCTGCGACATCGCCCGCGAACTGGTTGATGAATACGACATCGGTCGCATCATCGCCCGGCCTTTTATTGGCGACGGACCCGATAGTTATGCTCGAACAGGAAACCGCCGCGATCTCACAACGCCGCCGCCGGCGCCGACTGTGCTCGACAAACTCGTCGAAGCAGGTGGGGACGTCGTCAGCATCGGCAAGATCGCAGATATTTACGCGCATCAGGGCATCACGAAGAAGGTTAAGGCAAATGGCAATGCAGCGTTATTCGACGCGACGCTGAAGGCCATCGATGAAACGCAGGACAACGCCATTATCTTCACGAACTTCGTCGACTTCGACATGTTGTACGGTCACCGACGTGACGTGCAGGGCTACGCGACTGCACTCGAGTACTTCGATCAGCGACTACCGGAGATTTTGAACAAGCTAAAGTCGGACGACTTGCTGATTATCACGGCCGACCACGGTTGCGATCCGACCTGGCCGGGCAGCGATCACACACGTGAGCACATACCTGTCATTGCCCTGGGTGCTGGACTCAAGCCCGGCTCACTGGGCAAGCGCGATACCTTCGCCGACATCGGGCAAAGCATTGCGACTCACTTCGGTTTGTCGCCGATGGATTACGGCACGAGTTTCTTGTAGGAGGGCCTTCAGGCCCGAGTTGCAAGGTCGGGCCTGAAGACCCTCCTACAGCTCGGGCCTGAAGACCCTCCTACAGTTCGGCTTCTTTGGCCCGCCTGCGTACGTCGCGCCGACGCTCGCCTTCCGACAGAAACTTCTTGCGCAGTCGAATGCTCTTCGGCGTGATCTCGACCAATTCATCGTCGTCGATGAACTCAAGCGCGTTCTCCAGCGAAAACTTGATCGGTGGCGTGAGCTGAATGTTCTCGTCATTGCCTGCGGCCCGAATATTATTCAGCTGCTTGGCCCTGGTCGGATTCACCGGCAGATCGTTGCTGCGAATGTGAATACCGACGAGCATGCCTTCATATACTTCGGCGCCGTGACCGAGAAACAGCTTGCCGCGGTTCTGCAGGTTATCCAGCGCATAGGCCAGCGCCTTGCCGGCGACGTTGGACACCATGACGCCGTTGTTGCGTTGACCTATTTCACCACCTACTTTCTTCGCGTACTTTTCGAAGACGTGATAGAACAGTCCCGTGCCGGAGGTGGTCGTCAGGTATTCGGTACGAAAGCCGATAAGACCCCGCGCCGGAATGCGGTACTCCAGGCGTACGCGACCACGGCCGTCCGGCTCCATATTGAGCAGCTCACCCTTGCGCTCGGCGATGCGGGTCATGACGCCGCCCTGAAATTCTTCAGCGAAGTCGAGTGTTACGAGTTCCCAGGGTTCGTGAATTTCGCCGTCGACTTCATGTTCAATGACCATCGGACGTGACACAGCCAGTTCGAAACCCTCGCGTCGCATTGTCTCAATCAATATAGACAAGTGCAGCTCGCCGCGGCCGGAGACACGAAATTTATCCGGATCACTGGTCTCTGCAACGCGCAGCGCAACATTGTGTTTGAGCTCCTGCATGAGTCGTTCCTGGATCTGGCGACTGGTCAGAAACTTGCCTTCGCGACCGGCGAAGGGTGACTTGTTGACCTGGAAGGTCATGCTGATGGTCGGTTCGTCGACCTGCAGTGGCGGCAGGCCTTCGGGCTTATCGCGCGAGCACAGCGTATCGGAGATCCGTAGGTCATCAATGCCGCTGAAGATCACGATATCGCCTGCACCGGCTTCCTCGACCCGCACACGCTCCAGTCCGTGAAAAGCATAGAGATGCATGAGCCGTGCATTCTTCACGCTGCCATCGACACGCACGAGGCTAACGCCTTTGTTTGCCCTGGCGATGCCACGGCTGATTCGACCGATACCAAGAACGCCGACGTAGGAGTTGTAATCCAGGCTCGAGACCTGCAACTGCAGCGGACCGTCCTGGTTTGCATCGGGCGCAGGCACGTTGTTAACAATTGCGTCGAGCAGCGGCATGATGTCACCGCTTCTCACGTCCGTGTCCATACCAGCGTAACCGTGTAGAGCCGAGGCGTAGACGACGGGGAAGTCGAGTTGCTCATCGCTCGCGCCAAGGCGGTCAAATAACTCAAACGTCTGATCCAGCACCCAGTCGGGGCGGGCGCCGTCGCGGTCGATCTTGTTGATCACGACAATCGGCGTGAAGCCGTAGGAGAATGCTTTCTGCGTGACGAAGCGTGTTTGCGGCATCGGGCCGTCGACGGCATCGACGAGCAACAGCACGCCATCAACCATCGACAGGATGCGCTCAACCTCACCACCGAAGTCGGCGTGTCCGGGCGTGTCGACGATATTGATGTGCCAGTCGTTCCAGCTGATGGACGTGTTCTTGGCGAGAATCGTAATGCCACGCTCACGCTCGAGATCGTTGGAGTCCATGACGCGATCGGGCACGTCGGCGCGCTCGCCCAGCGTGCCGGTCTGCCGGAGCAACTGGTCCACGAGCGTAGTCTTGCCGTGATCAACGTGAGCGATGATCGCGATATTTCGAATTTTGTCTGTAGGGAACACGGGAGGTCCGCCGCGAAAAGTTGCGCATTATATACAGTTTTTCAGGCGTAGGAGCGGCTTTAACTGCGTTCGGGCCTGAAGGCCCTCCTACCAACCCGTTTGGGCCTGAAGGCCCTCCTGCCAACCCCTTCGGGCCTAAAGGCCCTCCTACCAACCCCTTCGGGCCTAAAGGCCCTCCTACCAATGCCTTCGGGCGGAGAAAGACCAGGAGACGAGCTAGGTTCCCTCGCGCCAGGAATCAGGAACGCGGATGGCAATCGCCGTCGACTCCGCGACGACAGTGTCGCCGGAATACATTGTACACGCGATTATCGTTTTCTTCCCGGATGACTCGGCGATCCTCGCGCGCAGCTCAACCGGCTGGTCGATCGGGACCGGTTTGAGGAAGCTTACGTTGAGGTTTGCGGTAACACACCAGATCGAATCACCGCTGCCAATGTCTCGGCCCTCGAGTTCGTATTGATGTGCCATGGCCGTGCACATACTGTGGCAGTCGAATAAGCTGGCGATCGTGCCGCCATAGAGAAACTGGGTTGGCCCGGCGCATTGTTCGGGTTGTGGGTGATAGGTGCACGTCGACACCTCGCCGTCCCAGTAACTTTTAATCTGCATACCGTCGGGATTGTCCTTGCCGCAGCCGTAGCAGTGATTGTGTGGGATCTGATCCTGTATCGCGATCATTGCCCGCTGGTCCTTCGCGCGCGTAGCTTGCCGGCAAATATCATGGCCAACCACGCACTAAGCACGATGCCAATGAGGACGGCTGCTGCATACCAGTTCGGATGCCGGAACATCAGCAGATTGCTCGCCGTGGCCGCGATCATCAGCATGCCAATCAAAAGCGCATAAAAGAACGGCCTTATTCGGCCGATCAGGCACGCGGTAATTACGCCGTCGAACGTAGCAATGAGATTGCCGGCGAGCACTAACAAGAACGCTGTGAGTGGTAAAGACCCGATGTGCGCATTCAGGGCTTCGGTATCGGTTATCTCCAGGCCATCGGGGAACGGGTACAGTGAATGGCTAAACCACTCCACAAACTTCACCGTAAGCACTGCAACCGCAATACCGATAATCGCACCTGCAATATTACGCAGCATGTTTACTCCCGATTTCTCTGTTCGAGCGCGGCCTGAATCCGGGCTGCGAACTCAACCGCCTCTGCGGTGACGCGCTCTGTATCAATCGTCAAAAACTCATGTTCGAGCATCAATACCTGCCCGTCGACAATAACAGATGCCACATCCTGCTCGTCGGTCACGTATACAAGGTGTGAAACAACGTTAAAGGTCGGTACATGGTGTACGTCATCAAAAGCGACCTGGATGATGTCGGCGCGCTTACCAACTTCGAGTGAGCCCGTGATGTCGCCAAGCCCGATCGCAGTTGCACCGCCCGTCGTCGCCATCGATAAAACCGTGTCCGCCGGCAGCACCCGTGGATCCATACGGTCGACCTTTTGCAGAAACGCGGCGAGGCGCATTTCCTCCCACATATCGAGATCGTTGTTGCTGGCCGCGCCGTCCGTCCCGAGTCCGACACGAACGCCGGCTGCCAGCATCTCCGCAACGGGTGAAATACCCGACGCGATTTTCATGTTGGATGTCGGGTTGTGAATGACGCCGACTTTTCTGCTGACGAGGATTGGAATCTCGGCAGCTGTCGGCCAGACGACGTGCGCAGCAATCGTCGGGCCCTCGAAAAAGCCGATCGACTCGTACATTTCGATGCTCGTCATCCCGAACGTATCCTGGGAATATTGCAGCTCAAACGGTGATTCCGACATATGAATACTGATCGGCACGCCCAGCTCAATCGCGGCCGCACGTGTAGCCGCCAGCTGCTCGGCGTTCAGTGTGTAGTTGGCATGCGGGCCGAACATCGGTGTTATACGTGGATTGCGGTTTTTCCAGCGATTGATAAAAGCGCTGCCCTTCGAGATAGAGTCTGCCGCGCCTTCCGCGTCGGGACTGCGCTGGTCTATAACAGTTGCCGAGATCATCGCGCGCATGCCGCAATCAACGACAACCTCGGCAATCGTGTCGGGGAAGTAGTACATGTCGACGAAGGTCGTCGTGCCGCCGCGAATCATTTCCCAGCAGGCGAGCTCGGTGCCAATGCGCACGAATTCCGAATCGACGAATTCGACCTCGGACGGGAAGATGTAATTGTTGAGCCAGTCCATCAGCTCGAGGTCGTCCGCGACGCCGCGCAACAGTGTCATTGCTGCGTGGCCATGACCATTCACGAGCCCCGGCATCACGACACGCTTGTCGCCCGCGAGCGTTTGACGGGACCTGAATTGAGCTTCGATTTCGGCCTGCGTGCCGATCGCGATGATGATGCCGTCGTCAACTGCGACCGCGCCGTTGCTGATGATCGTGCGGTCGTCGTCCATCGTGACGATATGATCGCCCTTGATAATCAGGTCGATTGCGTCGTCCGAGCCGGCATCCACTTTCCCGGATTCTCTATCGGCGGAGCAGGCTGCCAGAGCAACAAAGCACAGCAGCAGGATCTGGCCAAGCGTCGTTCTATTTGTATTGTTCATAAGCACAGGTTGCACGAAATGACGGGCGAAAAAAAGGGGCAGCAATCGCTGCCCCTCATCGTCAAGCGGTCAGGAGCGACTAGAACCTGAAAGTCGCCTCGATGCCGTATGTGCGTTGCTCATTTATAATGCCTTCAAGATTGTTGAAGTCGATTGCTGCGATCAGCTTGAGCTCGTCGGTGATGTTTCTGCCGTACAAAGCGATTTCCCAGCGATCCGTGACATAGCCGATATTCAGACCACCTTCCAGGAATGAGTCGGCCTGGAATTCGATCGATTCATACAGGAACATACTGAATTCATCCCGATACACCCAATCGGTCTGGAAATACAAGTCGCCGTTGGACATTGGCACCGTGTAGCGTGCAACGAAATTACCCGTCCACTCAGGTGCTCGTGGCAAGTCATTGCCATCCAGAGAAACACTGCCCGGAAATGATCCGGCCGGATCCAGCGGCGTACAGGGTGCACCACAGGGCAATACGGACAGATTAGGATCGTCAATTTCCGTCTTGTTGAGGCTCACACCCAGCGAAAAGCTCAGGTTCTCGGTGGCCGCCAGTTCTGCATCAAGTTCGATGCCGCTGCCCTTGGTCTTGTCAGCATTGATCAGCTGGTTTGCATTCGCCGTACCACTACCGGCAGTCAATTGCTGATCATTTATCTCAAACACGTACACGGCAACATTCAAGCGCAATCGATTATCCATCAACTGGCTTTTCACGCCGACTTCTAATGAGTCGAGCGTTTCGGAGTCCGCGACGGTGACGGCGTTGCCGAACAACACGCGGCCCTGAATACTGGGCGCACGGAATCCTCGCGCATAGCGGCCGTAGATGCTGACGTCACTGTTAATCGTGTAGTTGAGGCTAAGGTTGCCGCTAACTTGTGAATCGGAGGGATTCCTAAATACTGGCAGCAAAGGACCCAGCGCGGGAACGCCGAACAAGTCAGTCGTCCGAAAGGCCACATAGTCTTTCTCATCATCGGAGAAACGCAATCCGGCGGTCAAAATCAGATCGTCCGTCAGGTCGTAGTCGAACTGGCCGAAAACAGCCCAGGCCGTCGTGTCCTGCTCCTGGTGCGCAAAGCCGTCAAAATTATCTGTTCGATCAGCATAGTTAAAGCTGTCGACCTCAAGGTGCTCATCGAAATAGTACAGGCCGACCTGCCAACGGAACTGGTTAGCCACATCATTGTTCAATCTCAGTTCCTGAGTAAATTGGCTGTGGTCAGGAATGCCGTCCGCGGTTTGTGCGGGAAAAGGAATGAATCCGGGCCCGGAAGGTGGCGCGAAATCTGCGCTAATACCGCCTTCAACATCTGCGCGGCTAAACGTTTGCACGGTTTCAAAGGCAGTAATCGAGGTAAGCGAGTATTCGCCCAGATCCCATTCGAGTCGCGCCAGCAAGCCGATTGACCGCAGAGTTTGCTCGTTTCGTCCGTCAAAGTTCACGACGTCGGGATCGAAAAAGCTTTCGAAATCGTTGGTACCCGGTGTGATGATGTTGGCGCGGAACAGGGTTGCTGTTCCATCCAGGTCACGACCATGAACGTTGAACAGGGCAGAAAAGTTGTCTGAATCGTAGGCCAGCTGAAGTCGGTAGGCCCACTCAGTGTGGCCTTCCAGAAAATCGTCTTCATCAAGGAACGCGAGAGACGGGTCAATGTCGGAACCGCTGTTCCTTACCCAGTCGCCGCGAGTCTGGTGCAATAATGATAAGCGGGCAGACCAACTGTCATTCAGAGCGCCGCCAATCGCGGCCTCAAAATCGGTCACATCCAGGTTGCCGATGCCCAGTTTGACATAGGCATCGAAATCCTGGCTCGGCTTGTTGGACTCGATTTTCACGATGCCGGCTGGCGTATTGCTGCCGGACAATGTGCCCTGAGGGCCG
>JADFLJ010000093.1 GCA_022564475.1 Pseudomonadota bacterium
GTCGATCGAAGGCACTTATGTCTCAGACATACGTTGGCGCGCGATGCCGCTCAAGTTGATCACCGGCAAGATGGCGGTCGCAGTTAGCGGCAAATTCGCGTCGGGTTTTATCGAAACCGATGTTGCGCTGGGCTTCGGTGGCGATGTCTATCTGACCAACCTGGCCGGCTCCTTGCCCGTACAGAGCCTGCAGCAAAGTATTGGCATGACCGGACTGCAGGGCGTTCTCAATGTTCAATTCGAATACTTGCGCTTTTCCGACGGGCTGCCGGTTGCGGCCAAAGGCACGGCCGAGGTTTCAGGCTTGTTGCTGCCACTGGTATCCCCAGTGCCAATCGGCGGGTTTCGGGCGGAGTTCTTCACACAAGGCGACGGCATTGGTGCAAGCGTCGAAGACACCGACGGTTATGTTGATCTCGCCGGCAGCCTCAATATTGCTGATGACGGCAACTATCAGTTCCTCGGCTTGCTGGCCGCGACATCCGCAACGCCGCCACAGCTCCAGAATCAAATGCGATTTTTAGGTTCACCCAATGAGCATGGTCAGTATGAGTTGCGGCTCGAAGGTCAGTTCTAGTGGTCCAACAAGCTTGTATTGATGGACCACTTGCTAACGCTGTACGTCCACCTCGACGAACTCACGTAGCAAGGGAAAATACAGCGCGCAACGAATTGCCGCGCCAGAGTAGTCCGCATAAATCCTGGCGTACTTGCTTAGCTGCCCCCGATAGCGATCACTTTCCGCCTGCAGGAAGGCGTCCAGGTTGCCACCCTCATGGGTGCTGGTCTTGTAGTCGACAATCCAATGTGTACCGTCCTCATCAATGCACACACGATCAATAACGATTGATTGAATCTTGCCATTCACGTACGCACTCAGGGCAAGTTCGGCGAAGCCGTCCGCCTGCAGCAACCAGCGACCTTTCTCGTCGCCAACGACACCCTCCAGTGCTGACACGACACGATCGCAGATCGCGCCGATGGAGCTGTCACCTGCACCGAGTTCTCGCAGCCACCGCTTGCTCGCGGGTCGCAGGTCATTGAGCGTGGCCTTATCAAGTGTCGCCTTGCCGTCCGTTGCTAATTGCAGCCAACGATGGACGACGGTCCCGGCAAGCCGCGCATCCACACCTACCCAGTAATAGTCGACTTTGTAGGCACCGGCCTCCTCCTCGCCTGCCAGATCCGGCTGTCCCGGTAATGCCGCAAGCTCCGGCAGGGTCCATTGAGTTTCAAAGCGCCGCAACACGGGCTGAATCCAGATGGAATCACCTTGATCGCTGTCGTCCGGCGGCGCCGTATAATCCTTGAAGACATCCTCATATTGATTTTCAACGGCCGGCCACAGCAAAGACAGCAGCGTGCTCGAGACTGGCTTTAGAAGTCGGTCCAGATTCTTGCTGAGCCTGGCATTGCCCACCAGGTGCAGCGATTTTTTCGCTCGTGTACAGGCAACGTAGAGAAGGCGTCCTGTTTCGTGCGCGTCTTTTGCCTGTTCTGTTTTTTCGATGAACTGATGCAAAGGGTCACGAGTCAGGTCATCACGTCGTCCCACGGGACTGATTATTTTCTCCTCACCGCCCTGCGTATCCGGCAGATCGAACCAACTCAATACGGCTGGCGTGCGCGGTCGCGGCGAACGTCCGAGGCCGTGCAGCAATACGTGGTCGAATTGCAGCCCCTTCGCCTTGTGCATCGTCATTATTTGCAAACGCGCTGTGGCGTTGGTGGAGACATGCTCGGAGTCCAACTGGTTTTGCAGTTCTGCAAAGTCGAGCAAGGTGCCGCCGGTCTCCAGCGATGCCAGTATCTCGAAATAGCGGTAGACGTTTTCCACGGCGCCGGCGTCTCGTAACAGGCCGGGGCCACCAAGATCAAACCAGGCTGCCTCGACTCGATTGTGCAACTCTGTTGATCGGTCGGCCTTAAGATGCGGATCGATAAGCGCGAGGAATTTCTCGACCGACTGCTGTCCCTGCCGCGACAATTTAGAGACTCGCTCATCGTCCGTCAGACACTCAAGAACATTGGCATGGGGCACGCCGAGGACCAGGTAGTGCATGTCAGACCACGTCAGACCGACCCAGGGTGATCGCAGCAAGCCCAGCCAGGCCAGTCTGTCGCCCAGATGAGCGAACGCGCGGGTCAGCGCGAGTACGTCGATAATTTCGGGCAGGTCGGTCAGTCGGTCTATATCGATCGCTTCATAGGCAATACCAGCGTCACGCAATTTTTGCAGCAGCTCGGGCAGATGACTTCGTCCTCTCACCAGAACGGCCATGTCATCATCGGGGTGATCTGCGAGTGTCTTCTGAATGATTGAAAAACTCTGTTGCGCCTCGTCGTTGCGATCGCTCCCCAGTACCGGGTACAGATGAAACTCACCTTGCCCGATGAGCTTTTCAACAGGTACCGATTCGGAGTAGGACACCGCACCGTTAACCGGATTGTCGAAATCCGACAACACGATGGGAAAAACCGTATTGAACCAGTGAACGAGAAATTCGCCGGACCGAAAATTCTGGCGCAGCAGCAACGGCTCGAGTTCTATGCTCCCGATTCCGTTTTCCCGGGCCAGCAGGAACTGCGCAACTTCGGCATTGCGAAATCGATATATGGATTGCATTGGATCGCCGACGCAAAACAGCGTTCTGCCATCGCCTTTCTGCCAGCCGCCCGTGAGTGCTTCCAGCATGCGGTACTGTGCTTTCGACGTGTCCTGCATCTCGTCTACGAGAATGTGACGCACCTGGTAGTCCAGCAGCAAGGCAACATCCCCGGGCTGATCCGCATCGCCAAGCGCGTCGCCCGCGCTAATCCCGATTTCCACGTAGTCGGTCAGCCCGCGGGCCGAGGAAAGTCGACTCAATTCAGCAGCCGCGATGGGCAGTAGCTGAAACAGCGATACCAGGACAGACCATTGTTCGTCTGTATATCGGGTCGGCGGCAAGCCTCGTGACGCGTGTAAAAATTGAACAAACATCGATGCCGATTCAAGCGACTCGAGCAGGTCGCTCATTCTCTGCTTGACGTCCTTGTTGCCGGGCGGAAACCCGATACGCTTGTCCAGTTGTTTGCGAATGCCGCCATCTTTCCTGAGCAAAAGCTCCGCCAGCCCTTGCCAGAGTTTCTGCGACTCTGCGCTTACTCCAGGCAATTCCTTGATGCCCACCAGGGGACTGATCGGGTGATCGGTATTGTCGTCCGCAACGAGATTGCCTGCCGCATAATCTGCCAGGAAGAATATTTCACCAATGGCCTCAGTCGGCACGCCGGCGTGCAAATTCTCCAGGTGATCGCAAACCACTCGCAGCAGATTTCCTTCGAATCGTTCGCGCAGTGCCGCCGCTTCCTCAGCGGATAAATCTCCGGAACTGATGAACGGCAGCCATTGATCGCGCGTCATGAGCATCTTCGAGAGGTACTCAACATAGCTCCCGGTATTGTTGTCGAGATGCAACAGCACTGTCTCAATCGCCTTGCCGCCGTAACTCGGTTCCCCGACAAAATCCAGCGTTGCCGCGGCAGCCTTTCGATACAGCACATGCATTGCATTCATGTCGACAGCGGCGTTGCTGCTGGTCGCGCCCATCGTTAATGGCTGCATGCGCGCGATCGATGCGTTGAGCGAATCAAGCGTCAGGATCTTCATTCGCTTTGGGTTCGCCATGAGACTCCAAGCGGCCTCCCGATCGCGACTCAGCACAGCGAGCGCCGCGTCTGCCGTTATTTGCTCATGCGCCTCTTTGGCAACCACAGCCTGGGCGGCATTTTGCAATGCCTGAACAACGCGCAGACGCATTTCCGTAGCGGCCTTGCGCGTGAAGCTTATCGCCAGTACTTCCTCGGGGTTATCAACAGTGGCCAACAGGCAAAGGTAGCGTTGAATCAGCAGCTCGGTCTTTCCGGACCCTGCCGGGGCCTGCACGATGAATGAACGATGGACGTCCAACGCGTCCTTACGCGCCTGTATATCGCTTTGTAACAAGTCCTTGTCAGAGCTCACGTTGCAACTCCGGAAAACGGCTCAATAAATTAAGCGGTCGTGCATCGCGCCCATCCTGAATCGAGCTGACTCTTACGTCACCGGACGCAATGTCGTTCGCGGCGTCGACAACCTGCTGCTTCCAGCGTTCCAGTGTGGTCTGCCATTCGTCATCCTCGGAAATAGCCGGACCTGCGCCATCAATGGCCGTCATCTTGCTATCGACATTGAACAGGCCAAGACCGGCGACAGAGCGATCTGTTATGCATGCATAGACGACCAGTTGCATGTCTGAAGGTTCGCCGCTGGTGAGGAATTTCTTTGTCGCACCCGTTTTGTAATCGAGAATCAGTATTTCGGCGCTGTCGAGTTCATCAATTCGATCGCCGCGCAGACTGATTCTTAGTGGCCCGAGCTGGCCCTCAAGCGAACGCTCAACAGCGCCTATGGCAAACGCCGATCGCTCCCTGTCGACAGCGACCACACTTGCCAGCAAGGCCTGCGTTCGCCGACGTTCGAGCTTGAAAAGTTGTCGTAACACGCTGTCGGCGTGACGCTCCTGACGTTCGAACGCCTGATCGACGGCCACGGCAATTCGCTTTTCCAGTTCCGCCGAATCCCACGCACAGATCTCTTTGTGCGTCGGCAGATGCTCATACAACCTGAACAATGCCTCGTGCACCAGGTTGCCACGGGTGCTCGGGGCGATTCCTGCTGTAAAGGCCTGCATCCAGCGAATCGCCAGACGACCGTGCGCAAATGCCGCAAACGGCTCCGACATTTGTCGGTTGATGGTCGCCGCGCCGCCTATGATGATTTCACCGTCCCGCAAAGGAGGTGCGGGATCGCCAAGCGTCAGCAACGCAACTCGATCGAGCAATTGCACTGCATGCCAGCCCGGGTCCGCAGGACCCTGCTGTTCTTCCAGATCAGCCAGCATTGGAGACGCCAGCTGTTTCTGATCTGCATTGCTTGCGGCGTAACTCAGGCAGCAGGTCGGCGCACTGGCTCGCAGGCGATCCAGCACGCGGCGCGCGTAGTCCGCCGTATCCTGTGGCGTTGAGTCCGGCATCTGATGTTTGACCTGCAACTGACGTGACAGTAATGGCGATGGGCGCCCCTGGGGCGGCCAATCGTCTGCGCCGAGACCGGCAATCCACAGACAATCGAACTCCATGCCTGCGGCTTCCAGGGGGCCCATGACGCTTAGCACCGCGCCCTCCGCCTCGGCCTGAAACAGTGTCTCTCCGGCCATGGAGGCAATCCGCGAAACGGCTGTCGTCGCACTCATTCGCGGCGCGACGATTTGCAGTTGCGCGAACTCATTCAGCAGCTCTCGCCAGCGATTGAGCAGTTGGAAATCCGCGCTATCCAATGCCAGTTCTCCGGGCCAATTGATGGCTGTCAGAACCTCATCGACAGAGCCGGCCCACTCTGATGGGCTCGATATTGAATCGAAAGCGTCGCGAAACTCCGCAAACTTCGCCAAGCGTGCAAGCCAGTCCACGGCGTCGGCCGTTGCGTCCCGGCCTCGCAGCGCCCGCAGCAATCGACCCGGGCTCCACTGCCGGTCCGGCCAGTTGCGGAGCTGCAGCTCAAGGCGACTGCGCCCATGCGCCGGGCCGATGCCAATGTATGGCGATCGCAATAACACGCTAATGTCGGTGCCCGCGATGTCGCCGACCAGCCAACGCAGCAGCAGCAAGCCCGCATGGATGGCCGGATACTCAGATAGCCTGCGGCCGTAAGACAGGTTGACTGCAGCTGCACGTTGCCGACCGCCGTATTGCCAGCCGGGAGCTAGCCCCTCCCGCAGTAATCGGCCACTTTGTGCAGCGTTGTTGTCCAAAGCGATAACGACAACTGCAATTCGAAGCGACGGGTCCTTGCGTAGTGTTGCCGCTGCCCAGGCGCCCGCCGCACGCAATTCTGCCGCGCGATTCTCACAACGGAACAGCACCTGATCTTTCGCCGCCCCGTGTTGCCTCATGACGATCTCAGTGCCCGTCGCCACGAGTGCGTCCAATACAGATTGCACCTGGGGTGTGGTCCGATCGAAACCACAGAGTGTCAGCCTTTCCCCTGCCAGCAACTGACCCGCCGCGAGCAACTCGCACACGACTGCAGGCACGGTCGCGGTGTCAAGCCAGTCATTTGCATTCAGTTCCTTGCGATAACGTATTACCGTGCGCGCGAAAATTCGCTGGTCCTGCCCCGTCGCAGCGTTGGCGCATTCATCAACGGACAAGTTCCATTCGTGCATGCGCGCCCATCCATCGCGCGCCATACGCCCCAGATTCGCGATACTGACGATGTCAACAATCGACTTGTCCACTTCCTCCCTGATGCAGCGCTCCCAAAGCACACGACTCTGTTGCGCATTCAGACGCGATGTGAGTCCGGCCGAGTCGTCAGCCGAATCGAGCAACGCGCTTAACCAGTGATTCCAGACGTGAATCTCGGGTGTTTTCCATACCAGCACGTCTTTGGCGTGCTGCTGCTCGCCATACGTCTGCTTGAGTATTCTGGCAAGACGCAGGTTTGCCGTGACGACCGAATGCCGGTCACCCGCAAGCGCCTCAGCTAGCCAGTCATACATCGTTGACGCTCTGGATTGCACCTTTTTCCCTCATAAAAAAACCCGGCCAACCGATGTCGGTTAGCCGGGCGGGTCCGCACGGAGATTGCGGATTGCGTGACCAGCCACCAACTCTGCGGCAGCTTAGTCCAGCTCTTCTACCTCGGCGCCCTGCATTTCCTCGGGCTCCCGGGTTTGTTCTACTTCCGGCTGCTTCTTGCCGTACCGGATCAAGAAATCTTCGTATTCCTCCGGAACCAGGCGACGAATTGAGCGAATTCGTATGAATTCCGGGCCGAAACTGCCATCTACGACAATCTCACTGAAGCCCGGGCAGATTCGGCTGCCCTGCGGCCTGAAAGCAATTTTCCAGGTCGTGTTCAAACCAAAGGCGGGCCGAGTGAGCTCTATGTGGTATTTGCGAGTGCCCGACCCGGACACGAGAAGATTGCTGTCGTTCAGTACCCGGTAGTCTCGGATAGTCCTCCCGAAGATGCAATCCGAACCGCTATCCGAACCCTCAAATCGATTCGAGCTTGAGCCATTTTCGGACGTCACACAAGCTACTAATCCACATGAGATAAGTATCGTAATAAATTGTTTTAACATAAGTTTTTGCTTCATTATTTACCCAGTCATTGCAGTTATCGAGAGCTTGATTCGCGTCAGCCACCGACACCGCCACGCCGTCGAGACAGGATTAAGTTTACGCACGTTCCGCAGCTTTTTGGGCCGCATCAAGCCCCTGCTCACCTCTGGCGATGCTGCGTTCGGGATCCCGGATCCATTCACTCCAGGAGCCCACATACACGCGCGGCTCAGAAAGGCCGGCCAGGCTCGCAGAGAGCACCAAATGGCAGGCAGTGACACCTGAGCCACACATGACGCTGTAACCGCCCTCAGGCTGCTCACCAAGCTCTCTGGCCCACCAATCCGCGAGTTCCTGCCGCGAATTCCAGCGATTGTTCGCGTCCAGCGCGTCGGTGAAGGGTAAATTCCGGGTGCCGGGTATGTGGCCCGCAACCGGGTCAATGGGTTCGACCTCCCCCCGGAAGCGCGCGGCTGCACGCGCATCCACGATATTGAGGTCGGCTATTGAGTCACCGCTGGCGATTATATCCGCCGTAGTGATCACGAGCTCGTCGTTGGCGATGCCCGCAAAAGTGCGTCGCTCGACCTTGGTTTCCCCGGACTCCAGCGCATATCCCTCTTGCTGCCATGTGTCCAGCCCACCGTCCAGCAGCGCGACCCTCGCGTGACCCAGCCAGCGCAGCAGCCACCATGCGCGAGCCGCGATGCCACCATTGCCGGCATCGTAAACGACAACGTTGGTATCGCTATCAATGCCCATACGGCTGAACGTCTCGCAGGCTGTCGCGGCGTCCGGCAGCGGATGTCGTCCGGACTGAGGAGACACGGGTCCGGCGAGATCCCGATCCAGGTCCGCGTACACAGAGCCAGGAATATGCCCGTTTAGCCATGCTTGCCGCCCGGCCTCCGGATCCATTAGATCGAATCGGCAATCGACTACTCTCAGTTCGGTGTCGTTGAGTTGACGATGCAACTCCGCGGCGTCGATGAGGGGGCTTAATTCCTGCATAAATGCACTTGTACACTGCAAAATCATCGTAGACAATAGCCAGCCGCGCGCGCGTGGCTCGCGAAAATATCTGTTTTAAACGTGGAGAACAACAAGTGGACAAGATTCTTGTCGGCCTGAAACGTGCCGTTGACTACAACGTGCGAGTTCGGGTCAAAAATGACGGCAGCGGTGTTGAAACCGATGGCGTCAAAATGAGCATCAACCCGTTTGACGAGATTGCTCTCGAGGAGGCACTGCGCATTAAAGAGCGCGGTGATGCAAGCGAAGTCATCCTTGTCTCCATCGGCCCAACCGAGGCCCAACAACAACTGCGCACGGGTCTTGCCATGGGTGCCGATCGCGCGATTCTGGTGCAGACCGACGCAGCCATCGATCCGCTCAGCCGCGCGAAGGTTTTTCAGGAGCTCATCAAGCGTGAGAACCCGGGTCTTGTGCTGCTCGGCAAACAGGCGATTGATGACGACAACAACCA
>JADFLJ010000094.1 GCA_022564475.1 Pseudomonadota bacterium
TATTCATCATCACTGTGCTTGCGTTTCTGGCCGCAGTGAATATTCGCGGCGTAAAAGCTGGAGTGAATTTGTACATCTTCAACACCTTGGCCAAGCTGGTGCCGTTACTGTTACTGCTGGTCGTCGGGCTATTCGCAATAGACCCAGGCAATCTCGCTATCCCGGAGTGGCCCAGTGCGGCAAGCATCGCCGCGAGTACGATTATTTTGTTCTATGCATTTACCGGAGCTGAGTCTGCGTTGAGCACAAGCGGCGAGATAAAAAATCCGGCGAAAACGGTCCCGATGGGACTCCTGTTCGGTCTTGGTGGAATTCTTCTGCTCTACATCGGACTGCAAACGGTGTCGCAGGGTGTGCTCGGCCCCGAGCTTGCTAATAACACCAAGGCTCCACTGGTGGCCGTTGCGACCGAAGTGTTCGGCGAATGGGGCGGAAAAATGCTGATCGCTGGTGCGGTTATTTCGATCTACAGTACCCTCAGCGGCGACATGCTGGGGGGGCCCAGAATCATATTCGCGTCATCGCTGGACGACAATCTGCCGAAAATTCTTGGCAAGGTGCATCCGAAATACAAGACGCCTTACAGTGCAATTATTTTCTTCGCGACAGTTGTCGCCGTATTCGCGTTGAGCGGTACGTTCAAGTATCTGGCTGTTGTCGCAACAGGGTCTCTGTTACTGATCTACCTCGCGGTCAGCTTGGCCGTATTGCGCCTGCGCCAACGCGATGGACTGCCCAGGGAGGGCGAGTTTAAAGTGCCATTTGGCCCCGCCATTCCTGTTCTGAGTTGTTTATTCGTCGGCGGCTTACTTTGGCAAATCCCGCTCGACGAGGCAATGACAATCGCCGCCCTGGTCAGTACTTGTGTTGCGATTTATCTAATTCGTTCCATTCTCCGCAACAGGGGCAAGACATGAAATTCACACATCCGATTGCCGGTCTTCTGGCCGGTGTTTTGCTGACAAGTTGTGGAAGCGACGAGAATTCTACTGCCATCACGCAGAGCACTACGCCTGTTACATATCCCAGCGTCGATGACAGCTTTCTTGCGGCCACCGAGTGGCGCTTCATCGGGCCTTACCGCGGCGGACGTGTCCTCGCAGTCGCAGGAACTCTCGACGATCCTTTTGTTTACTATTTCGGCGCCGCTCATGGCGGAGTCTGGAAAACTACCGACGCGGGAATGAATTGGCACAACGTGTCGGACGACTTCTTCGAGTTTCCCGCAGTGGGCGCACTTGACGTGTCATTCTCTGATTCCAATGTTATTTACGTCGGCACCGGCGAAGGCGTGCAGCGTCAATTCATTTCACCGGGCGATGGTGTTTACAAGTCCACAGACGGCGGCGACACGTGGATGAATGTCGGTCTCAAAGAGACGCGACACATCGCCAGGATCCGTATTCATCCAAGCGACCCGAATATCGTGTACGTAGCGGCCATGGGGGACATGTTCGGCCCCAATCCGGATCGCGGTATTTATCGAACGAGGGACGGCGGCGAGACCTGGGAGAAGATTCTCTATAAGGGTGAAACGACCGGCGGAGTGGACCTGACAATCGATCCGGACAATCCTGACGTGATCATTGCATCAATGAACCACCACGTAACCTATCCGTGGGACGAGGAAAGCGGCGGCCCGACCAGTGGCCTGTTCAAAAGCACCGATGGCGGCGATACATGGACCGACATCACCCACAACCCGGGAATGCCAAAAGGCATGGTCGGGAAAATATGCGTTTCCATTTCACCGGCGCAATCCAGCAGGGTGTATGCGTTCATCGAGGCCGACGCAGGCGAGGGCGGAATCTACCGATCGGATGATCGTGGGTCCACCTGGCAGCGCACGCACACGGATCCCGGCAAGATGGAGATTCCCAATTCCTATAACTACATTACGGCCGACCCGCAAGATCCCGACGTTGTTTATATTCAGCCTATTGTCGGTCTATTGAAATCAACAGATGCCGGAGTAACGTTCGAAAAGGTCGAGCTGCGGAACTGGGATCCGCATGCCTTGTGGATCGACCCCAACAATTCGCGCCGAATGATCGAAGGCGGTGACGGTGGCGCTTCGGTAACCATGAACGGTGGTGAATCCTGGTCGGATCTGAATAATCAGCCGACCGCGGACCTTCTGAGCCTGGCTGTGGACGATCAGGAACCCTACTGGGTCTATGCCGCGCAAAACGACAACAGCCACATCGCGATACCGAGTCAAACGGACGATCCGTCCATCGATCGGACGCACTATATTCCGCTTCCTGTGGGCGAAGGCGGGCAGACGGCGGTGACGCCTGACGGCAGCGTCATCTATGCAAATGATCGATCCAGAACAGTCCGTATTGACAGGGCTTCTGGTCAGGCCCCGCAGATCAGTGTCTGGCCCGAGTGGGTGTTCGGCACCGCGATGAAAGATTTTCAGTTGCGGTTTTATTACTCGTTCCCGATTCTCCGATCGTCGCACGGCTCGAACGCGCTCTACACCGCCGCGCAGTATGTATTTCGTTCTACAGATGAAGGTCAGACATGGGAACAGATCAGTGCCGATCTGACACGCAACCGCCGGGAGGTGATGGGCGAAACGTCCGGCGGGCCCATTAGTTCCAATGCGTCCTCGCTCTTTCATTCCAGTGTCATCAGGACCCTGGCTGAGTCTCCGCTCACCGAAGGTGAACTCTGGGTGGGCACTGACGATAGTAACGTGCAGATTTCAAGAGATGGTGGTCAAAACTGGATCGATGTATCTCCGCCGGATCTTCCCGAATGGACCACGATAACGGCGATTGACGTATCGCACCATTACCCGGGTACGGCCTATATTTCCGGTGAACGTCACAGGGTGAGTGATCGCACGCCGTATCTCTACAAGACCACGACCTACGGAGAAACCTGGCAGCGGATTACCGCCGGAATACGGGAAAACGACTACACCTGGGTCATTCGGGAGGACCCGGTCCGGCCAGGCCTGCTTTATGCTGGATCGGAAACCGGTGCGTACGTCTCCTTCGATGACGGCGGCGCATGGCAATCGTTGCAGGGTAACCTGCCGCCAGTGATGGTCATGCACATGCAGGTGAAAGACGATGACCTGGTGGTTGCAACGCATGGGCGGGGCTTCTGGATCCTGGACAATATCTCGTCGCTGCGTGCCATCACTGCCGCAGTCGCCTCGGCCCCGGTTCACCTGTTTGCAGTAGTCCCCGCCATCCGCAACCTTCGTGGAGGGCGCGGTTGGACGGGGCTATACCGCGGAGCGAAGAACCCGCCCAGAGGGGTGACGTTCGAATACTACCTGGCTGAGGCAGCCGACGAACCGGTAACGATTTCGATCACCGACGTGAACGGCGAGGTCATCAAAGAGTTTTCCAGCGGGGAAGAAGATGGCCCGAGTGCTGATGCAGGAATGAATCGCTTTTTCTGGAACATGCGGTATCCGGGCACTGTAATGCCGCCACCGAATGGAGCGCTGGACGGTTTTATGAGTGTCGATTACTCACCGCCGACATCGCCCGTCGCGCCACCGGGGCACTACAGGGTGCAACTCACTGCAGACGGAAAAACGTTCGAGCAGCCTTTTGAGATTCGCAAGGATCCGAGAATCAAGGCCAGCGACGACGACCTCAGGGCACAGTTCGACCTCATGGTCGATATCCGCGATCGATTTACGGAAGTGTCCGACACCGTGCTCAAAATCAGGGACGTTCGAGCCGCGCTTCACGAGCGTCGAGCTGACCTGCCCGAGAGTTCGGTGGCCGACGCCGACGCGATTCTGAAAGAGTTGCGGGATATTGAAGGCATCCTGATGATCTGGATGGGTACCGAGGCACACCCCATGATGTGGAGCGCTCCTGGACTGACCGAAAAGCTGAGCGCGCTCTCGAGTGCTGTTTTGAGCGGCGATGCCAGGCCGACGGCATCTATGACTGCGGTCTTTGCGGATCTTACGCATCGCTTCGACGTGCAGAAAAACCGATTGAATCAGATCATTGATCAGGAATTGAAATGAACAGACACTTATTAATAGCGCTCACTGTAATCGGCTTATTAATGGCTGGCTTCGCAACGCCTTTGCTGGCAAAAGACAGCGATGCGCTTCGTCCTCTCGAAGTTGATGACTACTTCGCGCTGAAATATGTCGGCAGCCCGGTCGTCAGTCCCGATAGTCAGTGGGTCGCCTACACGGTCAGTGCCCAGGACCTCGAAAAAGACAGTCGCGAAACGCGGGTATGGATGGTTGCATTAGCGGGTGGCGAGCCACTGCCGATGACAGCCAAAGGCTCCTCTGCGTGGAGCCCGGCGTGGAGTCCGGACGGTAAGCACCTGTCTTTCGTCGCGTTTAGCAAGGAAAGCGACAGCTCACAGGTATTCACGTTGGACCTGCGTGGCGGTGAACGCGTCCAGCTCACCAACGTCGACGGCGGCGTCGAGGGTTATGAATGGTCGCCGGACGGGAAGCAACTGGTACTGATAATCCGCGACAAAGAACCGGACACGGGGACACTGCCATGGGTAATCGATAGTTTGAAGTTCAAGGCAGACTACGTCGGATATTTGAACGGCCTACGGGCTCACCTCTACGTTTTCGACATTGACAAAAAGTACGTTATGCAGATTACTTCAGGCGACTACGAAGATTACTCGCCGACCTGGTCTCCGGACGGCAGCAGTATTGCCTTTGTCAGCAACCGCACCGCCGAGCCGGACTTCAGTTACGATTCCAACATTTGGCTAGTGAAGCCAGATACTCCGCACGACGAACAGGAATTGGTCCAGTTAACGACGAACGCCTCGTCTGACGGCTCGCCCATCTGGCATCCCGATGGCGAGAGAATTGCCTACATAACGACGACGACGAACCGGACCGACGTTCCCGTGTCCTACCTGCAGACGAAGCTCGCGATCATCCGTGTCGGTGAGGACGAGCCCGTGCTTCTCACCACGGAGTCTCTCGACCGCAAGGCCTACAATCCGCATTTCTCTCCGGACGGAAGCCACATCTACGTTCTGCTTGAGGACGATGGCCAGGTCCACCTTGCCGCTGTGTCGGTCGCGGATGGCAAGCTGAGCCGGCCGATCGCAGGACGGGTCAGCGTATGGGCAACCGCGGTTGCGCCTGATGGCAGTGTCGTCGCCGCTGTGAGCGAGCCCCGCCTGCCCGGTGAGCTGTTCGTACTCGACGCTGAGCCGTTCGCCCTTTCTACGGAGCGGCGCCGCCTTACGCATGTCAACGACGCGTTGCTGAATTCGATTTATCTGGCGGATGCTGAGGAGCTGCGTTTCGATACTCTTGACGGAACCGAGATCCAGACCTTCGTCTACAAGCCACGCGGTTTCAATCCTCGAAAAAAATACCCGACCATACTCTGGCTCCACGGCGGCCAGGAGTCCCAGTACGACTATGGTTTCAATTTCCGGGTCCAGCTGTTTGCGGCCAATGGCTACGTCGTGGTGATGCCGAATGTTCGGGGTTCAGGTGGCCGGGGGCTCGACTTCGCACTCTCCCTCAACAAAGCCTATGGCACACACGATGTCGAAGATGTGATCGTGGCTACTGATTACGTCATCGAACAGGGTTACGTCGATCCTGACCGGCTCGGCGTCGGCGGCTGGTCGTCTGGCGGGACGCTGACGAATGTAGTGATTACCAAGACGGATCGATTTGCAGGCGCCGTCAGTGGCGCCAGCGTTGGATGGTATACGACCACCTACGGTCACGATCCCTACGTGCTGTGGTGGCATACGGAACTCGGTCCGCCGTGGAAGAATCGCGATCTCTGGGACAGCATCTCACCGTTCATGGATGTCGAGAACATCACCACGCCGACGCTCTTTATCGGCGGGGAGAAGGACTGGAATCAGCCGATCATCCACTCCGAGCAGATGTACCAGGCGATGAAGCATCTGGGCCGCGAGGTTTCGTTGGTGGTATACCCGGACGCGCACCACGGCATCCGGCGGCCGATTTATCAAAAAGATCTGCTCGAGCGTTTTTTAAGCTGGTTCGACAAGTATGTGAAGAATCCGCAGTCCGACAACTGACAAGAAGACACTCATAGCCATGACAAAACGAAAGTTCAAGGTGCCGCACACGCTGGTCATCCTCTTCTCGATGGTGGTCCTGGCGCAGATGATGACCTATGTCATTCCAGCCGGGAGCTTCGATCGCTTCGAGACCGAGTCGGGGCGGATGCAGGTGGTTCCAGGCAGCTTCCACCTGACGCCGGATGTGCCGTTCGTATCGCCGTTCGTAAGCCTGACGGCTATTCCGAAGGGTTTCAGCGGTGCACACGAGATCATCTTTTTCGTCTTCATCATCGGCGGACTGTTTGCGGTTCTGCGGGCAACGGGTTCGCTTGAGGCAGGGATGGCGAGTTTGCTGCGGCGATGGGGGGATCGACCCTTCTGGCTCATTGCCGGCGGCATCACGCTGTTTGCTTTTGGGGCCAGCACTGTCGGCTTTGGCGAAGAGTATTATCCCTTCGTGCCAGTCGTCGTCAGTCTCTGCCTGGCTCTCGGATACGACCGGCTTACGGCAATTGGGATCATCATGGTCGGCTACGGTGCCGGCTACGGGCCGGCCATCATCAATCCCTTTACTACGCTGATTGCACAGGATATTGCCGGGCTGGAGCCTGCGTCCGGTATGTGGTACCGCATTATCTGTTTCTTCATTTTCGTGGGGATCGGCATTCATCACGTCTGGTCTTATGCGCAGAAAGTGAAGCGCGATCCAGCGGCGAGCCTGGTGGCCGATATCGAAGTGCCGGCGGGCGCGGCGATACCCAGAAGTCAGGATGCGACGGCCCTGGCAGAGCTGGCGCCGATGACCAACGTACAAAAACAAATAATGAGTGCCGTGGGTGCTGGCATGGTCCTCCTTATTTACGGGATGATCGTCTGGAAATGGGGCCTGTTTGAGATGCAGGCGTTATTCGCCGGCCTGGTTCTTGTCATCGCCGTCCTTGCCCGCATGAGTCCGGACCGTACGGCCACGGAGTTCAGCATTGGCGCAGGCAGCCTGACGAGCGTGGCTATATTGATCGGCGTGGCACGCGCCATCCAGGTGGTTCTGGATGAAGGCGGCGTCGTGGATACCATGGTCTACGGCATCAGCGTTCCTATCCAGGAGCTTCCGGCCGCCGCATCGGCAGTCGGAATGTTCTTCGTACAAAGCGTCCTTAACTTTTTTATCCCTTCGGGAAGCGGACAGGCCTATGTAACGATGCCGATCATGGCGCCGCTGGCGGATATCGTTGGCGTGACCCGGCAGGTGGCGGTACTCGCATTCCAGTTTGGTGACGGCTTCAGCAACATTCTGATTCCCACACAGTATGTGCTCATAGGTATTCTGGCGATGGCGGGAATTCCCTACGACCGTTGGTTGCGATTCATCATGCCATTCATGGTCAAGGTCGCGATTGTAGGCTCGCTCGCTTTGGTCGTGGCGGTCTTTATCGGATACGACTGACATGAACCGGAAACAGTACGCATCGCTTGTTGGGTTGGTGGGATTTCTGATCGCATCCTGCACGTCCGGTGGGGATGGAGGGAGTCAGGAAGGCGCCGATCTGATTCTGAGCGGCGCAAAAATATTTACGTCAAACGAACAACAACCCTGGGCGGAAGCGCTTGCCGTTAAGAATGGTCATTTTATCTACGTAGGTGATTCTGCAGGCGTCTCAAAGTATCGATCGGACAGCACTCGTTTCGTCAACCTTGAAGGGCGACTCGTGATTCCAGGTCTCGTCGATTCCCATGCTCATCCGGGTTACATAGACGTTGAGCAATACGGTGACATTTTAGAAACAAGTGAAGAAAACCTGTTGGCCGCCGTCAAGAAATACGCAGAGGAGCATCCCGATGACGAGTGGTTACGACTCTGTTGTTGGCCGATTAACTTATTTGTAAAGGGCAACCAGGGGCCAGACAAGAAGACACTGGATGCTGTTGTTCCCGACCGTCCGGTGTGGTTCGTCAGTGAGTGGTGGCATAGCGGCTGGCTGAACTCCAAAGCACTGGAGACGCTTGGCATTGATCAAAACACTCCCGATCCTAAGCCGCGTGTGGCTTATTACGTCCGTGATGAAAATGGAGAACTGACGGGCTGGGTCAAAGAGGGAGCCGGTTGGCAGCATTTTGCACAGCAGTTTCCCATCAGTGAGGGCGCTCACAAGATTTCACATGAAGAAAACATGCTGACAGGGCTGCAATTACTGAGTGAAGCTGGTATCACAACGCTTTACGACGCGGGCAATTTCGGTTTTGAAGATCTGGTATACAGCTTTATGGCCAAGCTGGAAAAAGAAGGAAAACTTCCCGTTCGTTACGAAGGCACGTATCAAATATTCACACCCGAAAGAGTGCATTCGGCCATCTCCGAAATGCGTCGATATAGAAAAGAATACGGGGGTGATCGTTTGCGGTTCAACACCGTCAAGCTTTTTATGGACGGTATTAACCAAAACCGCTCAAGCGCATTGCTGGAACCCCATGCCGATGATCCGGCCTACGTTGGCGATACGATGTTGACCGTTGAGGAACTTCGTGACTTTCTACTGGAACTTGACAGGGAACAATTCGATATACATATCCACACAATGGGCGATC
>JADFLJ010000095.1 GCA_022564475.1 Pseudomonadota bacterium
AGCAGAACCATGGCGCCCACGACATTGCCGTAGGGCACAGCGCGATCTGCTTTTACAAGAATGGGTGTATCCGGCTGGTTGCGAATAACGATGCTCACGCGATTGACGACCTCGGCACCGCTTATCGGTTCGTCTTCGTTGTCGCCGATGTCCAGATACAAATTACCTGCCGCATCCACGCTGAGAACGACAGGCTGATGATCTGCAATGTCAGCTATCGGCTCGGCACCGGCTTTTGGCAATTCAACATTGATGCCCTGGGTCAACATTGGCGCCGTTACCATAAAAATCACGAGCAGTACGAGCATGACGTCGATGTAGGGCACGACGTTGATCTCGCTCATCAGTTTGCGTTTGTGCAGCGACGCAGGCACGTCAGCTCTCCTTCCGGTTACGGGCGTGGCGCTGCAAGATGCTCGAAAATTCCTCCATGAATCCGTCGAAGCGATATTCGAGGCGCACAACCTGGTCGGCGAAGCGGTTATAAGCAATCACGGCAGGAATCGCCGCAAACAGACCCATTGCTGTTGCAATCAGCGCTTCGGCGATCGGCGGTGCAACAGTCGCAAGCGTCGCGGACTGCACGTTCGCCAGTCCCATGAACGCACCCATAATGCCCCACACCGTTCCAAACAAGCCGACATAGGGACTCGTCGATCCGATGGTGGCCAGCGTAGCGAGGCTTTGCTCGAGACGATCGACTTCACGCATTTGTGCAACACGCATCGCCCGGCGACTTTCCTCAATCAATTTGTCCTGGCTAATGTCACCCTGCTGAACCGCGCGATTAAACTCCCGGAAGCCCGCCTCGAAAATGCTGGACATGCCATAGGAGCTGCCCTTGTTGCGTGACGCGCTCTGGTAGAGCGTGTTGAGATCGCCGCCCGACCAGAAGTTCGCTTCGAATTCATCGGATTCATTCCTGGTTTTCCGAATCAAACGGCGTTTGGTAAAAATAATGCTCCAGGACATCAATGACGCGATCATCAGCAGGAGGATCACGATCTGTACGGGCACGCTTGCATTCAGCAAGAGCCCGACGACAGACATCTCATTCATACTTTTTTCCTTCAAATAATGACGCCGAGACACGTTGTGGCCTCATTGTGTCTGCATCGAGAATCGCCGCTTTGACGCCTCCTCGCAGCAACAATTCGCCATCCCGACTTCCTCGGTAAATATTCTGCTCAATATCAAACGACGCACGCGTCAGACTACCCAAACTCGCGGTCACGATGAGTTCATCGTTGAACTGCGCGGGCATGACGAACTCCGCCCGTGTACTGACAACGACAAACATCCTGCGTTCCTCGTTGAGCATTTTTTTCTGATCAAACCCAAGCCGGCGCAACCACTCCGTTCGCGCGCGCTCCATGAATCGAAAATAGTTGGCGTAGTAGACGACGCCCTGCGCGTCGGTGTCTTCGTAATAAACGCGCACGGGCCATTCGAATACATCGCTGCTGTCACTGCTTCCCATGCTTTGTCCTAGTGGTCCTCAAACAGCGGCAGTTCCTGGGCACTGTCGCTAACAGGCGGCTTGAGTCCGAAATGCAGATAGGCGTTTTTGGTCGCGACGCGGCCACGCGCTGTGCGCATCATGAAGCCCTGTTGAATCAAATACGGCTCGATAACATCTTCGATCGTGCCGCGCTCCTCGCCCACGGCCGCTGCCAGGCTCTCAATACCAACTGGCCCGCCATCGAACTTCTCGATAATCGTCAACAACAGGCGTCGGTCCATCGCATCGAAACCGTGCGGATCGACCTGCAACATGTCCATCGCGTCAATGGCGACTTGCCCGCTGACGACGCCGTCTGCCTGCACCTCGGCGAAATCACGCACACGACGCAGAAGACGATTCGCGATACGCGGCGTGCCACGGGCTCGCTTCGCAATTTCATTGGCACCCTCGTCTTTGAGCGGCAAGTTCATGATAGCGGCCGAGCGTCGCGTTATGCCTATGAGGTCCGGGGTCGAATAAAACTCAAGGCGTTGCACGATGCCGAAACGATCCCGCAGCGGCGACGTCAGCAAGCCCGCGCGTGTGGTCGCGCCGACCAGTGTGAACGGCGGCAGATCCAGCCTGATGGACCTTGCTGCAGGTCCCTCGCCAATCATGATGTCGAGCTGAAAGTCTTCCAACGCCGGATACAGCACTTCCTCGACCACTGCGCTCAATCGATGGATCTCGTCCACGAACAGCACATCGTTGGGCTCGAGATTCGTAAGAATTGCAGCCAGATCACCGGGTCGTTCCAGCACCGGGCCCGACGTCTGCCGAAGATTCACACCCATCTCGTTCGCGATGATATGCGCGAGCGTCGTCTTGCCCAATCCGGGTGGGCCGAAAATCAGCACGTGATCCAGTGCTTCACCGCGTCGACGTGCGGCTTCGATGAAAATACTCATCTGCTGTGTCACGCCGGGTTGGCCATGATAGTCCGCCAGCGTTTGCGGCCGAATTGCCCGATCAAAGGCCTTGTCGTCCGCCTTCGGCTCGGCGCTTGTGAGTCGGTCGTGTTCGATACTGGCCATGTCTAATGCGCCGCCCGCCGCAGTGCGAGTCGAATAATGTCTTCAGCCGACTGTCCATCAATGTCCAGCTTGCCGACTAGTTTTTGTACTTCCGCAGGCCTGTAGCCGAGCGCAACGAGGGCATCGACAGCCTCGGACCTGGCGTTCTGCTCAGAACTGAGCTTCACGACGCCACCAGGCACGCTCTTGTCGATACGATCGCGCATCTCAATGATCAGGCGCTCAGCTGTTTTCTTGCCGATGCCCGGGATCTTTTGCAGCGCGGGGATGTCCTCGTACTCGATGCACTGATTAAATCCGGACACGCTCATTGCCGACAAGATGGCCAGCGCGATTTTCGCGCCGATACCGCGAACCTTTATAACCGTTCGGAATAAGCGTCGTTCGGTGTCGGTCGCAAAGCCGTACAAGATTTGTGCATCCTCGCGAACGACTAAATGCGTAAACAGAAACAGTTCATCGCCAACAGCGGGCAATTCAAAAAACGTCGACATCGGTGTTTCGACGTCATAGCCGACACCGTTGCATTCGAGAATGATGGCCGGTGCCTGTTTGAAAATAAGCTTGCCGCGCAGCGAGCCAATCATTGTGAATTCGCCATCGCAGCATGCTTTTCGAGTTGCAGGCCGATGCGGCGTTGATGCCCGTGACACAAGGCCGCCGCCAGTGCGTCAGCGGCATCGCTGCCTGGAACACCCTGCAAGGAAAGCAAGGCCACGACCATGTGCTGCACCTGGTCCTTGGTCGCTGCGCCTGTGCCGACGACGGCCAGCTTTATTTCCCGCGGCGCGTACTCAAAGACCTCCACTTCGAAGCCGAACGTGGCACATAAGGCGGCCGACCTTGCCTGCCCGAGTTTCAGGGCGCTGCCTGCGTTCTTGTGCATGAATACGCTTTCGATCGCCACAACATCGGGTCGGTACTCGCTGACGATCTTCGTCATCGACGTGAAAATCTGTTTGAGTCGATCCGGAAAGTCGCCGTCGAGACTTTTCACTGTGCCGCTCGCGACGTAATTCGCTTTGTCACCGACAAAATCAAGAACGCCGAAGCCCGTGTAGCGCGAGCCGGGGTCGATCCCAAGTATGCGTGTTGATTCCTTCAAACCCTGCCTCAAAGCTGTGCCAGCACGTCGTCTGAAATATCGGCGTTGCTGTAAACCTCCTGCACGTCATCAAGATCCTCGAGTACTTCGATCATCTTGACCATCGACGTCGCCTCCTTGACGCCCAATGTTGCAGCGGTTGACGCGCGCATAGTGAGTTGCGCACTTTCCGGCTCAAAGCCAGCCGCAAGCATGCCGTCCCTGACGCTCTGAAATTCCGCCGGTTCGCAAATTACCTCGATTGAACCATCGTCATCCACCACGACGTCTTCGGCGCCGGCATTGATCGCCGCTTCCATGAGTGCGTCTTCGTCGCTGCCACTCGGGTAATGCAATTCTCCGACATTATTGAACAAATAACTGACCGAGCCATCAGCACCGAGGTTGCCACCGTATTTTGTGAACGCATGGCGAATTTCCGCCACGGTGCGGTTCTTGTTGTCGGTCAGGCAATCCACCATGACGGCCGTGCCGCCCGGCCCGTAACCTTCGTAGCGTAATTCCAGGTAATCCGTGCCGTCGAGTTCGCCTGCACCACGTTTTATGGCCCGTTCGATATTGTCCTTGGGCATGCTCTGCCCCTTGGCCTTGTCGACGGCCACACGCAATCGAGGATTCGAATCGAGCTCGCCACCGCCCATCTTTGCGGCCACGGTGATCTCGCGAATCAGCTTCGTGAAAAGTTTGCCGCGTTTCTTATCCTGAGAGCCTTTGCGGTGCTGGATATTCGCCCATTTACTATGTCCTGCCATGATCTCCAACCGCTACCGAACGGAGCGTATGATAACGGTTATTTCAGGCGCAGGCACCGCTTAGAAAATTCACGAAATGTCAGTATCGAAACCCGAAAGCAGTATGAACGGCGGCGAACAGGCCGACATCCTCGTGAATGTCGATCGCCTGATTTCGGCTTTGCCAAAATCTGCCGGCGTCACGGCAGCGGTGCAGGAAGGCAGCGATGTCGATGCCATCGTTGAGTCCCTGGGTCTGCCCGACGAGCTGCGTGCTGCGGTGCGTCTGTGCCCGCTCGTTCGGGACGGTCATGTAGAAGATTTATTATTTTATAACAATGAGTTAGAGGTTGTTTCTCGACTGATTCAAGGAATGCTGCAACTCGCTCGTTTCGAACTGCCACAGGATTGGGCACCGGGCGAGGCGCTGGCCGTGCAGCAGTCCGAAGCGCTGCGCAAGATGCTGCTGGCGATCGTATCGGATGTGCGACTGGTGCTGGTACGCATTGCGGAACAGCTTTATCGATTACGACAAGCAAAAAAGGCACCGCGTCGACTACAACAATCACTCGCAATCGAAACGCGGGAAATATACGCCGCCCTTGCCAGCCGCCTCGGCGTCTGGCAATTGAAATGGGAACTTGAGGATCTCTCGTTCCGCTACCTCGACCCTGATACCTATGCATCGATTGCCGCAGCACTGCAGGAAAAGCGTGTCGATCGTGAGCATTTCATCGCAAATGTAACCGGGATCCTGCAACAGGAGATGGGGAAGGAAGGCATTAAAGGGCTAATCACGGGACGGCCCAAGCACATCTACAGCATCTGGCGAAAAATGCAGCGCAAGGATCGCGGTCTCGACAGTCTTTACGACATTCGCGCCGTGCGGGTCGTCGTTGACGACGTTGCGAACTGCTACGCGGCACTCGGCGTCGTGCATAAGCTCTGGTCTTACTTGCCAGGAGAGTTCGACGACTACATCGCCAATCCAAAAAACAACGACTACCGGTCGTTGCACACTGCAGTCATCGGGCCCGACGGCAAGACACTTGAAGTTCAGATTCGCACCCACGAGATGCACCAACAGGCCGAGCTTGGCGTCGCCGCGCACTGGCGATACAAAGAAGGTGGCGGTACGCCGGCCGCATTTGACCAGAAAATTCGTTTCCTGCGACAACTCCTCGACCCCGTCGGCGAAGGCGGCGATGTCCTCGACCAGATTCGCGACGACGTGTTCGAAGACCGCGTCTACGCCATTAGTCCGAAAGGCGACGTCGTCGAACTCGCAGCAAACGCGACGCCGCTCGACTTCGCCTACCACGTGCATACACAGGTCGGCCATCGTTGCAGAGGCGCCAAGATCAACGGCCGCATCGTACCCCTGACGTATCAGATCCAGAATGGCGATCAGGTAGAGATCATTACGGGTAGCCAGCCACAGCCCAGCCGCGACTGGCTGAGCCCGAAGCTGGGCTATCTGGCAGGAACACGCAGTCGCGCCAAGGTGCGCAACTGGTTTCGTCACCAGGATCGCGATCAACATCTGCGACAGGGCCGCGACATTCTCGATCGCGAACTGGCCAGGCTCGGCGGCAAGGACGTCTCGGCCAGCCAGATCTCAAAACAACTCAAGCAACGTGATGCAGACACGCTCTGCGTGGCACTGGGTGCGGGCGACCTGACGGCCGCGTCCATCGCGACAGCATTGCAGCACGTTCGGGGCAACGAACTGCCACACCCTGCGCGGCAACGGCGCACACGACGGCGTGCGACCAGCAAGCCCGAAGGCATCGCGGTGAGTGGCATTGGCGACCTGCTGTGTAATTTTGCACGCTGCTGTCGGCCTGTGCCACCGGAGCATATCTCGGGCTATATCACGCAAGGCCGCGGCGTCAGCATTCATCGGCAGGACTGCGGCAACTTTCTAAGCCTCGTACAACGCTACCCTGAACGCAGGATTGAGGTCGACTGGGGCAGCTCGGACACGGCATCCTACCCTGTCGACTTGTCCGTCCGTGCATTCGATCGTGGCGGTTTATTGCGGGACATAACGATGGTGCTTGCCGATGAGGGCGCGAACATTCTCGATCTTCAAAGTCACGCTGATAAGGAATCAATGCAGACGATCATGCGTTTGAGTATCGAGATTCGCGACCTGCCAACGCTTAGCACGACGATTTCCCGGCTCGAGCAGCTGCCCAACGTCGTCTCGGTGACACGCCAGACATGATGCGGTCGCCGATCGGCGTTGCGGCATGATCGGCCGTAATTCAGTTACTATGCAGGCCGCCAAACAATAATCAGAACGGGGAATTGGCATGCAGGAAATCGTCAGCTACATCAGCGGAGTTATTTGGGAACCGATTCTCATCTATCTGTGCCTGGGAACAGGCCTGTTCTTCTCGATTATGACGCGCTTCGTTCAAGTCCGCATGTTTGGCGAGATGATACATCTGCTGTTTTCCAGCAAAGAATCTGACCGAGGCATTTCCTCATTTCAGGCACTGGCCGTTTCCCTTTCAGGTCGAGTCGGCACGGGTAACATCGCCGGTGTTGCCGCCGCGATCGGTTTCGGCGGGCCCGGGGCTGTATTCTGGATGTGGGTTGTTGCGTTCCTGGGGGCATCAACAGCCTATGTCGAATCCACGTTGGGTCAGATCTACAAAGAGGTGGACGACGGTCAGTACCGTGGCGGCCCTGCCTACTACATCGAAAAAGCGATGGGACAAAAATGGTTCGCCTGGATTTTTGCGATAGCGACCATTATTGCTACGGCGTTGCTTCTGCCAACAGTGCAATCCAACAGCATCGGCAACGCCGCTGAGCTGGCGTTCGGGCAAGGAACGCTTGTCAATACCTTCATTGGTACGATCGCGATGACCAAACTTGTGACGGCCGTTGTGGTTGTTTCGTTATTGGGAATCATCATTTTTGGCGGCGTGAAACGCATCGCACACGTAACTCAAATTGTCGTGCCTTTTATGGCGCTGGCTTACGTCGTCATGGCGCTCATTGTCATCGGCTTGAATATTACGCAACTCCCCGGAATCATGGGCATGATATTGAGCGATGCATTTACACCGATGGCCGGCGTGGGTGCCGCGATCGGCTGGGGTGTTAAACGTGGCGTCTATTCAAATGAGGCCGGCCAGGGAACCGGTCCGCACGCGGCAGCAGCAGCCGAAGTTCAGCATCCCGCGCAACAGGGCCTCGTGCAGGCCTTCTCGGTCTACGTCGATACATTGTTTGTTTGTTCGGCAACGGCCTTCATGATCCTGATCACAGGTGCATACAACGTGCATCCGGTGGGCGCTGAAATGCTGGTGCAGAACCTTCCGGCCATGACAGAAATAAACAGCCCGGCCTTCACGCAACTTGCACTCGAAAGTGTCATGGGAGGCTTCGGTAAGACCTTCGTTGCAATCGCACTGTTCTTTTTCGCATTCACGACCTTGCTCGCGTACTACTATATTGCCGAAACAAACGTCGCCTACATACGACGAACAATACGCATACCCTATGAACTGACGATCCTGAAATTTGCTCTGATAGCAGCAGTATTTTATGGCACCGTCAGGGAAGCGAGCCTCGCGTGGGGACTCGGTGACATTGGTGTCGGCATCATGGCCTGGCTGAATATCGTCGGCATTCTGATCATATTCTTCATGGCGAAACCCGCGATCAAAGCGTTGAAAGACTACGAAGAGCAACGCAAAGCCGGCGTCACGGAGTACACGTTCGACCCCGAAAAGCTGGGCATCAAGAACGCCGACTTCTGGAAGAAATAGCCGCGGCAAGCGGCTTGTAGGAGCGGCTTTGCCCGAAGGGCCGCACCGTGAGCCGCGACACTGCCCGTAGGCCGCGACATGCCCGCCCGCTTCGGGGTACTTGATTGCTAGCTGCTCGCTGCGCTCCCTGAATGCGTCGCAATCAAGCACACCCAAATCGGGCGGCTAGTCGAATGTCCTGAATCTGTGGCTGCGTGCGGGGAGATGCTCGACCGAAATACAGCGCAGCGCAGCGAGCCATTCGGGAGAGCACTACCGGCGCGTAGCCACTGTCCGACCGAAGTGGGCGCCTTGTGACGCAGCCAATGGTCGCGGCTGAAGCCGCTCCTACAAGCCGCTCGACGTCCGGAGGATGTCGGCGAGGACTACTCCTGCATCGGCTCGAAACGGATTGATATCGATGCCACCGCGG
>JADFLJ010000096.1 GCA_022564475.1 Pseudomonadota bacterium
TCGTCGGTGGCGGACCCGCCGGACTCTCCTGCGCACATCGTTTGTCCATGCTCGGACACGACGTCGTGATTTTCAATCGCGACAGCAAGCTGGGCGGCTTGAACGAATACGGCATCGCCGCGTACAAGACGATCGATAACTTCGCGCAGACCGAAGTGGAATACATTCTTTCGATCGGTGGTATTGAAGTGCGCAACGATGCAGAACTCGGTAATACGCTCACGCTAGCTGAATTGCGCAACGACTACAGCGCGGTTTTCCTGGGCGTCGGCCTGGGATCAGTGAACGAGCTCGGTGTGGAGAAAGATGACCTGCCCGGCGTCTTGAACGCGATTGAATACATTGCCGATCTGCGCCAGGCCAAAGACCTGAGTGCCTTGCCCGTCGGCAAAAACATTGTCGTTGTTGGTGGCGGCATGACCGCCGTCGATATCGCCGTACAAAGCAAGCGCCTGGGCGCTGAACGCGTCGACATCGTCTATCGGCGCGGCGCAGCACAAATGGGCGCGAGTCGCTTCGAGCAAGACCTTGCAAAAACCAGCGGCGTTGGCATTACGTTCTGGGCGCAACCGGTGCGTGTACTCGGTGCCGATCACATCACGGGTATCGAGTTTGCGCGTACGGAGTTGGACGGTTCCGGCAAACTCGTTACAACGAACGAGTCCATGAGGCTGCAAGCGGATACGGTGTTCAAGGCGATTGGCCAAAAACTCGTAGCGAACACACTCGAGGCATTAGAGATAGAACATGGCCGGATCGTCGTCGATGAAGAGCAAAAGACGACGCTGAACAATGTATGGGCCGGTGGCGATTGCGTTGTCGGGGGTGACGACCTGACTGTGTCGGCCGTCCAGCACGGCAAGCTCGCGGCCATCGCAATCGACAGACAACTGCGTCGCTGAGCCGAGTGGAGGCAATAACATGGCAGACCTGACATCAGAATTTCTTGGCATCACATCGCCGAATCCGTTCTGGCTGGCCTCTGCGCCACCGACGGACAAAGCTTATAACGTTAACCGTGCATTCGAGGCAGGCTGGGGCGGCGCCGTCTGGAAGACGCTCGGCGAAGACCCGCCCATCGTCAACGTAAGCGGCCCACGCTACAGCACCCTGTTTAGCAACGAGCGTCGCGTCATCGGTTTCAACAATATCGAACTGATCACAGACCGGCCGCTGCAGACCAATCTCGACGAGATGCGGCAGATTAAACGCGACTGGCCCGACAGAGCGTTAGTCGCGTCAGTCATGTTGCCGATGAATAAGGAAGCGTGGGCGACGTATTTGCCGATGATCGAAGACACGGGCGCCGATGCGTTCGAACTCAACTTCGGTTGCCCGCACGGCATGTCCGAGCGCGGCATGGGCGCCGCCGTTGGGCAGGTACCGGAATACATTCAGATGGCGACAGAATGGGCCAAGCAAGCCGCGTCGATTCCGGTCATCGTAAAGTTGACCCCGAATATTGCCAATATCGTTCCGCCGGCCGCAGCGGCCAGGAACGGTGGCGCGGATGCTGTGTCGTTGATCAATACGATCAACTCGATCATGCGCGTCGACTACGACAATCTCACGATGTTCCCGACCACGGACGGCATGGGCACACACGGGGGCTACTGCGGCGAGGCCGTAAAACCCATCGCCCTGAACATGGTGGCCGAAATCGCGCGTACGGCTGAGACGGCGGACATTCCGATTTCCGGCATCGGTGGCATTACGAATTGGCGCGATGCTGTCGACTTCCTCGCACTCGGCGCGAGTAATGTTCAGGTCTGCACCGCAGCCATGGTCTACGGCTTCAAGATCATCGACGACCTCACGGACGGCCTCAGCAACTTTCTCGACGACAAGGGCATGACGGCCGTATCCGATCTCGTGGGCAAAGCCGTTCCCAGCGTGACGGACTGGCAGTATTTGAATCTCAACCACATCGAAAAAGCCGTAATCGATCAGGACCTGTGCATCAAGTGTGGCCGCTGTCACATCGTTTGCGAAGACACGGCCCACCAGGCCATTACGAATACCGTGAATGGCGAGCGAAAATTTGTCGTCATCGATGAAGAATGTGTCGGTTGTAATCTATGCGTCAGCGTGTGTCCCGTGGACAACTGCATTAGCATGCAGCAAATGACAGAAGGCGTTGATCCCCGAACCGGGCAGGAAATACGCAGCGACAAGGCCAGCTGGACAACACACCCCAACAATCCGATGCGGCAGAAGGACTAAGGAATGACGGACCAGAAACTCATCGACGCAGCGCTGGCCGTTCGCAAGAACGCCTACTGCCCGTATTCGGGCTACCGGGTTGGTGCGGCGCTTGTGGATGATCGGGGACAAATGCACCTTGGTTGCAACGTCGAAAATGCAGCCTATCCGCAAGGCAACTGCGCCGAGGCCAGCGCGATCGGCGCGATGATCTCGGCGGGTGGCAAGACGATTGTTACGATCGCCGTTGCAGGAGGCCGAGACGCCGTGACGGCCTGCACACCCTGTGGCGGTTGTCGTCAGCGCATCAATGAATTTGCCAACGAACAGACGCGGATCATCGTTTCAGGCGATGACGGCAACTGGGATACCTACTTGATGGCCGAGCTCCTGCCGGCCAGCTTTCACTTGTAGGCGCGGCTTCAGCCGCACCCGGTCGGGCCTAAAGGCCCTCCTACAGCCGCGCCCGCCGGGTCTCGGTTACAACAGCGCGTCGACCTCAGCACGAGTTGGCAACGAGGGCTGCGCTCCTCGCTTTGTCGTCGCAGCAGCACCGGCCGCACAAGCGAAACTCAACGCGTAGTCAACCGGCTGTCCCTCAATCATCGCCAGCGTCAGGGCCGCGCTGAAACAATCTCCTGCTCCCGTGGTATCCACTACGCCGACTGCAGGCGGCGAAACGCGAGTGACGAAAGCGCCATTCTTTCTGAGTTCGGCCCCTTTAGCACCGAAGGTTGTCGCTACAAACCCATTACATTTCAATAACTTATCACCGTAGTATTCGGCCTCGGTCTGGTTCACTACGATCAGGTCAGCACGCGCCAACAGCGCATCGTCCACGTCGCGCGCGGGGGCAAGATTGATGCACACAAAAGCACCGAATTCAACAGCAGCTGCTGTGATCGTTTCGCGCGGAACCTCAAGCTGACAGATCAGCGCATCCGCGAGTGGCAATTCGAATCGGTCCCGCGACAAACAGGCATTGCCGCCAGGTGCGACAACGATCTGGTTTTCGCCGTTCTCCGACACCGAGATGAGTGCAACGCCAGTCGCAAATTCATCGTCAATGACGACTTGCGAGAGATCCACGCCCGCGTCGTGCAAAAGTGCCAGCGCCTCGGTCGCATTCGCATCGTTGCCGACGCAGGCGATGAGTTTGACGTTTGCACCAAGCCTGCGCGCTGCGAGTGCCTGGTTCGCACCTTTGCCGCCCGGGAAGCGTTCCAGCACCGCGTCGGTGACCGTTTCGCCCGGTGCGGGCAGTCGCGCCACGGCTGCCGACAGATCAAGGTTTACCGACCCGATGACGACGATATCTTTCATGCCGGATTCGCAAATCGAGCGAGGCGATTCGTCAGTAATTCGAAGAAGCCATCGGCATCGACCTCGTAAGCCCAGCTGCAATTGAGCGGGCGATCCGTCACGTGCCAGAAATCGACGGCAGTGTGTCCGAGCGTGAGCTCGGACTCGGTTTCGACCGACACATTGCACTCCTTGAACTCGAACAGTTCAGGCTGCAGCAAGTACGCTACAGTACAAGGATCGTGCAACGGCGTGCCTTCCGATCCATATTTTTTGCTGTCGTGGCGATGAAAGAAACTGAGCATTCCAGCCGTCGCTTTCGCGACCGGATGTCCCAGAGCCTCGATACGGCTTACTCGCTTACGCGTGGACAAAACCTTGTGTGAAACATCAAGCCCCATCGCTGTTATTGGCCGACCGCATTTAAAAACAATGTCTGCTGCATCCGGATCCACGAGGATGTTGAACTCGGCAGAGGGCGAACGATTGCCACCTTCGCGCATGGTACCGCCCATCAATACAATTTCTTCCACGCTGTCGAGAATCGAGGGCTGTTGCCGAATAGCAGTGCCTATGTTTGTCAGCGGACCGGTTGCTACCAGCGTAATTGAATGTTCGTCTGCTGCCAGCAAGGCCGCAATGATGAAATCAACCGCGTGCTGTTCCTGCAGTCTTGTTTGTGGCTCAAACACGTCGATGCCGTCGATGCCAGTGTTGCCATGGATGGCTTCGGCCGTGATCGGATCACGCTGCATCGGCCTGGCACATCCCGCATACACGGCAAGATTCGATTGCCCGGCAATGTCGCATATCATGCGCGCGTTGCGCTGCGTCAGTTCAAGCGGCACATTGCCAGCCACCGTTGTAATGCCGAGTATGTCCAGCTCACTCGGCGACGACATCGCCAGGAACAATGCGACTGCGTCGTCCTGACCGGGATCGCAGTCAAGTATGACTTTGCGCGGCGTCAAAACCTTAGCATCAACCCCGCAAGCGCGGCACTCATGAGATTAGACAGCGATGCTGCCAACACACACTTCATGCCAAATTTTCCGATCAACTCTTTCTTCTCCGGCACGAGCACGCCCAGCCCACCGAGCAAAATAGCGATGGAGGACAAGTTCGCAAATCCGCATAGCGAGAACGTCGTGATCGCGATCGTCCTCGGACTCATTCCCTGCAGGTAATCATTGAGATGCGAAAACGCGACGAATTCATTGAGAATAATTTTCTCACCGAACAATGCGCCAGCGGCTTCAGCCTCGGCCCAGGGAACGCTCAGCAAATACATCAAGGGCCTGAAAATCTTGCCCAGAATCATTTGCATAGTGACGCCATCAATGCCGGCGAGACTGAATACCCAACCAACCAAGCCATTGAACAAGGCGATCAAGGCAACGAACGCGACCAGCATTGCGCCGATGTTGACGGCAAGTCGCAAACCGTCTGCCGTACCGGAGGCGGCCGCGAGGATGAGGTTGCCGTGCTGGCTACGTTCCATCGTGAGTGCCTCTTTCTCGCCCGTCGATGCAAGCTCGTCGTCAGGCATGATGATCTTCGCCATCAGCAGGCCACCGGGCGCCGCCATGAAGGCTGCCGCGAGCAAGTACTTCAGTTCCGCACCCATGAGCACGTAACCCGCGAGAACGGTTCCGGCGATCGAGGCGAGGCCTGACACCATCACGGCGAAGAACTGCGCCTCGGTCAGGTTTTTTAAATAGGGCTTAACAACCAGGGGTGCTTCGGTCTGACCCACGAAAATATTGGCGGCCGCATTCATCGATTCGATCGCACCGGTGCCGATGATCTTGTGTAAGGCACCGCCCACGATTTTGACGAGCCACTCCATGATTCGCAGGTGATACAAGACCGACATCAGTGCCGCGAAAAAGATAATGATCGGCAGTACATTCACGGCGAAACTGAAACCAATGACATCGGTGTCGGCCAATGGTCCGAACACCATGTCTATTCCATCTTGTGAGAATCCGATGATGGCCATTACACCCGTACTCAAGCCGCCGATAACGGCCTGGCCTGCATCGAAGTACAGCACGAACGCAGCGATCACGGTCTGCAGGGCAAGCGCCGCGCCAACGACGCGGAAGTTTATCGCCTTGCGATTGCTCGAGAACGCAACCGCGATTGCGAGAATCACGATGATGCCGAGAATACCGATGTAATTACCCATGCTGGCCCCCATTGGTGTTGTTCTTATTGATCCTGCAGACAGCAAGGATACCGTATTGTTCAGCTCTTTCCCGTCAGAATATCACTGATTACGGGCGCTTCCGCCGGCGCCTCGTTGCTCGTCTTGCAGGCTTCCAGCAGCAGCTGCGCTGCCAACTCTGCGTCATCATCCGATGCCGCGTGCACCACGGCCAGCGGCGTATGCTCGTCGAGCAGTGTGCCGATCGACGCGATGTCGCTAAAACCGACTGACAGATCGAGCGCTTCACCGACTGTGTGCCGACCACCGCCGAGCTCAATGATGGCGTTGCCGACGCCACGCGTGTCGATTGTCGTTAAATAACCCGTCGTGTGGACGGATCTAACAACCGGCGCTTCTGCAAAGTATTTTGAACTGTTCTCGATGAAGTCGGGCGGGCCGCCCAGCGCCGCAACCATTTTGCCGAATATTTCCAGGGCACGGCCACTCGTGACGGCGTCATCGCATCGTCGTAGCGCGACATCACGATCCGACTCGACGTTCGTCGCCAACAGCATCTCGGCACACAGACCGAGCGTGACCGCATTGACGCGACGCTCGCGGTTTTCGTCGCGAAGAAAGCGCAGCGCCTCATCAATCTCCAGGGCATTACCCGCCGTTCGGCCGAGGACCTCGTTCATATCGGTAATCAACACGTGTGTTTTCAGACCTGCCATCGCCGCAGTCGAAATAATGCTTTCAGACAGTTTTCGCGCGCGCTCCGGCGTTGGCATGAACGCGCCCGTGCCGACTTTTACATCCATGACCAGCGCATCGAGGCCCGCTGCGATTTTCTTCGACAGAATAGAAGCAGTAATCAGCGGCACGGATTCGACGGTTCCTGTCACGTCGCGAATTGCGTAGAAACGCCTGTCCGCCGGCGCAAGATCGGCCGTCTGGCCAATAATTGCGCAACCAACTTCTTTGACGACCTTTCTGAAGGTCGCGAAATCCGGCGCCGTGTTGTAGCCGGGAATTGATTCAATCTTGTCTGTCGTGCCACCCGTATGCCCCAGACCGCGTCCTGAAATCATTGGCACGTGGCAACCGCATGCGGCCACAATCGGCGCCAGCATGAAACTGACCTTATCGCCAACGCCACCCGTCGAGTGCTTGTCGACGATCGGCCGGTCGAGGTGCATGTCCTGCCATTCGAGCACCGTTCCAGACGACGCCATCGCCATTGTCAGCTTCGCCGTTTCGTCTGCGCTCATCGAATTAAGGCAGACTGCCATCGCCAGTGCAGAGACCTGCTCTGCAGGAATGGAGCTGTCGGCCAGGCCGTCTACAAAAAAACTGATTTGATCATCGGACAGCTCGAGGCCGTCGCGCTTCGCGCGAATAATATCGGTAAAAAGCATTAACTGAGCCCGAAACCTTTGAGTGGCATATCGGGACCGCGCTGCAGCCAGTTATTCGCCGGATAATGGCCAGCCTTGTCGATGATATGCAAGGTATAGGCATGCCGCGATTTCTCCGAGAGATTGGGGCCACTCATGTGCGGCGCGCGGCCTTTGAATATGACCAGGGTACCGACCGGGGCTGCGGCCGGCGCCGTTGCGTCCTCAGGCCACGGCGTGTCATCCAGTACTTCAATCACGAATTTGCCATCGTCCTGTCGAAAGTTTCGTTGTTTTAGCGGCGCCTTGTGGACACCGGGGATGAAGTGCATGCAGCCATTCTCGAGTGTGGCATCTTCGAGCGCAAACCAGAATCCAATGCAGGAGTCCGGCTCGGTGTACAGAAAAGTTGAATCCTGATGGCAGCTTACTTCACCGCCGATTCTCGGCGGCTTGAATATGTACATGGACTGCAGCAAACCCGGGTCATCATAGCCCAGGCTTTCGACAAGCGCTGCCAGTTTGGCTGTGCGGGAGAACTCATTGAACACCGGGTCCAGATCATGCATTGCATGACCCAGCTTATTGAGGCTGTGCTCCTTCTCCTGCACCAGCGCACCTGATTCGTCGAAAGCCCCGTATTCGAAAAAGAAGCGAATCTTGTCGCCTGAATCGTTGAAGTAATCGTCATTGAGCTGCGTTTGCTCGATAACGGAAAAAATACTGCGCACCGACTCCTCGTCAAATTCATCGACCAGCTTGAGCGCACGCTCGCGCAAGCGCTCGCATTCCGACACGCGTACAAAGTCACGCAGAATTATGACGCCATCACGATCGAAAGCATCGAGCATATTCTGCGTTAGCCGGCCATCTTGCGGCGCGGCAAAGGATTCCAGGCAGGGAGTAGTCATAAGTCAAAGATACTATAAGCAGGCTTCAAAATATCGTTGTCGTGAGGCCTTTTTGAGTATGTCCGGCGGGCCATACTAAGCTATACTTTCCGCATTAGAAAAACTAACTTCAGGGGTAAATCATGACAATCAATTTCGTTCCCAAGAACCATACGATCAGATCCGCGACGTTGTTCGCGTGTTTGTTCGGCGTTGGTCTATCTGCATTTCCAGCATCAGATGCCGGGGCGCAGGCCATACTTGAGGAAATCATCGTAACAGCGCAAAAACGCGTTGAAAACGTACAGGACGTTCCGATCTCGATCAGCGTAATTTCCCAGGAGACGATGGACAGCATCAGGGCGGGCGGCAAGGATATCCGCTTCCTGTCCAGCAAGGTGCCGAGTCTCGTCGTAGAATCTGATTTCGGACGCATCTTCCCGCGATTTTATATCCGCGGCGTCGGCAACACGGACTTCGATCAAAATGCATCGCAGCCAGTCTCGCTGATTTACGATGAAGTGGTTTACGAGAACCCGATGCTGAAGGGCTTTCCGATATTCGATACGAAT
>JADFLJ010000097.1 GCA_022564475.1 Pseudomonadota bacterium
ATGCGCACTGCGGTTCGGATCGTATTCAATACGCTCAACAACACCCGGAATCCCGTCTTTGTTGCGCTTGAAGTCGATGATGCGGTAATGCTGCTTGTGCCCACCACCCTGATGGCGAACCGTTATGCGGCCGTTGTTGTTGCGACCACCCTTCGACGTCTTCTTTTCGAGAAGCGCTGCGTGCGGCTTGCCTTTGTGCAAACCGGGCGTCTTGACCGTAACGACGAATCGGCGTCCGGCAGAAGTCGGTTTTGCTTTATGCAATGACATGATCGGTATTCCCTGTTCCCGGCTTAGTCCGCGCCCAGGAAGCTTTCCAACGAGCTTCCTTCCGCGAGCCTTACGTATGCTTTTTTCCAGTCTGACCGACGACCTTTGGTCTGACCGAAGCGTTTGGTTTTGCCTTTAACGCTCACAACCTGAACATTGTCGACTTTGACCTCAAACAGGAACTCAACAGCCTGCTTGATCTCTTTCTTGGTGGCATCGGTGCGCACCTTCAGGACAACCTGGTTTTTCTCCGCCGCCATGTGCGCCTTTTCAGACAGGTGCGGGCTTCGAATAACCGTCATCAGGCGTTCCTGGTGAGCTGTAATACTCATGACAGGCGCTCCTCAATGAGTTTCAGAGCCGGCAATGTGATGAGCACTTTCTCGAAGCGAATCAGCACGACCGGATCAATGGCTACGGCATCACAAATACCCACGTTCGGCAGATTGCGTGCAGCCAGGAAAAGTTTCTCGTCAAAGGCCTCGTTGAGAATAAGCACGTTATTCAGGTCGAGGTCCTTGAGTTTCGTTGCCAGCAACTTCGTCTTCGGCGCTTCAATCTCAAAGGACTCGACGACAACGAGGCGATCCTGGCGAATCAGCTCGGACAGCATCGAACGCAACGCGGCGCGGTACATCTTCTTGTTGACCTTCTGGCTGTGGTCACGCGGCTGCGCCGCGAACGTACGACCACCACCTACCCAGATCGGGCTGCGGATCGTGCCGGCGCGAGCGCGGCCCGTTCCTTTCTGAGCCCAGGGCTTGGCACCACCACCGCGAACTGCAGCGCGATTCTTCTGCGCCTTCGTTCCGGCACGGCTACCTGCGAGGTAGGCCGTTACAACCTGGTGGATGAGAGCCTCGTTGAATTTCGCGCCGAACGCAGACTCTGCTACGTCGACGGATCCCTTGCCTTGCATCTTCAGTTTCATCGTGGCGCCCATTAGTTCTTCTTCTTCACGGCAGGACGAACGATGACGCGACCGCCCTTTGATCCCGGGACGGCGCCCTTGATCAACAGCAGATTGCGTTCACTATCGACGCGTACGATTTCAAGATTCTGGACGGTCCGCTGCACGTTACCCATGTGACCCGACATCTTCTTGCCCTTGAACACGCGACCCGGCGTCTGATTCTGCCCGATAGACCCAGGCGCGCGGTGAGCAAGCGAGTTGCCGTGCGTCGCATCCTGCATGCTGAAGTGGTAACGCTTGATGACGCCCGCAAAACCCTTGCCGATCGACGTTCCGACGACATCAACTTTCTGACCTTCCTGGAACAGATCGACCTTCACTTCCGAACCCAGCTCAAACTCTGTCTCGTCTGAGTCGTCGAGGCGGAATTCCGTCATCAGGTCACCGGCTTCTACTTTCGCAGCTGCGAAGTGGCCGGCCTCCGACCTGGATACACGAGATGCCTTGCGACTGCCTGTAGAAACCTGCAACGCGCGATAGCCATCCCTGTCCACAGTCTTCACCTGTGTGACTCGGTTTGGTTGCGCCTCAATCACGGTCACGGGGATGGAAACGCCCTCGTCCGTAAAAATACGCGTCATGCCGCATTTGCGGCCAACAAGACCCATGGTCATCTTCAAACTCCACACCGACTTCGATTGGCCAGCGTTAAACTCATTAAAATCTCTTTCACCGCTCGGATTACGATTGATCCGAACTGTCTATCGATCCACGTAGGAGGGTCTTCAGGCCCGAATCCAGGCTTTAGCCGCGATTCGGGCCTAAAGGCCCTCCTACATCGTGTTCATTGCAGACACACGAAAGGGCCAGCCATCGCCTAAGAACATCATGTTCTCTAAAGCTAAAGGAGCTGACCCAATTTTCCGGCCCTATCATCTGATTGGCCCGGTGTTCCGGGATTTGCCGTGTCACCCTCGGTTTCCTGGCGACTTGTATTAACAAACGCCACAGAGCGTGTGCTTTGTGACGCCTTTTCCAGTTCAGGCCGACTCCCGGTCCGGCCTAATCCAGCGAGCCAGCGATTATACCGCCAAAACCCTGCCTCGCAAGGATTTTTGGGCCTTTTTAGGACGAATTTTCGCTTGCCGCGGGTGGACTCAATCCCTGCGACTTAAGCAGGAGAGCCTTCAGGCCCGAATCGCGGCTCACACTGCGGCCCTTTCGGGCAAAGCCGCTCCTGCACGGCCCCTAGTTCAGTTTGATCTGAACGTCGACGCCGGCCGGAAGCTCAAGCTTCATCAGCGCATCAACGGTCTTGTCGGTCGGATCAACGATGTCCATAAGACGCTTGTGTGTACGAATTTCGTACTGGTCACGAGCATCCTTGTTGACGTGCGGAGAGATCAGGATCGTGAAACGCTCTTTCCTCATGGGGAGCGGAATCGGACCCTTAACCGTCGCGCCGGTGCGTTTGGCGGTTTCTACGATCTCGCGCGCTGAGGTGTCGATCAGCCGATGATCGAACGCTTTCAGGCGAATTCTAATGTTTTGATTTGATGCCATGTCTTTATTCCTGGTATTTGGGGTCGAACCGAGGTTTTCTACGAAAACCTCGGTTCGACCCCGGTATGTTACTCGATAATCTTCGCTACAACACCGGCGCCCACGGTGCGACCGCCTTCGCGAATAGCGAAGCGCAAGCCATCATCCATAGCAATCGGTGCAATCAGTTCAACAACCATCTGTACGTTGTCACCCGGCATGACCATCTCGGTGCCTTCCGGCAACTCCACCGCGCCCGTTACATCCGTCGTGCGGAAGTAGAACTGCGGACGATAGCCCTTGAAGAACGGCGTGTGACGACCGCCCTCGTCCTTGGTCAGAATGTATACCTCTGCCTCAAACTTGGTGTGCGGGGTAATCGATCCCGGCTTCGCCAGTACCTGTCCACGCTCAACATCTTCACGCTTCGTGCCACGCAACAAGATGCCCACGTTGTCGCCGGCCATGCCCTGGTCCAGCAGCTTGCGGAACATCTCAACGCCCGTGCAGGTGGTCTTCTCGGTGTCCTTGATGCCGACAATCTCGATCTCGTCACCAATGTTCACAATGCCGCGGTCAATACGACCCGTGACCACCGTGCCACGACCTGAGATAGAGAATACGTCCTCTACCGGCATCAGGAAGTCACCGTCCACCGCACGTTCCGGTACCGGTATGTACGAATCCATCTGCTCAACCAGCTTTATGATCGAGGGAACACCAATCTCCGATTCATCGCCTTCGAAGGCCTTCAGTGCAGAGCCCGTAATAATCGGTGTGTCGTCACCCGGGAACTCGTAAATCGACAGCAGATCACGTACTTCCATCTCCACCAGTTCCAGCAACTCGGCATCGTCAACCTGATCGGCTTTGTTCATGTACACAACAATGTAGGGAACGCCTACCTGGCGTGCCAGCAGGATGTGCTCGCGCGTCTGCGGCATCGGGCCATCGGCCGCCGATACAACCAGGATCGCACCGTCCATCTGCGCCGCACCCGTGATCATGTTCTTCACGTAATCCGCATGTCCCGGGCAGTCAACGTGAGCGTAGTGACGATTTGCACTCTCGTACTCAACGTGCGCCGTCGCTATCGTGATTCCACGCGCGCGCTCTTCCGGCGCATTGTCGATCTGGTCGTAGGCCGAAACCTCACCACCGTGCAACTCCGCCATCACCTTCGTCAGCGCCGCTGTCAGCGTCGTCTTGCCGTGATCCACATGACCAATCGTGCCGACGTTTACATGCGGCTTTGTGCGTTCAAATTTCTTTTTAGACATTTTTCCCTATTCCCGGGTTGTTAAATCACTGACCTACCGCTTTCGCTACGCTCTGCGGGACCTCTGAGTATTTCTCAAATTCCATCGAATAGACGGCGCGGCCCTGGCTCATCGAACGCAGGTGCGTCGCATAACCGAACATCTCGGCGAGCGGCACTTCTGCCCGAATGACCTTGCCTGCCGGCACGTCTTCCACTCCTTGCGGCAAACCGCGACGACGATTCAAATCGCCCATCACGTCGCCCATGTATTCTTCCGGCGTTACCACTTCGACCTGCATGATCGGCTCCAGCAGGACCGGGTCGGCTTTCGCCATCCCATCCCGGAACCCCATCGAACCGGCGATTTTGAACGCCATCTCGCTGGAGTCAACGTCGTGGTACGAACCGTCGTAAAGCGTGACCTTGCAATCGACGACAGGGTACCCGGCGATTACGCCGTTTTCCATCTGTTCCTTCACGCCTTTGTCGACAGCAGGAATAAATTCCTTCGGCACGACGCCGCCAACGATACCGTTTACGAATTCGTAACCGGACCCCTGCTCGGTTGGCTCGATCTTCAGGTAGACATGCCCATACTGGCCACGACCACCCGATTGGCGAACAAACTTGCCTTCCTGCTTGACCGTCTTGCGAATCGTCTCACGATAAGCAACCTGCGGCTTACCAATACCCGCCTCAACGCCAAACTCACGTCGCATACGATCCACAATAATATCGAGATGGAGCTCGCCCATTCCCGAAATTATGGTCTGTCCCGACTCTTCATCGGTATACACCCGAAACGACGGATCCTCTTTCGCCAGTTTTTGCAGGGCGATGCCCATCTTCTCCTGGTCAGCCGTTGTCTTTGGCTCAACAGCAACCGAGATCACGGGTTCCGGAAATTCCATCTTCTCAAGCGTAATAATTTCTTTCACGTCGCACAGCGTGTCGCCCGTCGTGACGTCCTTCAATCCAACTGCCGCCGCTATATCGCCGGCGCGAACTTCCTTGATCTCTTTACGATCATTCGAGTGCATCTGCAAAATGCGGCCCATGCGCTCTTTCTTGCCGCGTGCGGCGTTCATTATCGTGTCGCCCGAATTCAATACGCCCGAGTACACGCGAAAGAACGTCAGGCTACCGACGAATGGATCCGTCGCAATCTTGAATGCGAGTGCTACGAAGGGATCCTCGTCATTCGGACGGCGTTCCACTTCATTGCCATTGAAATCGACGCCCTTTATTGCAGATACGTCATTCGGTGCAGGCATGTAGTCGATGACGGCATCGAGCAGTGCCTGCACGCCCTTGTTCTTGAACGCTGAGCCGCACAAAGCGACAACAATTTCCGACTTCAACGTCCTGGCACGAAGTCCACGTCGAATCTCTGCTTCATTCAGTTCGCCACTCTCGAGAAACTTGTCGAGAAGCTCGTCGTCACCTTCGGCGGCGGCTTCAATCATTTTTTCGCGCCAGACGTGCGCCTGATCGAGCAGCTCTTTGGGTATTGCGCGGGCTTCATAGGTCGTACCCATGTTCTCCTCGTGCCAATAGATAGCGCGCATGCCGATCAGATCTATAACACCTGCAAACTTTTCTTCCGCACCAATTGGCAACTGCACTGGCACGGGATTCGCACCCAGGCGTTCCCTGGCCATTTCCACGACCCTGAGGAAATCGGCACCCGTACGATCCATCTTGTTGACAAAAATCATCCGCGGGACGTTGTACTTGTTGCCCTGACGCCAGACCGTCTCCGTCTGCGGCTCCACGCCGCCGACCGCGCACAATACCGTTACGGCACCGTCCAGTACACGCAAACTGCGTTCCACTTCGATCGTGAAATCAACGTGCCCCGGCGTATCAATAATATTGATGCGGTGCTCGTCGTACTGCTTGTCCATGCCTTGCCAGAAGCAAGTGGTTGCGGCGGATGTGATCGTGATACCGCGTTCCTGCTCTTGTTCCATCCAGTCCATGATGGCAGCGCCATCGTGAACTTCGCCTATCTTGTGAGAGACGCCTGTGTAGAACAGTATGCGCTCGGTCGTGGTCGTCTTGCCCGCATCAATATGGGCCATAATGCCAATATTGCGGTAACGCTCGATGGGGGTTGTACGGGCCACGACAAAGCCGTCTACCAGCGGTAGTGCGAAAACGCTTTGTTGGCTTCAGCCATGCGGTGAGTATCTTCTTTCTTCTTCACCGCCGTACCACGATTCTCAGCCGCATCAAGCAACTCATGTGCGAGACGGTGCGCCATCGATTTTTCGCTGCGCTTGCGGGCTGCATCAATGATCCAGCGCATTGCGAGCGTTTGACGACGCGTGTGGCGAACCTCAACGGGCACCTGGTAGGTCGCACCACCGACGCGGCGAGACTTGACCTCGACGGCGGGTTTGACGTTTTCAAGCGCTGTTTCCAGCAGTTCGAGTGCCTTGTCGTCAGCGTTGGTTTCTTTTTCAGATATACGATCCAGCGCACCGTAAATAATGCGCTCTGCGACCGATTTCTTACCGTCGTTCATGATCATATTCATGAATTTGGCCAACAGTTCACTGCCAAATTTCGGGTCGGGCAGAATCGTTCGTTTGGGGGCGGGTGATCTTCTGGACATGGTTAGGTTTCTTTCTCTGTTATGACTTAGGTCGCTTGGTACCGTACTTGCTGCGGCCCTGCTTACGATCGGCCACACCTGCACAATCAAGCGTGCCGCGAATTGTGTGATAACGCACACCCGGAAGGTCCTTTACACGACCGCCACGGATCAGCACAACACTATGCTCCTGGAGGTTATGACCTTCACCGCCGATGTAGCTCGTCACTTCATAGCCGGTGGTCAGGCGCACACGCGCAACCTTACGCATGGCTGAGTTCGGCTTCTTCGGTGTCGTTGTGTAGACACGCGTGCAAACGCCGCGTTTCTGTGGCGAAGCTTCGAGTGCGGGTACCGTGCTCTTTACGCGCTTCGTTGAGCGTGGCTTACGTACTAGCTGATTCGTTGTGGCCATGGGCCTTCATCTCTTTTGTTGTCTGTTTCAGTTAAAAAATATTTCACGCGTCCTGCAAACGCGCGCACCCGCTACCGGACCGCCAGGGCCCAGTCATCGGGTTGCGAGGCAAAGCCACTATCACCTTGCCTCCAGAAAATCAGGGCCCGCAAAAAGCGGGCCCCAAGGTCGAGGGCGGGCATTGTATTGACGCGCCTATGAGGCTGTCAAGCAAGCCCGGCTGCGATCAAAAAATGATCGCTAAGCCATTGATTTTCAAGCTTCTGTGGTTAGCTTCTCGTCGTCGCCCGTGGCTGTTTCCGCCACAGTATCCGCCATTGGCTCTGTCGTGGCCTCCACCGCAGTATCCGCCGCTGGCTCTGTCGTGGCTTCCACCTCGCCATTTGCCTCGGATTCCGTGGTGGCTTCCGCCTCGTCTTCGCCGGCCTCGCTCAGGGCCGCAAGGGCCGCTTCCGCTTTTTGCGATTCCTCCAGCTCCCGGAGCTGATTGGCCAACTCCTGCTCGCGCGTACGCCGACGTTCGGCGTGATGTGCGAAGCCCGTACCGGCTGGAATCAGACGACCCACGATAACGTTTTCCTTGAGGCCACGAAGATCGTCCCTGAGGCCGCGAACAGCGGCCTCGGTCAGAACACGCGTGGTCTCCTGGAATGACGCCGCCGAAATAAACGATTCGGTTGCGAGTGATGCCTTGGTAATACCCAACAACACCGGATCGACTGTCAGCGGCTCCTTGCCAACGGCTTCGAGTTGCTCGCACACCTCGTAGAATCGAGCCTTGTCGATCTGCTCACCGCGCAGGAAGTTCGAATCGCCCGGTGTCGCAACAATCACCTTGCGAAGCATCTGACGAATGATGACCTCGATGTGCTTGTCGTTGATCTTGACACCCTGCAGGCGGTAAACGTCCTGAATCTCCTTGACCAGATACTCAGCAAGGTTCTCGACACCGCGCAGACGCAGAATGTCATGCGGGTTTGGTTCGCCGTCGGCGATAATTTCGCCCTGGGCAACCTGCTCACCTTCGTATACGTTCAAGTGACGCCACTTCGGTATCAGCTCCTCATGACTTTCGCCGGTGTCGTCGGTAATAACGAGGCGACGTTTGCCCTTGGTTTCCTTACCGAAGCTAACCGTTCCTGTGTGCTCGGCCATGATCGCAGTATCTTTCGGCTTGCGAGCCTCAAATAGATCGGCAATACGCGGCAGACCACCCGTAATATCACGTGTCTTCGACGACTCCTGCGGAATACGCGCGATAACGTCTCCGACGGCGACTTTCGCACCATCAGACAAGCTGATAATGGCACCGACGGGCAACGCGTAGACAGCTAGAATGTTGGTATTGGCGAAGAACATATCCTCACCGTTCTTGCCGACCAGGCGTGCAACAGGCCGCAAGTCCTTGCCCGCAGCACCGCGAATCTTCGGATCCAGAACGACGATGGACGTCAGGCCTGTAAATTCATCAGCCTGTTCGGCAACCGT
>JADFLJ010000007.1 GCA_022564475.1 Pseudomonadota bacterium
ATTTTCAAGGGCGAGATTTTTGACAAGCCCGATGCCGTAGCGGCTGAGTCAGCCGACACCGCCACAGGAGGGCGTTCGTAAGAACGCCAAGTGTTGGGATTTAGAGAATGTTACAGCCTAAACGTACAAAATTTCGCAAACAGCACAAAGGCCGCAATCGTGGTCTGGCGAATCGCGGCAACACGGTTGCTTTCGGCGAATTCGGCCTGAAAGCAATTGGTCGCGGTCGGATGACGGCGCGCCAGATTGAGGCAGCTCGTCGTGCGATGACGCGTCACATCAAGCGTGGTGGAAAGATCTGGATTCGGGTATTCCCGGACAAGCCGATCACCAAGAAGCCACTTGAAGTGCGCCAGGGCAAGGGTAAGGGCAACGTCGAATATTGGGTTTGCCAGATCCAGCCCGGTCGCATGCTTTATGAGATGGAAGGTGTGACTGAAGAGATTGCACGTGAGGCGTTTAGCCTGGCAGCGGCCAAATTACCGTTCCAGACACAGTTTGTTACTCGGCAGGTGATGTGATGGAAGCTCAGGAATTACGTTCAAAGAGCGTTGCAGAGCTCAATGAAGAACTTCTTGCGCTGCGGCGCGAGCAGTTCAACCTGCGCAGGCAGCAGGCGACTGACGAGCTGAAACAGCATACCGAACACAAGCGCGTACGCAGAAATATTGCACGCGTAAAAACGATACTGAGCGAAGTTAGGCGTTCAGCGAGTGAAGAGAAATGAGTGAAGAAAAGAAAGCACGACGCACGATCGTTGGTCGCGTTGTCAGCGACAAGATGGACAAGTCTGTCTCTGTTGCGATTGAACGCACGATCAAGCACCCGGTTTACGGCAAATACATCCGTCGTACATCAAAGGTGATGGCACACGATGCAGCCAACGAGTGCAGAGAGGGCGATCGCGTAGCGATTGCCGAGTGTAAGCCGATTTCGAAGAACAAGTCGTGGACTGTTGTCAGCGTTGTAGAACGCGCGGCAGACCGCTAATACTTTAGGAATGCAGTCATGATTCAGATGCAGACAGTTTTGGATGCTGCCGATAACTCCGGTGCTCGACGTGTTCAATGCATCAAGGTGCTAGGTGGTTCCAAGCGTCGTTACGCCAACGTCGGTGACATTATCAAGGTCAGCGTCAAGGATGCGATTCCGCGCGGCAAGGTCAAGAAGGGTGAAATCTATAACGCTGTCGTTGTTCGTACGCGTAAGGGCGTTCGGCGCAAGGACGGTTCGCTGATCCGTTTCGACAGTAATGCAGCGGTTTTGCTGAATGCGCGCCTTGAGCCCATTGGTACTCGTATCTTTGGCCCGGTCACTCGCGAACTGCGTACGAACCGCTTTATGAAGATTATTTCACTTGCACCTGAGGTGCTGTAGCAGCGGCTTTGGCCGTAACCAGACAACGTAGGAGCGGCTTTAGCCGTAACCAGACAACGTAGGAGCGGCTTTAGCCGTAACCAGACAACGTAGGAGCGGCTTTAGCCGCGAGACATATGAACAAGATTAGAAAAGGCGATGAAATCATCGTACGGACCGGAAAGGACAAAGGCCGTCGCGGCACTGTTCTGCAAGTGTTCAAAGATGGGCGCGTATTGGTGGAAGGCATCAACATCGCCAAGAAGCACGTCAAGCCGAATCCGAACGTTGGTGAGCCCGGCGGTATCAAGGATCAGGCTATGCCGCTCGATATCTCGAATGTTCTCGTGTTTAACGCGAAGACAAAACAAGGTGAGCGGGTTGGGTTTCGTGTTGAAGAAGGCGGCAGCAAGGTTCGTGTTTTTCGAAACGGCGACGTCGTAGACATATAAAATAAGGCACTGATCGGTAATACACGCGCCGCTGCGCGCGCGTGACTACCAGATAAAGAGACAGAATATGGCACGTTTACAGGAAAAATTTAAGACGGTACTTGCGGGTGAGATCCAGAAGAAGCTGGGCCTCAAGAATCCCATGGAAGTGCCGAGAATCACGAAGATCACGCTGAACATGGGCGTAGGCGAGGCTGTGGCAGACAAGAAAGTCATGGAGCACGCTCGCGCTGACATGAAGAAGATCTCCGGACAGAATCCGGTGACGCGAGTTGCACGCAAGTCGGTCGCCGGTTTCAAGATTCGTGAGGACTATCCGATCGGCTGCAAGGTTACGTTGCGTCGCGAACGCATGTACGAGTTTCTCGATCGTCTCGTCAGCATCGCGATTCCACGTATTCGTGATTTTCGAGGTTTGAATCCGAAGTCGTTTGATCGCCAGGGCAATTACAGCATGGGTGTTACCGAGCAAATTATTTTCCCCGAAATCAATTACGACGAAATTGACACCCTGCGTGGCATGGATATCACCATTACCACGACGGCAAAAAATGCAGAGGAAGGACGAGTGCTTCTCGAAGCATTCAACTTCCCGTTTAGGAAATAGGAACCAGTATGGCCAAGACATCGATGATCATGCGCGAGTTGAAGCGCGAGAAGCTCGTAGCCAGGTATGCGAAGAAGCGTACTGAGCTCAAAGCAATCATTCGCAACATCAATAGCAGTGACGAAGAGCGTTCGGCAGCTCAACTCAAGCTGAACTCGTTGCCGCGTGATTCGAGCCCGTCGCGTCAGCGCACTCGCTGTGCGATCACTGGGCGCCCGCGTGGCGTGTACAGCAAATTTGGCCTTGGCCGGAACAAGCTGCGCGAGGCCGCCATGAATGGCGAGATTCCTGGCCTGACCAAAGCCAGCTGGTAAGGCGGAGACAGACATGACGATGAGTGACCCAATTTCAGACATGCTAACGCGCATTCGTAACGGCCAGAAAGCTCGCAAGGTGAGCGTTTCAATGCCGGCTTCGAATGCCAAAGAAGCAGTCGCAAAAGTATTGAAAGAAGAAGGCTATATCACGGATTACTCGAGCGGTGGCGAGGGTGCTGAAAAGTTCCTGAGCGTTGAGCTCAAGTATTTCGAGGGTGTACCGGTAATTGAGAGCATCAAGCGCACGAGCCGCCCGGGCTTGCGGGTTTACCGCGGCAAGGACGGCCTGCCCAAAGTGCTGGGTGGGCTTGGTATTTCGATCGTTAGCACGTCCGCGGGCGTGATGAGCGATCGGCAGGCCAAGGAAAAAGGAATTGGCGGCGAGGTGATCTGCGTCGTTTCCTGACGCGTGATCCTTTCCAACAAGAGACAAGACTATGTCAAGAATTTCTAAAGAACCGATTGAGCTGCCGAAGGGTGTTGAGTTCAAGCAGGAAGGCAATGTCGTCACATTAAAAGGCGACAAAGGCTCTCTCTCACTTGAGATCAACAACGAAACAGAACTGACGTTCGAAGACAACATACTGCGGATCGCGCCGCGTTCAGGTTCACGCTTTTCGGGAGCGGTTTCCGGCACGATGCGTGCACTGCTGGCGAACATGGCAAAAGGCGTGTCGGATGGATTTGAGCGCAAGTTGCAATTGGTTGGTGTTGGTTACAGGGCGCAGGTACAGGGTAAGACACTGAACTTGACGCTTGGCTTCTCGCACCCGGTCACGCACACGGTTCCGGATGATGTCACGGTTGAAACACCGAGTCAGACCGAAATTATTATTAAGGGCGTGGACAAGCAGAAGGTCGGTCAGGTTGCTGCCGAGATTCGTAGTTTCCGTCCGCCGGAGCCGTACAAGGGCAAAGGAATTCGTTATTCCGATGAGCACGTTGTCATGAAGGAAGCGAAGAAGAAGTAAGTCTGTGACAGGCACTTAGGCTAATCATTATGAAATTGAGTAAAAAAGAAAATCGTCTGCGCCGTGCGCGCAAAGTTCGCGCGAAGATTCGTGAACTCGAGGTGCATCGCTTGAGCATTCACCGTACGCCGCGCCACATATACGCACAGGTTATCGGCGTTGATGGCGGCACAGTTTTGGCATCGGCATCGACGCTCGAGACAGAAGTTCGCAAGGGCCTGAAATACGGTGGCAACGTCGAAGCTGCAGCTATCGTCGGTGCGCGCATTGCCGAGAAGGCAAAGGCAGCAGGCATCGACACGGTTGCTTTCGATCGTTCGGGTTTTCGCTATCACGGTCGGGTTAAGGCTCTTGCCGACGCTGCTCGTGAAGCGGGATTGAAGTTTTAACAGAGGATTGCTGGTAGCGCACGACGTTGCCCGGACCAAACTATGGCAAGAAACGAACAAAATTCAAACGATGATCTGATTGAAAAATTGGTCACCGTTAATCGCGTCGCCAAGGTAGTCAAAGGCGGCCGCCAATTCGGCTTCACGGCCCTGACGGTTGTTGGAGATGGCCAGGGACAGGTTGGTTTCGGATATGGCAAGGCACGTGAGGTGCCGATCGCGATTCAGAAGTCGATGCAAAATGCTCGCAAGAACATGATCAGCATTCATCTGAATAACGACACGCTGCAATATGCGAAGAAGGGTCGTCACGGCGCGACGCTTGTTTACATGCAACCGGCATCAGATGGTACTGGGGTAATTGCCGGTGGTGCGATGCGCGCTGTATTTGAGTGTGCGGGCGTACGTAACGTACTTGCCAAGAGCTACGGCTCACGCAACCCGATTAATGTTGTACGCGCGACGATCAAGGCGTTGTCGGAGATTCACTCTCCGCAGGCGATCGCCGCAAAGCGCGGCAAGAAGGTCAAGGAGATCGTGGCTTAAAGCTGCGGTCTATTAACAAGAGATATAGAGACAGGATCATGGCGAATCCCAAACAATTGAAAGTCACGCTGGTCAAGAGCAAACACGGGCGGCTGAAAAGCCACAAGGCGTGCATTGCCGGCCTCGGTCTGCGCAAAATTCGCCAGACCGTATCGGTTCAGGACACACCTGAGAACCGCGGCATGATTAATCGTATTTCGTACCTGCTCTCGGTGGAGGAAGCCTGACATGCGACTTAATGAATTATCACCCGCCAAGGGTGCGAAGAAAGTCGGTAAGCGAGTGGGTCGCGGTCATTCCGCCGGCCAGGGAAAGACCAGTGGTCGTGGCCAGAAGGGTCAGAAGTCTCGCTCCGGCGGCTACCACAAGGTTGGTTTTGAAGGCGGCCAGATGCCGTTGCAACGTCGTTTGCCGAAGGTGGGCTTTAACTCCCGCGTGTGCAAGACGCGCGCGGAATTGCGCCTGCATGAGCTGGCGATTCCCACCGCAGATGTCATCGACATTGAAGTATTGAAGAAATTGCGCCTCGTACCGGCGCAGACCAGCAAGGTTAAGGTGATCTTGTCGGGCGAGATTACCAAAGCAGTGAAGCTCATGGGCATCACAGTTACCAAGGGTGCACGCGCAGCGATTGAAAAAGCTGGCGGCAGCATCGAAGAATAGAAGACGGTAGGAGCGGCTTTGCCCGAAAGGGCCGCAGTGTGAGCCGCGACTGTCGAAAACGCGACTATCGAATACAGGAATTTTAGGAACAAACGTGGCAAAAACGCCCTTACAAAACCCAGCTGATAAGGCAAACGCGAAAGGCAAACTGGCCGAGCTCAAGTCTCGGATCCTGTTTCTTGTGGGCGCGTTGGTCGTATTCCGTGTTGGAACCTTTATTCCGGTACCCGGGGTGGATCCGGCTGCGTTGGCAGAATTTTTTAGCCAACAAAGTGGCAACCTGCTCGGATTGTTCAACCTGTTCTCTGGCGGTGCGCTGGCACGCTTTGGTTTGTTTGCGCTCGGCATCATGCCGTACATCTCGTCGTCAATTATCATGCAGATGGCGAGTCATATCGTTCCGCAGCTGCAGCAGCTTCGTAAGGAAGGCGAATCGGGTCGGCGTCAGATCGTCAAGTACACGCGTTTTGGAACCGTTGTGCTTGCGAGCTTCCAGTCCATTGCCGCTGCATCCTGGTTGCAGGGTCAGGCGAATCTGGTTGTGAACCCGGGGACGGGCTTCCTGATTACAGCGTGTATAACGCTCGTAACAGGCACGATGTTCCTGATGTGGCTGGGTGAGCAGATCACCGAGCGCGGCATCGGCAATGGCATTTCGATGATTATTCTGGCCGGAATTGTTGCAGGCATGCCTGCGGCGATCGCCGGTACGGCACTTCTCGTTCAAAATGGCGAAATGTCACCGGCCACGGCCATCATGATGTTGGTTGGTGCGTCGGCTGCGATCATATTCGTGGTCTACATGGAGCGAGCGCAACGCCGCATCACTGTAAATTACGCACGGCGCCAGCAGGGGCGAAAGTCGTTTGCGGCACAAAGCACGCACTTGCCGTTCAAGGTCAATATGGCCGGTGTTATTCCACCGATCTTCGCGTCCAGTATTCTTATGTTTCCGGCGACCATCGCACAGTTTTTCGGGCAAGCGGCCGACCCGAATGCATTCCAGCGCTTCCTGCAAACCATGGGTGCAAACCTGGGTCCGGGACAGCCGATTTACGTGCTGTTATATGCCGCCCTGATTATTTTCTTCTGCTTCTTCTACACGGCACTGATGTACAACTCGAAAGACACCGCCGATAACCTGAAGAAAGCAGGAGCGTTCCTGCCGGGTATCCGACCGGGGGCGCACACAGCCGAATATATTGACAAGGTACTGACACGACTGACGTTCTGGGGTGCGATGTACATCGCCGGCGTTTGTTTGTTACCTGAATTGGTACGCATGTTTTACCCAAGCATGCCGTTCACATTTGGTGGTACGTCATTGTTGATTCTGGTCGTCGTTACGATGGATTTCATGTCGCAATTGCAAGCGCATGCCATGAGCCAGCAGTACGACGGCATGATGCAAAAAGCCAACCTGCGCAATTACGGCAGGGGTGGCCAGACACGCTGATTTTTCAGCGTAGATTGGAGAACGCTCATGAAAGTAAGAGCATCAGTTAAGAAAATGTGCAGAAATTGCAAAATCATTCGTCGCAAAGGTGTTGTACGGGTGATCTGTACCGACGCGCGGCACAAGCAGCGCCAAGGTTAAATAGAGGAATACTCGAGTGGCACGTATAGCAGGCATAAACATTCCGTTGACGAAGCACGTCGTGATTGCACTGACGTCGATTTACGGTATCGGAAGCACGCGGGCAAAGCAGATTTGCTCGGCAGCGGGCGTTGCACCGGATACGCAGGTAAAAGACCTGGCGGAGCCGGAAGTAGCGAACCTCCGGACGGCTGTCGCCAACTTCACAGTTGAAGGCGATTTGCGTCGCGAGGTGTCAATGAACATCAAGCGTTTGATGGATCTCGGTAGTTACCGGGGAATTCGTCATCGTCGCGGTTTGCCGCTTCGTGGCCAACGTACGCGCACGAACGCCCGGACTCGTAAGGGTCCGCGTCGTCCGATTAAACGATAGGTAAATAGAATGGCAGATGCTAAGAAAAAGAAGGTCAAAAAGCACGTTGTGGACGCGATTGCCCACATCCATGCTTCCTTCAACAACACGATCATTACGATCACTGACCGTCAGGGCAATACTTTGGTCTGGGCGACGGCCGGTGGTTGCGGTTTCCGAGGTTCGCGTAAATCGACGCCGTTTGCTGCACAGGTTGCATCAGACAAGGCTGGTCGTTTGGCGCTGGACTTTGGCGTCAAGAATCTGGACGTGCGCGTTCGTGGACCGGGCCCTGGCCGCGAGTCTGCAGTACGCGCCCTGAACGTTCTGGGTTTTCGTATTCAAAATATTGAGGACGTAACACCTATTCCTCACAACGGCTGTCGCCCGCCGAAAAAACGACGGGTATAGAGGCTTAAGAAATGGCAAGATATTTAGGACCAAAGTGCAAACTGTCCCGCCGCGAAGGCACGGACCTGTTTCTGAAGAGTGGCATCCGTCCGCTGGAATCGAAGTGCAAACTCGATGTTCCGCCGGGTGGAGCACCACAACGCCGGCCGCGTCTGTCGGAATACGGCTTGCAACTTCGTGAGAAGCAGAAACTCCGTCGCATGTACGGTGTACTCGAACGTCAATTCCGCAACTACTACAAACGTGCTGCGCAATTGAAGGGATCGACGGGTGAAAACCTGCTACGCCTGCTCGAGGGTCGTCTGGACAATGTTGTTTATCGGATGGGCTTTGCGTCAACACGCGCCGAGGCACGTCAGCTCGTAAGTCACAAGAGCATCGAGGTGAATGGAAAGGTCGTCAATATTCCATCCGCGCAGATGAAGGCGGGCGATGCAGTTGGTATTCGCGAAAAAGCGAAGAAACAACTTCGCATCCAGAGCGCAATTGAAATTTCCGGTCAAGTCGGACTGCCTGAGTGGGTAGACGTTGACCCGAAGAAGATGGCAGGTACGTTGAAATCGTTGCCGGAGAGGGAAGACATACTTCCGGATATCAACGAAAACCTTGTAGTCGAGCTTTACTCCAAGTAACCAGGAGGGGTATTCCCCATGCAGGATTCTGTATATGATTTTTTGAAGCCGCGCGTTGTCAAAGTGACGCCGGTAAATGATCTGCAAGCAAAGGTCACCATCGAGCCGTTTGAACGCGGTTTTGGACATACGCTGGGCAACGCTCTGCGACGCATTTTGCTGTCGTCGATGCCGGGCGCGTCAATCACAGAAGTCGAGATTGAAGGCGTACTTCATGAGTACACCAGCATCGAAGGTGTGCAGGAAGACGTAGTCGACATTCTGCTGAACCTGAAGCAGGTTGCTGTGCGAATGAATACGCGTGACACAGCCGAGCTACGCATTTCGAAGAGGGGCCCGGGCGCGGTCACGGCTGGAGACATCCAGTTGGATCACGACGTCGAGATCATGAATCCCGATCTCGTAATCGCTCACCTGACAAGCAACGCCAAGCTGAATATGATTATCAAGGTCGAACGTGGTCGCGGCTACCGTCCGGCGACACAGCGTCCGACATTCGAAGATGAGACTGGCCCGATTGGCCGTCTGCAACTCGATGCATCGTTCAGTCCGGTCAACCGCGTTACTTACAATGTTGAGTCTGCCCGCGTAGAACAGCGTACCGATTTGGACAAATTGCTGATTGAGATCGAGACCAATGGAACGATTGATCCGGAAGAGGCTATTCGCCGCGCCGGCAGCATCCTGAAAGACCAGCTTTCTGTCTTCGTTGACCTGCGGGGTCAGGAAGAGGGTATTGGTGCACAGGCTGAGAATCAAGTCGATCCGATATTGTTGCGTCCGGTCGACGAACTGGAATTGACAGTGCGCTCTGCGAATTGCCTCAAGGCCGAGAACATCATGTACATCGGTGATCTTGTGCAGCGCACGGAAGTCGAGCTGTTGCGCACGCCGAATCTAGGCAAGAAGTCGCTTACCGAGATCAAAGAAGTCCTCGAAGGACACGGTCTCGGGCTGGGCATGCGTCTCGAAAACTGGCCGCCGGCAAGCCTGCGGCCCGAACACGAGATCGCTGCACTTTAAAACGAATAGAAACGAGTAGGACAGGAAAATGCGTCACAGAAAAGCCGGTCGTCGACTGGGTCGAACTAGCTCACACCGCAAGGCGATGTTTCGCAACATGGCTACGTCGATGTTGTTGCACGAAACGATCCGTACGACAGTGGCCAAGGCGAAAGAGCTTCGCCGTGTAGTCGAGCCGCTTATTACGCTTGCGAAGGTGGACAGCGTTGCAAATCGCCGTCTGGCCTTCAGTCGTCTGCGCGACAAGGAAGTGGTTGGCAAATTGTTCAAGAAACTTGGTCCTCGGTTCAAGGAGCGTCCGGGTGGCTACCTGCGCATCCTGAAAACGGCTCCGCGTCCCGGTGATAACGCGCCAATGGCGATCGTTATGCTGACCGACCGTGCACCGGTCGAGGCAGCAACCGAAGAATGATTCGAGCGGCTGCAGCCGCGAACAAAGGCTAGGAGCGGCTGTAGGAGCGGCTTTAGCCGCGACTATTTATCGCCCTTCGGCAAGAATCGTCGATGCCAAATGCTATCCCAGTAGCTGTAGTGGTCCGCATCACTAACGATTCCAGCGCGTACCGGGTTATGAATAAGGTAATTCCCGACACGCTCAATGTCTTCCTCGGCGCGCAACGCATGGTCGTGAAAGCCGGACTGCCAAATTCGACCGCATACATCGGTCGAGCGGGCAATAAGATAAGCAGTTCGCCCCTTGGTTCTGCCAACGATGTCGCTCAATGTCGTTTCCCCCGTTAGCTGCAGGAGCCAATGTATGTGGTCAGGCATTACGACGAATGCCAGGCTCTGGAAGTCTCCCTGCGAACCTTGTTGCCATAACTCACGCATCATCAATTTAGCCGCTGCGGTATTTCTGAACACGAATTTTTGCTCGTAGCAGCAGGCGGTTACAAAATAGGCTTGACCACGCATTGAATAACGTCCTTTGCGAAGCGCGTGTCCTTTTTCTTGAGCCATCTGACATTTTGCGCTGCTGGAATTGGCAACGCCTTAGCGCAAATTCGGCCTGTTTAGTGAGATTTGCGATGGCGCTTGCGTACGAGGTCGGGCCTGAAGACCCTCCTACGGTGTGCGTTGATACGAGGTCGGGCCTGAAGACCCTCCTACGCGGTGTGCTGTTTTTCGAGGTCGGGCCTCTGAAAGGACCATCCTACGAAGAGGTGGTCGGGCCTGAAGACCCTCCTGCTGTCAGCTTGTCGATTAGCTGGCCGACGTACTCTGGTGAGTGCGAGTTCCGTGCGATCAGGCTATAGACGGCCGGCACCACCACCAGTGTCAGGACAACCGAGAAACTAACACCGAAGAACACCACGGCACCGATTGATTTACGCGATAACGCGCCAGCACCCGAGGCCACAATGAGCGGTATGGCGCCGAACGCAGTACATATGCTCGTCATCAGGACCGGCCGCAGGCGAATCTTGGCGGCCTGAACAACGGCTTCTTTGAATTCGATGCCCTGGTCGCGCAACTGATTCGCGAACTCAACAATCAAGATTCCATTCTTTGCAGCCAGACCAATCAACATGACGGCGCCGATCTGGCTGTAGATGTTGATCGTTGAGTCGAACACGAACAGACCGATTAGTGCACCTGTGATCGCAAGCGGTACCGTCGTCATTATGATGAGCGGGTGTTTGAAGCTTTCAAATTGCGCCGCAAGTACCAGGTAGGCAATCACGAGTGCGAGCAGGAAGGTCAGGTAAATGGCGTTGCCGGTGTTTTTGAAGTCTCGAGACTCGCCGTCATAATTCAGCCGCGCTGCATCGGGGAGTTCCTCGGCAACGATCCTCTCAAGGTCGGCCAATGCCGCGCCGAGAGAATAGCCGGGGTTTATCGAGCCGCTTATACCAATCGAACGCATGCGATCAAAGCGGCGCAGGTCCACAGGTCCAGCGACTTCAGTTAGCGTCACGAGGTTGGAAAGCGGAATCAATCGTTGCGACGTCTCTGAGCGCACATAGATATTTTGCAGATCACTCGGCGTTTGACGATGCTCATCCGCACCCTGCAGGATGACACGATACTCTTCGCCCTTGTCGATATACGTTGTGACGACGCGGGATCCCAGCATCGTCTCCAGCGTGCGACCTACATTCGCAAGCGAAACTCCAAGATCCGCGGCGCGATCTCGATCCACGGATACGTCGATTTTCGGCTTACGTTCGTTGTAGTTAGATTGCAGATTCGAAATACCGGGGTTTTTCTCTGCCTCCCGAATGACGATGTCTCGCCACCTGGCAATCTCGTCGTAATTCGTACCGCTCAGGACAATACTCAGCGGGCGTGTGCTTTGACCAAGACTCCAGGCGCCCGGCGCGAACGCATATGCCCGCACGCCTGGCAAGTCCTTCAATTGCCGGTTCCAGTTTTCGACAATTTCAGCGGCAGACCGCTCGCGTTTCGACCAGACTTGCAAGGGCGCGAATACCATCGCCGTGTTGACGTCGGCGCCACCACCCCAGCTGCCGGATCGTCCGAGGACCCGCAGTACATCGCCTTTTTCCTTGTCCAGGAGTACGATGCGTTCGACCTGTTCTACGTAGCCGAGCATGTAATCCAGGCTTGCACCATCCGGCCCGGTCAGGTTGATCATGGCGAAGCCGCGGTCCTCGCGTGGCATGTACTCAACTGGCAGTTTATTCAGCAGCGTCAAGCTGGTGAGAAAAATCGCCAGGGCGGACAGGATGACCACAAAGGGCCGGCGGATTGTACGACGAAGCAAGGCCTCGTAAGCGTTCGATAGCTGCTGAAACAATCGATCGACAAAGCGCGTGAACTTGCCACGGTGCAGTCGATTATCGGCAAATAACTTCGTCGTCAGCATTGGCACGAGGGTCAATGCGATAAGGCTGGAGAAACATACAGCCGCAGCGAGCGATATACCGAATTCGCCGAATATCAGTCCAATATTGCCAGGCATGAACGAGATAGGCAGGATGACGGCCACGAGAACGAGCGTGGTTGCGATGACCGCGAATCCAATTTCGCGTGTGCCATTCGTGGCGGCAAGCAAGGTCGGTTCCTTGTTCTCGATTCGCCGTGCAATATTTTCAAGCACGATGATGGCGTCGTCGACGACCAGGCCGATGGCCAGTACGAAACCAAGCAAGGTAAGCGTGTTCAGGGAAAATCCCAGAGCATTCATGACAATGAACGCAGATATGATGGAGATCGGAATGCATATGATCGGGATGATCGTCGCGCGAATTGTGCCAATGAAGCCGTAGATGACAATCAACACAAGCAGCAGGGCAAGCCCGAGCGCCTTGGCGACTTCCTGGATTGACGCCTTGATAAACATGGCGTTGTCCAGATTGATGCTGACGTGAATATCACTCGGCAAAGTCGATTGCAGTTCCGCAACCCGTTTTGCAACGTCGGCATTGACCTGCAGGATATTCGCCTGAGCCTGCGGGACGATGCCGAGGCTCATGCCGGTCACGCCGTCTGTTCGAGAGAAACTGCGCACGTTCTCCGGCGCCAGTTCAATGTCGGCTACCTCGCCAAGGCGAATCAGGTAATCGTCAGGGCCTACCGCCAGCACCAGCCTTTCGAAATCCGCGACCGTTTTGAACCCCGTGTCCGTTCGCAGCGTGAACTCCCGGGTGCTGGATTCGAGTCGTCCAGCCGGTATTTGCACGTTTTCCCGCCGCAACGCGTCCTCGATATCGGTCACAGTCAGCCCACGCGCAGCCAGCCGCGTTGGATCCACCCAAATACGCATCGCGGGTCGTCTCGAACCGCTACCCCTAACCATCGCGACACCGTCGACAATAGAAAGCGCGTCCACAAGGTAGCGCTCGGCGAAATCGGAGACTTCCATCATCGAACGCGTATCGCTAGAGACATTGATCCACATCGTCGTCCCGGCGGAGCCGTCCTGTTTCGAAACGCTTGGCGGATCCGCTTCGTCGGGTAACATTCGAAGCACACGGGAAACCCGGTCACGGACGTCATTCGCGACCGAGTCGATATCCCTGTCGCGGTCGAATTCCAGCGTGATCGACGAGCGCTCGTCAAAACTTCGGGAGGATATTTTCGTGATGCCTGAAATACCGGCAATCTGGTCTTCCAAAACCTGCGTTACACGCCGCTCCACGATATCGGAGGCGGCACCGCGGTAATTTGTGGTGATTGAAACTACCGGTCGCTGAATGTCCGGAAATTCACGAACGGACATGTTGCGTGCAGACATCAGTCCTACGATGACGAGGATTAGCGATATGACAGCCGCGAAAACCGGCCGGCGAACCGAAATATCAGAAATCAGCATTTGATTCAGTCCCGCTTGTCTGGCCAATGACCTCAACCCGGGAATCCTGCCTGACCTTACCCGTGCCTTCGGTCACGATCGATTCACCTGCGACAAGACCTTCACGAATAACAACGAATCCGGGAATCCTGCGACCGAGAATGACCGCGCGTTTCTCGACAACGTCATTGGTTACAACAAACACGTATTGAGTGGTGCCTTCCGGAACAATTGCCTGCTCCGGGACGACCAATACGTCGCCTCGATCGCGTTGCAAGTCAACCGTCATGAACATGCCGGGCTTCAATGCTCCATCAGCATTCGGAATGATGGCACGCACGAGTACGGCGCGCGAAACCGGGTCCAGCCGCGTATCGATGCTTGCAACTCGCCCCTTGAATACGCGGTCCGGGTAAACAATGCTTCTGGCGAGAATCAACATACCTTCCTTTACGACTGTTACGAACATCTCCGGTACCGAGAAGTCGAGTTTGATCGACGTGACATCATCGAGTGTCGTAATGACTGTCGATGAATCGACAAAACTTCCGGGACTCACGCGACGCAAGCCGATGCGGCCGGAAAAGGGCGCGCGGATGCGGGTAATCGCAAGACGGGCTTGCGCCGCCAGGACCAGCGCCTCGTTCACTCTTACGCTCGCCAGGAGCTGTTCGAGATTGGATGCCGAGATGGCCTGCGTATTGGATAAGGATTCGTTTCGCTTGTACAAACTCATGCTCTCCGATAATGCCGCTTCAGCCAGGGCCAGTCCCGCAACGATTTCGCTGGATTCCAGTTCGATAAGAAGTTGGCCGGCTTTGACTATCTGACCCTCCTCGAACGCCACTCGTTCCACAAGGCTTGTTACGCGAGATCGAATTTCGACTGATTCGTTGGCGTTGGCCGTGCCAAGTGCCTGGATTTCGTCAACGAGGGCTTGCATCTCAACGCGGGCTGTAACGACTTTGATAGCACCGCCACCGCGGCTGCCACGAGCATTTGAGTCGGGCTCGTCGTCACAGGCGACGAAAATGAATAGCGACAGACAGGTCAAAAACAGGCGTGTTCTGGACTTCATTGATCGTGGATTCTTTGTAGTTGTACAACGGTTGTTTTCAGCGAATCAGTGTAGCGCGTGCGGAGAGTGTGTATTGGCATTAAAACAAGGCGTTACGAACGCATATTCCTTGTTGAATGTGTATATTTAACATAATAATAGTGAATTGTCGTGAGCTGTGAGTCGGCTCACAGAGTCGGGCTGAATAACTGCATACAGTAAGGAGTCCAGCCAATTCAGGAGCCAGACCAATCAGCAAAGACCCGGCATTCGATGACTGCATCGTCCTGTCGAAGGACGCCTTCGACCCGGATGCAGTATTTCTGGAGGATATCGTCGATGACGATGTTCTGCCGTACCTGAGTCTTGCTGTTGATGGGCTGACCACCTACGCGGACGGTAAAAAAGGCAAGCTCGAATTGCGCCCGGAAGACATTGCTGCGAACGAAGAGCTGTCACCGGATACCACAATGCCGGTCGTGGCTCTTGGCTCGGAGCAACTTGACGTCTATGGCTGGGAATCGTCACTCTGGCGAAAAATCAAAGGCTACATCGGACTCTAATTAAATGGGGTCGGATCCAACTTGGCTAAATTGGATCTGCCTCCTTTTCTCTTCTAAGATGCGGCGATGATTTTCAAAGACAAGACCGTCATCATTACGGGTGGCTCCGAGGGAGTGGGTGCCGCGACAGCGCGCATGTTTGCTGTGGCAGGCGCGAATCTCTTGCTCGTGGCCCGCGGCAAGAAGAAACTCGAGGCAATCGCCGAAGAGCTGCGGGACAAGACGCGAGTCGAAATTTTTGCGATGGATGTCTCTGATGCAGAGGTTAGCGTGAATCTGTTCAAGAAAGCGGATTACGAATTTGGACGCGTCGACATACTGATCAACAACGCCGGTTACCACAAACGTGCGCCGTTCGATTTAGCAGCCATCGACGAACTCGCAACCACGATCGACGTTAATCTCAGAGCCCCGATAGTGCTCACACGTCTGGCTATCCCGTACATCATGGAAGCCGGCGGTGGCGCAATTATCAACGTTGGGTCGTTGGCTGGTCGAACGATGGTGCCTGGCAGCACGGCGTATGCCGCGAGCAAGGCAGGACTGCGCTCCCTGACGTATTCGCTGGCCGAGGAGCTGCGCGGCAGCAATATCAAAATTGGCATAGTGTCGCCAGGCCCGATCGATACAGGCTTCATCATGGATGACATCGATGCCGTAACCGACCTCGTGTTTTCACAGCCACTTTGCACGGCCGAAGATGTTGCACAGGTTGTTCTGGATCTTTGCGGCAATAATGTTCGTGAGCAGTGCATGCACACGTCCAGCCGTATTTTTACGACCGTGACTTATCTATTCCCCGGGCTCGGCAGAACGTTACGGCCGTTGTTTGAGAAGAAGGGCCGCCGCGTGAAAAAGCGTCTGATAGCAGAACGTAAGAAAGCGGAGCGCGAAAAAACCGGGCGCGAAAAAACCGGGCGCGAAAAAACCGCGAAGTAGATTTCCTACTGCAGTGACGCGAATGCGTCGCGCGTTAGATTCTCTGAGCCGTCGGCAAGCACCCGAACATCGTCCTCGATACGTACGCCCCCGAAGGGCCGCAGCGCATCAACCGTATCCCAGTTGACATGACTTTCAGCCGGCGAACCGTGCAGGTTATCGAGCAGCAGATCGATCACGTATAAACCCGGCTCGATCGTGAGAACCATGTTTTCTTCCAGAACACGAGTCAGCCTCAGGAATGGATGGCCGCTCGGTGGATCGATGACCGTGCCGCTTTCGTTTTCCATGAAACCGCCGACGTCGTGCACCTGCACGCCCAGTAAATGGCCCAGGCCGTGTGGAAAAAATGCCGAAGTCACGCCGGTCGCAAGCAGCGTATCCGCATCGCCGCTTGCGAGTTCCACGTCGTTTAATACTTCGCTCAAGAGGCGATGCGTATCGACGTGCAAGTCGCGGTAATCGACCCCGGCTTTGACACGGTTGACGATCTCGAGCTGCATTGTTTCCATGCGCTCGATCAGGGCTCCGAAGCGTGCGTCGCCGTTACCATAAGTACGTGTGATATCGGAGGCATAGCCATGCACTTGCGCACCGGCGTCGATCAGGAAGGACCGCATGTCTGCGGGTGCTTCTCGATCGAGATCCGTGTAATGCAAGATCGCCCCGTGCTCGTTTAACGCAATGATGTTCGAGTAAGGCAGTTCATTGTCCGTTTGGCTGACCGTCTCGCAATAAACCTGGTGAATCGCGAATTCAGATTTCCCGGCGCGAAAGGCCGTCTCCGCGGCCATATGACCAGCCGCACCTCGACGCGCCGCCAGGCGCAGGCACTCAAGTTCGTAAGCGGTCTTTGTGCCACGCGCATACTGCAAAATATTGAGTGTTGAGGTTGGGTTGACGCGGTCAATGCCGAATGCATGAGCCTCGTCATCGATTTCGCCGATCAATATACAGTTGTCTCGATCGACCGGAAGATGTTTGGCCACGTCGTCGGTCGTATGCACGATCCGGACATCCATGTCGGCTGTCCAATAGCCGTCGGGCGCTCCTGGAACCGAGTGCCAGTAGTCGCGCGGCTGGTAGTAAATCAACACGGGTTTCTCGCCCGGTGTATAGACAATGTAGGACAGCGGCAGCGCAACGAGCGGTGCCCACGCCACGAAATGCGGATTTGCTACGAACGGATAGCTTCGATCATCCAGAAAAGCGACTTTCGCCTTGCCCGAAAATATCACGGCGTGGCCAGCCCCGGACTTTTCGAGGGCGTTGTCATGACGCGCCTTCAGCGTTTCAATATGTGCCGGATAAAGCGCGGCGAGATCAGGATTTCGGTCGGAATAGTCTGTGCTCATAGGGTGGCATGATACCGGTCGGCCGGCGCCGCGGCGAGTGTTGTACCTGTGTTTCAAATTCGCTCCAAACTAGGCATTATTGACGCCGTAGCCGATTGAGGGGACCAACGTGATCAAAAAGACAACATGGCTGGCAGGTGTCGTACTGCTGGCCTCAGGAGGGGCAGCAGTGGCCGAAAATATCCCTGGATACGACCGAGTGTCCGGACGAGCGCACGCATCCCGATCCGAGGTGATCGCCACGCACGGCATGGCAGCCACGAGCCAGCCGCTAGCGACGCAAATAGCCCTCGATATCCTTAAAGCGGGTGGCAGCGCTGTCGACGCGGCGATTGCCGCGAATGCCGCGTTAGGGCTTATGGAGCCGACCGGCAGCGGTATCGGCGGCGACCTGTTCGCAATTGTCTGGGATGCCAACAACAAAGAGCTGGTCGGGCTGAACGCATCCGGTCGTGCTCCTGCAATGATGACGCTCGACTATTTTCGTGAAAGAGGACTTACCTCTATTCCACCCTTCGGCCCTTTGCCTGTCAGCGTGCCGGGAACGGTTGATGGCTGGTTTGAGCTGCATGCGCGATACGGTCGCCTGCCCATGGAAGACCTGCTGGCGCCGGCAATCGCGTATGCGAGAGACGGGTTTCCGGTCTCTGAAGTGATCGCGTATTACTTCGATATCAATGCAAAACGTATCGGCGAATACCCTGGTTTCGCGGCAACCTACATGCCGCATGGCCATACGCCTCGAAAAGGCGAGCTGTTCAGGAATCCACGATTGGCAGACACACTGCAACAGATAGCGACGGATGGCCGCGATGCCTTCTACAAAGGCGACATCGCAAAACGCATTGATGCCTACATGACGGAAAACGGTGGTTTGTTACGCTACGAGGATCTTGCCGCGCACAGCTCAGAGTGGGTTACACCGGTCTCAACAAATTACCGTGGTTGGGACGTTTACGAATTGCCGCCGAACGGGCAGGGCATCGCAGCATTGCAGCTTCTGAATATACTGGAGGGTTATGACATTGCCGCGATGGGTTTCGACAGTGCCGAGTATGTGCACACCTTCGTCGAAGCGAAGAAACTGGTATTTGAAGATCGCGCCAAATATTATGTCGACATGGATTTCGTCGACGTGCCTGTAGAGACACTCATATCGAAAGACTACGCCGATTCCCGCCGGAAATTGATTTCGTCAACGAAGGCCGCGCAAAGTCTCGCGGCCGGCGATCTAAAACTCAGGGACGGCGATACAATCTATATGACTATCGCCGACAGCGACGGCAACATGGTGTCGTTAATACAAAGTAATTACCGCGGCATGGGGTCCGGCATGACGCCCGGCGATCTCGGTTTCGTCTTACAGAACCGTGCGGAATTGTTCGCCCTGGATGAAAACCACGCCAATGTTCTCGAACCGGGCAAGCGGCCATTTCATACGATTATTCCCGCCTTCGTCATGAAGGACGGCAAGCCGCTGATGAGCTTCGGGCTCATGGGCGGTGCCATGCAGCCGCAGGGTCACGCACAAATCATCATTAACATGATCGACTTCGGCATGAACCTGCAGGAGGCGGGGGATGCCGCGCGCATTAACCACATCGGTTCGTCGCAGCCGACCGGCACGACGATGATCGACGGTGGTGTTGTGCATCTCGAAAAAGGATTTAGTCAGGAGACGCGCGACGCTCTTGAGAAATTAGGTCATACGATCGGCGACAGCAACGGTAGTTTCGGCGGTTATCAGGCAATTCTTTGGGACGAAGAGGCAGGCGTATATTACGGTGCTTCGGAAGTTCGCAAGGACGGACAAGCAGCAGGCTATTGATGAGTCGGGATATTTATCTCACCGGAATAACCACAACCGGTACACCGCATATTGGCAATTACGTCGGCGCTATTCGTCCCGGAATAGCCGCCAGCAAAGATCCGCAGAAGAAGAACTTCTACTTTCTCGCGGACTTTCACGCGCTGGCGAAAAACGAAGACCCGGACAAGATCAGCCAATCAACACTGGAAATTGCCGCAGCGTGGCTCGCGCTCGGGCTTGATACCGACAACGCAACCTTTTATCGGCAATCGGATATTCCGGAGATTCCCGAACTGACCTGGGTTTTGACCAGCATGACGGCGAAGGGCCTTATGAATCGTGCGCATTCCTACAAGGCGGCGGTGCAGGCCAATGTTGAGGGCGGCAACAAGGATCCGGACAAAGGCATCACGATGGCGCTGTACAGCTATCCGATCCTGATGTCCGCCGATATTCTGATGTTCAAGGCGACCAGGGTGCCGGTGGGCCGTGACCAGAAACAGCATGTGGAAATGGCGCGAGATGTCGCGCAACGCTTCAATCATCACTACGGTGACGTGCTCGTGCTACCCGAAGCTGTCATTGGTGGCAGCACGGCCGTATTGGCGGGTCTCGACGGCCGTAAGATGTCCAAGAGCTACAACAATACGATTCCCCTGTTCGCCCCGGAAAATCGTTTAAGAAAGCTCATCATGAAGATCAAGACGAACAGTCTTGAGCCGGGTGAGCCGAAAGAAATCGAAGGCAGCACCTTGTACGACATTTACAAGGCGTTCGCATCGGACGAGGAGGCTCGGGAGATCGAAAAATCTTATGCAGACGGCATCGCCTGGGGCGAGATGAAGCAGCTTCTGTTCGAGTACATTAACGAGCACCTGAAGCCTGTGCGCGATGAATACGAGCGGCTCATCGCGAATCCCGCGATTGTCGAAGCCGAATTGCAAAAGGGCGCGGCCAGAGCACGTGAAATATCGGCGCCTTTCATGGCTGAAATTCGCGACGCAATTGGCATTCGGAAGCTAGGTTAGCGGCGACTATGTCAATCACCTGTAGTTTCGACGCAAGGGAAGTCGCTTGATTAATCCGAGTGAAGCACTCGAGCGATTGCGAAAGGGCAATGCTCGATTCGTGGCAAATGAATTGTCGCGCAGCGTCAGCAAGCTTGAACGCGCACGTCTTGCTTCGGGTCAGAATCCGTTTGCCGTAATTCTAGGGTGTTCCGATTCGCGCGTGCCAATAGAAATTGTATTCGATCAGGGCCTTGGCGACCTGTTCGTGATTCGTGTCGCCGGCAATATCGTTGCGCCGTCTCAAATCGGTAGTGTTGAATTCGCAGCTCAGAAGTTCGCCACTCGACTCGTTGTCGTACTCGGTCACACGCAATGCGGCGCGGTGGAGGCGACGATTGATGAGCTGCAGCGCCCGGCCGAAAAACAGTCACGCAACATCGCGGCGATTGTCAGCCGCATTCGACCATCCGTCATGGACTTGCTGGAGTGCGGTGAAGTGATGGATCGAGAAGAATTGATACGACAGGCCGTACGCGAGAACGTGCGTTACTCCAGCAATGCATTACGCCACGGCTCCGACATAATCGAAGATCTTATTAGTAAAGAAGAATTCCTGATTGTCGGTGCAGAATATTCACTGGACACGGGTGTCGTCGAGTTCTTCGACGGCGCGCCCTGAAGGAGCGGGGTCGTATGAGTAGTCTGAATACTGAGCGACTGAATCTTCGCTGGCTTGTGCCCGGTGACGAGGCGATCGGTATCTGTGGCTTGTTCAGGCGCGATAAGCTCGATGACCCGAATATCGGATTCGCAATGCTGCCAGATCACTGCGGCAAGGCGGAGTAATGGATTTCTTAAAGAGCGATGGCGCTCGAACAGGACTGTACTTCGGCGCAACATCGGGCGTTATTACGACGCTGGGATTGCTCACAGGCCTGTATGCGGGGACAGGAGCCGTAGGCGCTGTCCTCGGCGGAATTCTGGTAATTGCCGTTGCAGACTCAATGTCGGACGCGCTCGGCATCCACCTTGCGGAGGAGGCCGATCCAAATACAACATCTGCGCATGTCTGGTCGGCAACCATTTCCACGTTCATCGCCAAGTTTGTGTTCGCCATTAGTTTTGCCGTCCCGCTGCTGTTATTGCCATTGCGCATGGCTGTTATTGCGTCGCTGGTGTGGGGAATGGGCGTGATTACGGTGTTGAGTTATTTTCTGGCCAAATCAACTCAGGAGCGACCGTTACCCATCATCCTCGAACACCTGGGCATCGCTGCGCTCGTTGTACTATTGTCACATCTGATCGGCGCCTGGGTGGGCGCGAATTTCGGCTAGATAAGGAGCCATTAATGGCACTGCTAATTGATCATCCCTGCGTGCAGCACAAGCTCGCGATTATGCGCGACGTCGATACGGGGCATAAACGCTTTCGTGAGCTTGCGACAGAGATTACGAAGTTCGTCTGCTACGAAGCGCTCAAGAACGTAAAGACGAAGGAAGTGATCGTCCAAACACCCATCGCCAAGGCAAGCTGTCAAAAGATCGATACAGATCTTGTCGTCGTACCGATTCTGCGTGCAGGCATCGGCATGCTTGAGGGTATTCTCGAACTCATTCCAACAGCGCGTGTTGGTTTCGTTGGTCTTTATCGCGATGAAGAGACGAAGCAACCCGTCACTTACTACGAGCGATTTCCGCCACAAATAAAAGGCGGTACGTGCATCATTATCGACCCGATGCTCGCGACCGGTGGTTCAACAGTTGTGGCGATTGATCACCTCAAGAAGAGCGGTGCTGGAAATATCGTCGTTGTTTGTATCGTGACATGCCCGGAAGGTGTTGAGCTCGTGGAGGTTGCACATCCGGATGTGCGCATCTACGCAGCGGCAATCGACGATCATCTCAATGAAAAGAAGTATATAGTGCCAGGATTAGGTGACGCGGGCGATCGCCTGTTTGGTACTACGCACTAGGCATTACTTCAACGCAGACGAGACAGGTCAATGAGCGACACAGTTATTACCTCGACGCTTGACGGCAATGTGCTGGTTATCGAAACAAGCAGTGGCAAGAAGACCTATGACTCCAGGTTTCTGGTTGCGGCGTTGTTGATTTTCGTTGCGCGTGGCAACGGACAGATTGAGCCGGAAGAAACGGCAAAGATGCTTGAACTCATCCAGGCTCATTTCAATTTGCAGAGTGCCGAGTCGCTGGAGCTGCTCACGCGAGCAATGAGTGAAATGACGGATAGTCCTGATCTGGTTGCTGCTCTCGCCAAACTCGGCAGCATGTTATCCGATCAGGAGAAAGAAGAGATCGCGTTGATGGCACTTAAGGTAATTGCCGCGGACGGCAAGCGCGAGTACTCCGAAATGGAACAATTCAATACAGCAGTGGAGGCGGCCGGAATCGCGCCGGAAATTGTACACCGGGCCTTCGATCGCTATTTTTCGGAAACGATGCCAGGCGACTAGTCCCGCAGCTGATAGGACTCTCTAAGTGATTCGAGCTCGCCCCAGCGCTCCACAGATTGTTCCAGCTTTTGTTCAGCGCCGGCGAGCTCTTGCAACCTGGCCTGCACAAGATCGTTTTCCTGCGAGTAGAAGTCCTGCGATGAAACATCTTCCTGCAGAACCGCGATTGCCTCTTCCAGTGTTTCAATTGCAGCCGGCAGATTGTCGAGTTCGCGTTGATCTTTGTAGCTAAGCTTGGTGGGGCTGCTTTTTCGTTTACGTTCCGCGGCGCGTTTCCGGCGTGCTTCCAGGAAGTCCGGATTATCGCGCTCGGTCAGGTCGTGGCCCTGTCGTAACCAGTCCTTGTAACCACCGGCATACTCTTTGATTTTGCCGTCTTCTTCGAACACGACAGTGCTGGTTACAACATTATCGAGAAATTCACGATCGTGGGTAACGACGATGAGCGTGCCCTTGTATTCACGAAGCTTTTGTTCGAGTACTTCGAGCGTCTCGATATCGAGGTCGTTCGTAGGCTCATCCAGAACAAGCAGGTTGGCGGGGTGCGTAAACAATTTCGCAAGAATGACGCGATTGCGCTCGCCACCCGAAAGCGCTTTGACTGGCATCATCGCCCGTTTCGGCGAGAACAAAAATCCTTTGAGGTAGCCAACGATATGCCGTTCCTTACCGTTGAGCATGATGTAGGTGCGTCCTTCGCCAACGTTGTCAGCGACGGATTTTTCCAGGTCCAGCGTTTGCCGCAGCTGGTCAAAATAACCGATCGCCAAATTGGTGCCGTGCTTGATCGTGCCTGTCTGTGGCTCGATTTTCCCGAGCAGCAGTTGCAACAAGGTCGTCTTGCCGACGCCATTGTTTCCGATCAGGCCGATACGGTCACCGCGCATGATCTTGATCGAGAAGTTTTCGATCAGGGGTCGGTCGTAGCGATAACTGACATTGAGGGCGCGGATGACTTTGCGACCGGACGGTTCGGCTTCCTCAATGTGAATTCTTGCGGGCGCCTCACGCGCTATTCGCTGCGAGCGTTCTTCGCGCAGTTGGACGAGCGCACGAGAGCGGCCTTCATTACGTGTTCGACGGGCCTTGATGCCCTGACGAACCCAGACTTCCTCCTTGCCGAGTTTCTTGTCAAATTTCGCGTTTGCGACATCTTCATCTTCGAGCGATTTTGACTTACGTCGCAGGAAGTTCCCGTAGTCACCGGGCCAGCTCGTCAGCTGCCCGCGATCAATTTCCACAATTCGCGTCGCGATACGTTGCAGGAATACACGATCATGCGTAATAAAAAGAACGGCCCCGGGAAAATTGTAAATGCGATCTTCGAGCCAACGAATTGTCGCGATGTCAAGATGGTTCGTAGGTTCGTCGAGCAACAACAGGTCCGGCTTCGAGACCAGTGCTTTCGCCAGCGCAACACGACGTCGCCAACCGCCGGATAGCTCGTTCATTTTTTTCTCGGCGGGCAGGTTTAGTTCGGAGATCGTTGTTTCGACGCCCTGTTCAATGTTCCAACCGTCGCGTGCGTCGATGCGTGCATGCAGCGTCTCGAGGTCCCGCAGGCCATGCTTGTCAAGCTCCAGTTCTGATTGGCGTTTGTACTGCTCAATCAAGGCCTCAGTGTCGGCCAGCCCTGAGCGCACAACGTCGTGTACGAGCATGTCGAGCGCTTGCGGCAGCTCCTGAGCGAGCTGGCTGATCACGAGATTCGACGTTCTCGTGATGTCGCCCTTGTCGAATTCGGCTTCGCCATTGATCAGTTTCAGGGTAGTAGATTTGCCGGCGCCATTGCGGCCGATCAGGCAGACACGCTCGCCCGGCTCAATGGAGAAATCGGCGTCGGTGAGGATTTTTAGCTCGCCGAAGGCCAGCGAGATCTGATCAAAACGGAGTAATGACATAGCCGGATAGGATACATTGTTATCGCTAGCGGGCGGTGCATAACGGGCTCCTCATCGTCATGGCTCGCTACGCTGCGCTTTACTTCCGATGAAGAGCCCGTTATGCACCACCTTCCAGCTTAATAGGACATATTCTTAGGAAAACGCCCATGAACGAAGATCGCTTAGTTCAGATCGAAACAAAGCTGGCGCACCAGGAGCAGATGCTCATGGAACTGGACGATGCGCTGACGACGCAACAGAGCACTATCATGACGCTGGAACGCATGTGTGCGTCAATGGCCGAGCGAATGCAGTCATTGAGTGGTGACGAAACGGCCGCGCCGCGCGGGGACGAGCGCCCGCCACATTACTGAATAAAACCCTGAGAGCCACTCAGCTGCGTTCAAGTATAGTGACCATCAAGCCCTTACGGAGGCAAGGCAATGTCATCGAATCTGGTTTCGCTGAGTTTTAGGCTACTCCTTCTTATTCTGCTGCCCGTCGCAGCCTATTCCGCCGAGGTTTACGTCCCGGGCGATCTCGAGGACTGGCGCGAGTGGGTGTTGCAGGACAAGGAGTACCGCGATTGCCCGTTTTACTTCAACCGGGCCGCCACGGATCGCAATGAATTCATCTGCGCCTGGCCCGGCACGCTGACTGTTTCTGTCGATTCGACCAGCGGCCGATTTTCACAGCGATGGACGATTTACGCCGAGGAGGCGTGGATACCGCTGCCGGGCAATGCGCAGTACTGGCCGGATCGGGTTACGGTAAATGGCGCTGCGGCTGTGGTCATCGAGCGCAACGGCATTCCCAGTGTCCGACTGGGACCCGGTGAGTGGAATTTAAGCGGCCGTTTCGAATGGGATGATCGCCCGGGCGTGCTGCCCATTCCAACACAAAGCGGGCTTGTCTCGCTGACGGTAAACGGCCAGCGAATCGGGCGGCCTGAAATTGACCGGAACGGCGTTTTTCTAGGTGAGCGTCAACGCGAAACGCAGGAGCGAGACGCCGTGTCCGTGCAGGTCTATCGATTGGTTTCCGACATGGTGCCAACGCGACTCGAAACGACACTGCAAATAGACGTCTCCGGCAGTGTTCGTGAAGAATTGTTCGGACCGATGCTTCCCGACGGCTTCGTACCCGTGAGAATTGCAAGCAGCTTACCTGCGAAACTGGAGTCCGACGGACAGTTGCGCGTGCAGGTCCGACCCGGTCGCTGGCAGCTCACGCTGACAGCGCGCGCGCCCGACGTACTCAATTCCATCACTTTGCCGGACGCAGAAACAACGCTGCCGGATAGCGAAATCTGGAGTTATCGCGCCGACAACAAACTTCGTGTGACAGCCGCCGAAGGCCTGGAACCGGTCGATCCGGTTCGCGTTCAGGTGCCGGGACGGTGGCAGCAATTGCCGGCGTTTCGTATCAACAAGGGCGAGTCGTTTGAAATCACGGAGCGCAGTCGCGGCATCGTTGCCGCAGACAATGACCTCATGCTCGAAAGAAAAATGTGGCTGGATTTCGCGGGCGGTGGCTTTGCAGTTCGGGACTACGTCAGTGGCACGATGCGTTCAGACTGGCGCCTCGACATGAAACCGCCATTCGCGCTCAAGAGTGCAACTGAAAGCGACGAAAACCTGCTCATTACCAATGGCGAGGGCGAAGGCTATTCCGGCATCGAGCTACGACGGTCAAGTCTTGATGTCGTTGCGCTCGGGCGCAGTGATACGCGGTCGGCGATGCCCGTCACAGGCTGGGATACACGATTCAGCAATGTCGCTACGCTGCTGTACCTGCCACCCGGCTATAAACTATTGACGGAGCCCGGTGTCGACGTTGCTAATGGTAGCTGGTTTGGGCAATGGGAATTACTGGACTTTTTCATGGTGCTGATAATGACGATCGCGGCCTGGAAATTGTTCGGCCGCACATCTGGCGTCATCGCGTTGCTGGCATTGACGCTGAGCTTTCACGAAATCAATGCGCCGGCATGGCTGTGGTTGAATATATTAATAGCGATCGCATTGCTGCGTCTTGCGCCAGTGGGTCGATTGCGGAGCAGCGTTAAGGCCTATCTGGCCGTGAGCGCGCTATTGCTGGTATTCGCGCTGGTGCCGTTCGTGGCGGGGCAGCTCAGGGTAGCCATTTACCCGCAGCTTGAATCGCAGTTTGGTGTGCACCGTTATGACCTGGGCCGTGGTTCATTGGACTTCAATGCTGCATATGAAGCCGATGCGCTAGCGCCAGCGGCGCAACGCGCACTCAAGATGCGAAGCAGTAGTACCGCGGGTTTGTCGATGGCAAACGAAGATCAGGTACTCGAGGAAATCACAGTCACCAGTAGCCGCGCTCCTTCCTCAAACTTCGCGCGCTATGCACCCAATGCCATCGTGCAGGCGGGCCCTGGAATTCCTACCTGGCAGTGGAACGCATATCGATTGAGTTGGAACGGTCCGGTCGATGCCGATCAATCTTTGCGGCTGGTTATCTTGCCGCGTTGGGCTGTGACACTGGCACGATTTTTTGAGGTGTTAATGCTGGCCCTGTTCGCGGCTGTTCTGGCTGCAGAGATCATTGGGAAGCGCTGGACATTGCCGGGTGGTTTAGCCATCGGTCGCAGTGCTGCAAGTATGCTTGCTGTGACGTTCCTCGGTGCCTCGATGCTGGTGAGTCCGGCGGCAGAGGCGCAGGTTCCAGACGCAAGCATTCTGACCGAGCTTCAGTCGCGCCTGTTGCAGGCGCCTGACTGTGTTCCTCGATGCGCTGAAATATCATCAGCGACGGTCGATATCGGTGCCGACTCGGTCAGTATCCGGCTGACCATCAGTGCGCTCGAAGAGGTCGCGATTCCCTTGCCCGGTTCGGCCAAGGGATGGCGTCCAGAGCTTGTCGTGGTTGACGGATCGTCGTCGGCACAGGTGTTCGCCGCGAGCAATCGGGATCTATGGCTGCGTGTAACACCGGGCCAGCACACGGTTGTATTGCGAGGTTCCTCGGCAGGCATGGATAGCCTGGAGATTCCCTTCCCAACACCGCCGCGGGTTATCCAGGCGAGCGGCGATGGCTGGTTCATTGCAGGCATCAAGGATCGCCGTCTGTTATCGGGCTCGCTGCAGCTGACGAGACTGCAAACAGCGGAGGGCGGCGAGGGTGCGCCGCGTTGGGAGAGCAACCGCTTCCCGCCGTTCGTTTATGTGTATCGCACGATTGAGCTTGGTCTTGATTGGCGCGTAACGACATCTGTCACTCGCATCGCGCCCGTGCAAGGTGCGTTGACACTCGAGCTGCCACTCATCGCGGGCGAAACCGTTGTGACCGATAACATGACTGTCGAAGACGGGCACATTCTCGTGTCGATGAATCCGAATCAGTCAACTGTAAGCTGGCATTCGAATATTCCGCGAACGTCAGAGCTGGAACTGACGGCAGAAAGCGGTGTCCCGTGGACGGAAACATGGTTTGTTGGCGTCGGCACTGTCTGGCATGCGGAATTCAGCGGTGTGCCCGAAAGCGAAACAGGCGATCAGGGTTCGAGTGTGCGTCGCGCGGAATTTCATCCACGCGGTGGCGAGACGCTGACGATTGTCGCAAGCCGGCCGGATGCGGTGGAAGGATCAACGTTGGCATTCGATTCGGTCTACGTATCCGTGGAGCAGGGCGCAGGCTCGAGTACGACAAGCATGGAGCTGAGTTACCGCAGCACGCGCGCTGCGCAGCATGTTATTCAGTTACCTGAAAACGCCAACGTTAGTCATGTTGCGGTCGATGGAAATACGCGGTCGCTACGCGCCGAGAACGGCGTACTGACGGTGCAGATATTGCCGGGCGAACATACGATCGATGTCCAATGGCGGGAGGATGGCGATGTGGGTGCCCGTACACAAACACCGCGTATCGACATTGGTGCGCCGGCCAGCAATATCACCCTGGATCTGTCGCTGCCGGATAATCGGTGGTTGTTGGCAACCAGCGGTCCGAGGCTCGGGCCCGCGGTATTGTACTGGCCTGAATTGCTCGTGCTGATTCTGCTTGCATGGGTTCTGGGTCGCATTGAGTGGACACCGTTACGCATGCATCACTGGTTGCTGCTGGGTCTTGGCTTCAGTACTTTCAACTGGCCAGTACTCGGATTTGTGGCAGCGTGGATACTTTTTGTAGGCGCGCGCGATAAGTGGCGTTCAGACGTAAGCCGAGTCCAATACAATCTGCTGCAAGCTGCGGTCGTCGCGTTAACACTGTTGGCACTGGTCTCGATTGTCACGACCCTGCCGGATGGACTGCTTGGCGAGCCGAACATGCACGTGATGGGTAACAACTCCCACGGTAATGATTTGTCGTGGTTTGCGGATCGCAGCGAGTCGGTCTTGCCCGTCGCGACGGCTGTAAGTGTGCCGATATGGGCATACAAGGCCTTGATTCTTGGCTGGGCGTTGTGGCTGAGTTTCGCGCTGCTTAAATGGCTGCCGTGGACCTGGCAGTGTTTCGCGCGGGAGGGGTTTTTCCGATCGAAACAGGACGATGAATCCAAACAAGCGTCGAGTGAGGCATAGGCATGAGTGTTTGGCGTATCAGTTGGCTGGCCGTTTTCTTCATCGTGCTGATCTGGTCGGGAATCAACCCGAAGGATTTCACGACGTGGGTATTGGAAGTCATGCCGGCTTTGATCGCCATTGCGGTGTTGTTCTACACGCGTAACAACTTTCCGCTGACAACGCTGACGTACTCATTGATATTGATTCATTGTGTAATTCTCATGGTCGGTGGCCATTACACCTATGCCGAAGTGCCGATAGGGGACATGTTTCGTGAAATGTTCGACAGTTCGCGCAACAATTACGACAAGCTTGGCCACTTCGCACAGGGATTCGTCCCGGTCATTGTTGCCAGGGAAGTGGCGATTCGCTTGAGTGTTTTCAAATCCAGGGCGTGGATGAATTTCTTTATTGTTTCGATGTGTCTTGGGATCAGTGCGTTCTATGAATTGATCGAGTGGTGGGTCGCACTGATGTCCGGCGAGGCAGCCGATGCGTTCCTCGGAACACAGGGGTACATTTGGGATACGCAATCGGACATGGGCTTGGCGCTGGCCGGTGCAATCATCGCGATAGTGGCGTTGAGCAGCGTCCACGACAAACAGCTAAAAAAGATGTCGGCGGACGAATATGCCAGATAATGATACGCACGCTATCGTGCTGGAAGGGGTTTTATCATGCGAATATGCACAGATCGGATGTTATCCTTCATTTTGTCTATCTAAATATAGTTAGGTGGCAGATTGAATTCGTCGAATCTTGGTAGAAATGCGGTTCTAATTGTCATCGCAATAATTCTGTTTGTCGCCGCGCTGAGCATCCTATTACAACCGGACGCCCCAAGTGTGGTCAGATTTTTCCTAACGTGCATCCTATGCTGGTTCCTTTACAAAGGGCGCAATTGGGCGCGATGGGTTTTCGCAATTCTCGTTGTTCTAGCTGTGGTGCTAGTTATGTTCGCAGTTATTACAATCCCGATGCCGCCCATCGGTTATGTGATTTTGGGGGCTCTCATATCGGTCTATGGTGGCACACTCGTCGCTCTCTTCCACCCCAAACTCGGTGCACCGTACTTCATCAAGGATGCCACCTAACAATGCGCTGCACTTGCCGCCCGAGCCATATCTGTTACGGCTCTCGCAGTCCCTTTCATATTTGCTTTCGCAACAGCCGCGCCAGATACTTGGTGCATTTAGCTTAGACGTTAGCGTGTCATGCGGAAATTATTCACACTGGTTCTTGCTTTAATTGGCGCGTCCAGTCCGCCGAGTGCTCGCGATGTTTGCTCGATCCCTGTTCATAAAGCTGCTACTGCAGACACGGTGATCGAGTGCGCCGAGGAGTTGGGTAGTAGCGGCGAAACGATCAAGGCTCGTGTTGTCTACGATTTGATTCTTCGCGCGTTCACTCGGGCCGGTGATGAGGGCGAGGTCCTAAGAGCTTGCGAGTCCCTCGTGAATCATGTCTCTCCTGATGCGATCGTTAAGCTCAACGCCCCGTATTGGAGCTGTCCGATTCCTATGCTCGATGCGTGGCTTGGCGATGTTCATCGTATCGCAATCGAAGAACCGATCCTCGTACACAGTCAACCGCCCGCTTTTCCTCACCACGCAACGAATTTGGAGGGGTTTATAGATGTTAAATTTCACATAGAAGTCGATGGGTCGGTGTCCAATGTCACGATCGTTCGGAGTACGAACGAGATCTTTGAGCAATCAGTAGTTGACGCTGTTTCTAAGTGGAAGTATCGGCCCGCTTACGAATATGGCAAAGCCGAACCTCGCCACAATGTTATGCAGCGATTTTCCTTTGAATGGGGGGAATGCCACCTAACAATGCGCTGCACTTGCCGCCCGAGTCAGCCGTTGGATGTTTCCTATCACGCCTCTTGCAGCCTCTTTCATACTTGCTTTTGCAACAGCCGCGCCAGATACTTGGTGCATTTAGCTTAGACGTTAGGATGCCATTGAAAGCATGTCAAAATTATTGGCAACAACTGTCTTACTAAGCATCATCGCATTTCCAGTTTGTGCCGGTTGGTTGTCTCCCCAGCCGCCTGAGCTAATGATCAATCAAGCAGTGCCAGTATATTCAGGCGCTGTAACGGAAATTCCAGTCGATTTTTCTGAACGCTCCACATATCGTCTTTCGATTGCTCTAGATCCAAAGGTTGATTTCCACAGCCCCGAAGGAAAGAAAATTCGATGGGATGAAGGATTCGGTTTCAAGATTACGATCCAGTCTAGCGGTCAAGACTATTTTACGTACTCAACTATAGAAACTCTGAATCACAGTTTGGGATACGGTATTGGCCAACCTCGCGTTCCCACTGATATCCCGTATGGCGATCACACACTCAGAGTTGAGTTCACAGAAGTTGGCGAAGAATTTAATAACATCTATGACTCTGTCCGAATTACGGTTTCAAAGCTACCTTATTTCAGAATCCTGGACTAATGGCACCTAACAATGCGCTGCACTTGCCGCCCGAGTCAGCCGTTGGATGTTTCCTGTCACGGCTCTTGCACACCCTTCGACATTTGCATTTGCAACAGCCGCGCCAGATACTTGGCGCATTTAGCTAAAACGTTAGGTAGCACAGTGGCTTCGTCGTGCGCTGATGTTCATTTGCCAATCAAGATTTCTGGCAACGCTTCAATTTTATCAAGAGATCCATAATTCTGAATTCTATGAGAATGATTTGTCTTATTCTTGTTTCCAGCCTGCTTTTGGGATGCGTTCCCAGTAAAGTCTGGCTATACCGCGCGGTGGATGAAGAGGGCAGATTTGAAGAAAGGTATATGGGGTCACTCAATATTTCATATGGAAAAAAACTGCTCGATGACACATCATTTAACATTAGAGCGGGGAGCAACTCAGGTAACGAAATCGGAATAGGTTTTCAGTTAACTGTGGCAAAGGACGCGAAAGTTGAACTTGAAAAATGGGAACTGGTACTGTCGAGCTTGGAGTTTGATGCTGATATTGTGGCTCCGATTAATGAGATGTCTGTATCTGTTTATGGAAGGGACGGAAGACCTGGGTACCTTGAATATGTCTACCCTGGGCAGATAATTTTCGGCCGCGGCGTCAATGAGAGTCTGGGCCACTCTCCAAATGATTCATACTTGGCATCTGTGCTTGTACAGCGAGAAATGCCGAAGACGCTGTCTATTGCGTTGCCTCGAATCATCATAAATGACAAGTTAATCGTGGTGCCGGAGATAAAGTTTGAATTGGTGGAAGCGTATGACTACGCATACTCTTTGCAGTAGATTGACCGTGCTGACCATTGTCGAGCTATGCAGCCTAACAATGCGCTGCACTTGCCGCCCGAGTCAGCCGTCTGATGACTTGGCACCGGGTACGCTCAGCAGTATCCTAAAGCAAGCTGGCCTGAAGGAGTAAATGTTCGATGCGATACGCAATTGTAATAGAAGCTGCGGAAGGCAATTTTTCGGCCTATGTGCCGGATCTACCTGGTTGCATTGCTACTGGCGACTCCGTCGAAGAGACTGAAGTTCAAATTCGAGAAGCGATTGAATTTCACCTGGAAGGACTTCGCGCGGACAACCTCCCCATTCCTGCGGCATCGAGTCGTGTTGATTACGTAGAAGTTGCAGCCTAACAATACGCTGCGCTGGCTGTAAGTTAACTTAGACGTTGGGTGGCGCATATGGAGTCCAAGTTCCTGCTTCTCCTGGGCGCCGATGTACTTCTGTTTGTTCACGTGTTGTTTGTTGGCTTCGTAGTCGTCGGTTTAGCACTGGTTTTTATCGGGAAACCCTTTGCTTGGACCTGGGTGCGAAATCCGTGGTTTAGAACTACGCATCTTGCAGCAATTGGTATCGTCGTATTTCAATCCTGGGTCGGAGTAATTTGCCCACTTACCACTTGGGAAGTGGCACTCCGACAGCGCGCTGGCGAAGCCGCGTACTCGGGCTCCTTCGTCTCACACTGGCTTGAAACTATCTTGTATTATCAAGCTCCTGCATGGGTATTCACTGTTTGCTATACCGTTTTCGCCGCCATTGTAGTTGCTAGCTGGTTTTGGGTTCGTCCGCAGCGGTTTACTTAACACCCAACATTGGAGTACGAATCGTGAGCGACCCTAAATACGGTGGCTGCCAGTGCGGCGCGATTCGCTATAGCGCCGACAGCCTGTGTGATAACTCGCACGTGTGTCACTGTCGCATGTGTCAAAAAGCGGCGGGAAATTTCTTCATGGCACTGGTGGGTGTGCCGTTGACAGACTTTTCGTGGACAC
>JADFLJ010000098.1 GCA_022564475.1 Pseudomonadota bacterium
GACGGCGTCTACTTTCAATACGACGAGCGGGGCGATACAAAGATTGCTTACGTTACATTGTCGGGTCAGATGCGGGATGTCGCTGAAAATCTTGGCGGCACGACGATTGGAAGACCTTATGGCGGTGGTTCGTTCTCAGTGTCGTCCACGGGTCGAATTGCATACACTCACGTCACGCCTTATCGGCCCGCCGAACTGGCGATTATCGACAGCCGCCGTGCTGCGGTAAAGATCGTCACAGCCTACAACGAGGACCTGCTCAAGTGGCGCGAGTTGGGGAAAGTCGAGGAGGTCTCCTACAAATCGTCGGTCGACGGTCGGGATATTCAGGGCTGGCTCGTCACGCCGCCAGGCGAGGGATTAGCAAAACCCTATTCCCTGATCGTAGAGAATCACGGCGGGCCGATAGCAAACTACGGTGCACGTTTCTCGCCCGAAGTTCAGCTGTACGCAGCGGCCGGTTACGCGGTCTTTTATCCAAACCCACGCGGCAGTACGGGCTACGGAGAGGAATTCGGCGATCTGCTCTACCACAACTACCCCGGCGATGATTATCAGGACGTCATGGACGGAGTGGACGCGCTGATCGAATCCGGTGTAACGGCAGAGGACAGACTTTACGTCACGGGCGGGAGTGCCGGCGGGATCATGACTGCGTGGATTATCGGCAAGAACAATCGTTTTCGTGCGGCAGCGGTGGTCAAACCCGTCATGAACTGGGTCAGCAAGACACTGACGGCAGACAATTATTATCGATACGCCAACTATCGCTACCCCGGACAGCCCTGGGAGAACATCGATATCTACATGAAATTCTCACCCCTGTCGCTCGTCGGCAACATTGAGACTCCGACGATGGTCATGGTTGGTATGGCTGACATGCGCACGCCTCTATCGGAGTCGAAGCAACTGTACAGCGCCCTCAAGATCCGCGGCATCGATACTGCACTCGTCGAAATTCCAGGTGCGCCACATAACATCGCCGGTCGTCCGAGCCAGCTCATTACCAAGATCGATCACATTCTTGCGTGGTTTGCGAAATACCCGATAGATGACACGACGGACGACTAGCTGCATTGAAATCCTCGTTCACTCCTTTATTGGCGCTCATTGCGCTGATCGTCGGTGTCCCAACGGTGGCGCTCGGCGCTGAGGCGCACATCGATGAAATCCTGGTTACCGCGACTCGTCGCCACGTTGCGGCGGACGAAGTCTCGGCGGCCGTATCGCTGATCGATGCCGATGCTGTGCGCGGGCAAAAACTCATCACAGACGCGTTGAACAATAGTCCCGGAGTTTTCCTGCAACAAACGACACCGGGGCAGGGCGCCGTGATTGTCCGTGGCTTGAAAGGCTCGTCGATTCTGCACCTTGTCGATGGCTTGCGACTGAATAATGCGATTTTTCGCAGCGCACCGACGCAGTATCTGGCGTTGATTCCAGTCAGTGTGGTTGAACGCATCGAAGTCCTGCGTGGTACACCGGCGTCCTTGTACGGCAGCGACGCAGTGGGTGGTGTTGTGCAAGTCGTGACGCGTCTGCCGAGTTTTGATTCGCAGGCATCGGCTGTTCGCGGTGAGATCTTTGCAGGGGTCGACTCTGCAGAGAGCGGCAGAATTTTGCGCGGTACATTGGACGTAGGCAACAAGCGCATCGCGACCTCGGTGTCCGCCGAGTACCTGCAGACAGGTGATCGCAAGACAGGCGGCGGAGAGCGAACAGGGCCAAGCGGCTACAAGTCGAAGGCTGGCCGCTTCCTTATGGCGATTACACCCGATGAGCGTCATTCGTGGCTCTTCGACATACATTTTCTAGAGCAGCCGATGACGCCTCGCGTCGATGAGCTCGTCGCGGGATTTGGCCAGACAGAACCGTCATCATCCGAGTTTTTCTTCACGCCGAATCGGCGCTTGTTCGCCCATATTCGCTACGATCTGGCTGCGGGCCCGCTGGACATGGACTGGCGTTTCGACGCGTCGTGGCAGCGCATCGACGATGACCGTGTGACGCGAAATTTCGCGGCGCCGACACGACGCCTTGAGGCGAACCAAAGTGATCTGACGGGCTTCATGTTGTCCGGCTCTCGCAATTCAAATTTCGGTTCCTGGATTGTCGGTGCAGAGTTCTACCACGACCGGGTTTCGAGCAGTCGCTTCGTTCAGGACATCGCGACCGGACAAAGCCTGGAAGTCGCGGCACGTTTTCCTGACGGCTCTCGTGTTGATCGAGCAGCGGTCTTCTTCAATATCGAGAGTGCGGTATCGCTTCGCAATCGAGTCAGCGGCGGCATCCGCGTGAGCAGCGTCGATGTGCTTCTTCCAGAGACCAGCGTTTCGCAAGCGGCATCGGTTGACGTCACTGATGCGAGCGGCGATCTTGGTTGGATATTTGATTTGACCCGTGCGTGGCAGGTCGTTGCAAATGTCGGCTACGGTTTTCGTGCACCGAACGTTTTCGACCTCGGCACGCTCGGTAATCGTCCCGGTAACAGATTCAATATTCCGAATACGAACTTGAAATCGGAACGGGCATTACAAGCGGACTTTGGTGTTCGTTATCACAGCGATTGGCTGCAACTCGAAACGATACTGTTTTCGCTGCAATACGATAATCGCATTGTCTCCGTACTCACCGGTGATGTGACCCCGGGCGGGCGCGACATCGTGCGAAGTGTCAACGCGGCCAGAGCAAGAATACGCGGTGTTGAATTCGGCTTCGAGTGGCAACTCACGCAATCCGTCGTTGCGACGGGTGCGATCAATTACACCTGGGGCGAACAGACTGTCGCCGGCCAGACGGAAGCTGCAGATCGTATTCCGCCTCTAAGCGGCCGGGTGAATGTTGCCTGGGACAACGGCAGCGCAATTCGCATCGATGCATGGGCGGCTTTCGCGGACCTTCAGGACCGACTGAGTGCGCGCGACGTGCGCGATGTTCGCATTGACCCGAACGGCACAGCAGGCTGGGGAATCATTGGCGCTAGCGCGACCTGGCAGCCGAACAAAGCGTGGACCCTGACCCTGGGTGCTGACAACCTGCTCGATAAACGTTACCGCAATCACGGCTCGGGTCTCGACGCACCGGGACGCCAGCTGTCGGTCAGCGTCCGGCGCGTCTGGTGAAAGCTTCGCCCTACTGAATACCGCGTCCTGGCGTCCACGGAACACCCGCTGCATCCAGTGCTTCTTTGAGTGCTTCGTAACCTGTTTCGATCGGCTGTGTCAGCGTAGCGACGATATCGTCGTACTGCGCCCGCGCAATTCGATAAGACTCGCGCTGTGCCGGCGTCGGACCGTACGCGGTCGCACCCGGCGTGAATCCGGCATGCCACAAGCGATCCTGGACCGACATGGTTTCCACATCCTTGAAGGAGCCGCGCGTCACATTGCCCATTAACCGGTCACGCTGGCGTTTCAGGTGCTGCTGCAATGCGTTCGCGATCTCGTACATGGAGCCGTCCGCCGTAGAAGAGGGCAGCACATCTTTAATCGCATCAATCTCGGCGATGATTTGATCGATGGCTTCAGACGTGCCCGTCGCTGCGCGCAGCAGCTCGTCAACCTGGCCTGAGAAAATGACGCGCTGTTCCTGCGTGCTGCCGGCCAAGGTCGGTTCTCTTATGGACACGACGTCAAACGACTGATCCTGATTCAGAGCGGTAAGCACGCCATCGATGCGTTTGCTCATTGAAACGCTGAACGTGCCCGGAGCGACCAGGACACCCAGCGCCGAGTCGTCGCGTTCTTCTTCGGGTGCCCAGGGGTCTATTGCCGGATAGCGCAGGTCCCAGGCGACACGGTGGAAGCCGGCTTCGACGGGGCCCTCAACATGCCGGACGATTTCGTCGGCCGCGTTCTTCACTGTAAAAACGATGGCGGGCTCATCTTCGAGTTCCTCGGCCCGAATGCTGCCCCAGGACGCGAATGCAACGTTTTCATTCTCCGCCTCGAGCTCTTTCTCAGCCTCGCGCCGAGCGTCTTTCCGGTTTTGCAGCGTCTCGGGCAAGTAGTAGGTAAACGTCGCGCCAAAGGCCGGATTTTCGCCAACGAAACCCGCATCGCCCTGACTGCCTCTGCAATTTGGCTCGCCACAACCCAGTGGTTTTCTGGGCAGATACCAGCGTGCCGTGCGCACCGGGAACAACATGCTGTCATTGGCCAGCATGCTCGCGCTCACATCACGCAGAGGCGAGTAGTCGTCGAGGACATAAAAGCTGCGTCCAAACGTCGCGCCAACCAGATCGTTCTCGCGCGTTTGAATGACGAGATCGCGGAACGGGATGTTTGGCGTCCCGCCCGACAGTTTCGTCCAGTTGTCGCCACCGTTAACGGTGAAAAACACGCCAAACTCGGTACCCAGAAACATCAGTCCGGGTTTTTCATGGTCCTGTACGACGCGCCACAATACGTGGCGTTCCGGCAGGTCGTTGGAGATGCTGCGCCACGAACGACCGCGGTTAGTGCTGCGCAGGATATACGGCGCAAAATCACCGCTCTTGTGGTCGTCGACAACAACGTAAACCGTGTCGGGGTCGTGCAGATCGGCTTTGATGTCATTGACGAAAAAGCGCTCGGGTACGCCGGGCAGGCGATCGATCTGACGCCACGTCTGGCCATCGTCTTCGCTTATCTGGATCAAGCCATCGTCGGTGCCGACATAGACCAGTCCTGCAACGAGTGGTGACTCGGATAAGGACGTGATCGTGTTGTAGGTGGACATTGCCAGGAGGTCCCAGGGTGCGTCGTAACTCCAGGTACGTTCCATCAGGGGTTGTTTGGTGCGATCCTCATCGCGCGTCAGGTCACCGCTGATCGCTGTCCATGAATCGCCGTAGTCATCGCTTTTCCAGACCCGTTGACTGCCGAAGTACAGCGTCTTTGAGTCGTGCGGACTGATCAGGATGGGCGAGTCCCAGTTGTAACGATCCGGTGCGTCTCCTTCTTTGGCTTGCGGCCGGATGTATACGCTTTCACCGGTCTTGCGATCGTATCGTGTGAGGTTTCCCTGCTGCCAGGTTGCGTAAATTATGTCCGGGTTGTTAGGGTCAACAGCGGACTGGTGGCCATCGGCAAACAATGTAACGAACCAGTCTGATGCGCGAATTCCGGTATTGTTGTTCGTTCGAGACGGGCCACCCTGACTGTTGTTGTCCTGAGTGCCGCCATAGACGTTGTAGAAGGGCTCGTCGTAGTCGACTGCGACTTTATAAAATTGCGTGATCGGCATGTTGTTGATGAAACGCCAGGTCGCGCCGAGATCGAAAGTTTCGTAGATGCCGCCGTCGTTGCCAACGATCAGGTAATCCGGGTCGTTCGGATCGAATGCCATTGCATGGTGATCGACGTGCTTGGTTTCGTGCTCCAGCCGATCAAAGTTTTCGCCACCATCGTTCGTAACGTGCAGGACCTGGTCCATCTGGTATACCCGGTCGAACTGGTGCGGGCTTGCGAACAATTCCTGGTAATAGTGCGGGCCGGTTGCGCCTGAAAGATAGTCGTTGCGCTTTTCCCAGGACTCACCACCGTCGGCGGAACGCCAGAAGCCTCCCGTTCGGTTCGATAATTCGATGGTTGCATAGACGACATCGGGTTGCTGCGGTGAAATAGCGAAGCCGATCTTGCCCATTACTTCCTCGGGCAGGCCCTCGGTCAGTTCGCGCCAGGTCTCGCCGCCATCGACTGATTTATGAATGCCGGTGCCGGGCCCGCCGTCCATGAGGACAGCAACATTGCGATAGCGTTGCCATGCAACGGCATACATGACGTCGGGATTACGCGGATCCATGTGAACTTCAGACACGCCCGTGTAGCGGTCATCCACATCGGTATTGCCGAGGCCGTCGCCCAGCACCTTGCGCCAGTTCTGGCCGCCGTCCGTGGACTTGTAGAGTCCACGATCGCCACCGCCGGACCACAGAGGTCCCTGGGCAGCGACAAAAATAGTGTTGGAGTCGCGCGGGTCGACGCGAATCATGCCGATGTGCTCTGACGCGGTAAGGCCCATGTTCTCCCAGTTCTGTCCGCCGTCGCGACTGCGATACACACCGTCGCCGTAGCCAACATGGCGGCCGCTGACGTTTTCGCCTGTGCCGGCCCAGATCGTGTTGGGATTGTTGGGATCGATCGTGAGGCAACCTATCGAGTAGGAACCCTCGCCATCGAAGATCGGTTTCCACGTAACGCCGGCGTTCGTTGTTTTCCAGATACCGCCGCTGCCAACCGCGACATACCAGGTGCTCTGGTGCGTTGGATCGATGACGATGTCGGCGATGCGCCCCGACATGAAGGCCGGCCCGATGCTGCGAAATTCCAGGCCTTTGAAGGTCGCCTCGTTGAAGCCTGGCTCGCTGGATTCATCGTCCGCCGCGAATAGCGGCGATGCGAACAGTAGCGTGAGTACTGCAATGAATGAGATCTGCTTCATTGTCATTCCCTTTTGAATTATTGCTTGTTAGTGAAAATGCGGTGCCGCAAAAATTAGAAACATGCCAATCAAAATGCCGACGCGGTAGCCCCATTCCTTGCCGGCAGGTACAGGTTTTGGGTTGTGATCATGTGACGCGCCAAAGGCGACGATATGAACCAGCGAACCGGCAACGAAGGCCTGAAAATACGCCAGACTACGGGTCTCTGCAATCTCGATGATAGGTGCACCGAAAAAGTATGCAGCGGCTGTTGTAGCAACGATTAGTCCGAAAGCGCCTAACGCGGCGCTGTTTCCGAAGCTCGTTCTAACCGACCACCAAATAGCCATGCCCACAGGAATCCGATGCAGGATGACACTGACGGCCAGTTGATTACCGAACAAAGATTCGCGCGTACTTGTCTGGTCGCTGAATTGCGGCAGCAATGCGATGCCGTCAAGCGTTGCATGAATGACCAGCCCGAGCGCCGCAAGCATGACGACGAATACATGCGCCTTGTGCGCCGAATTGCTGAAGGATTTTTCCGCGATGATTGGAAACACAAGCCCGAAGAGCAGAAACGCGATTGCCAGTTTGCCGCCGCTCATGAGCGCTTCGGGAATGATATACACGCAGGCGATACCAGCGATCGTAATGAAAATAAAGCCGTCCAGAATCTGCCGGGCCGTCGGTTGCTGCCTCCCGAGCGCGAAAATACACGGTCCGAGCAGCAATGCGATGATGCTGAGAAGCAGGGTCATGCGGGAATGGGCTTAATGTCATTGTGTGGCTTGCGGAACCCAATACTAGCCCAAAAGCTCAGCATATACGTTCAGATCAAACAGTTTTATCGCAAGTCCCCACGGAGAGCTCCTGAGCCATGGGTGTCCTTCGAAAATCTGGCAGCGTTCGGGAATTTGCATGCGTGGCTGAACTGCTCATACCTCCGGATTCCAAACTAATTGGCAAGACTGTGCGGGAGCCTGGCGTCCTGACTATGGATGAAGCCTACGCAACTGTGAGCTGGAAAACGGTTTTCCTGCTGGCGGGATTGCTGCCGTTGGAGCACGCTGTTGCGACATCAGGCACTGCTGATGTTGAACCTGGTGTTTTGAGAAACAGGAGAATCATGCTGCCTACATCATGCGGTTCGCCGTTTCTGTGGAATAAGTCCCACTTTGTTGCCGGTATGCACTTGGCGTCATGCCCGTCTGGCGCTTGAAAAATCGAGTGAAGTAAGCAGCATCGGAGAAGCCAAGGCTGTGCGATACGCCGGTGATTGTTTTTTCCGTATAAACAAGGCTACGCCTCGCCGCCAGAAACAGGCGTTCATGGATGACGGTCAGTGCGGACATGCCGGTCAGTTCCTGGCAGATGGCATTCAGGTGAGACGGCGTGATGCCGATCTCATTCGCATATGACGCAACCGTTCGATGAGACTTGTGATGCCTGTTAATCAAGGCCGTAAAGCGCGTGTAGTGCCGGCGTGCTCTGCTCGGTTGGGCGATTGTGCTTGAACGCGATCCTGTGTGCCTTGATAAGCAGATTGTCAGTGTCCTGATCAGCGAGTCCAGCATTTGACCCTTCATCGAATTTTCCTGACGAAACTCATCGTGGATCGCTTTGAAGAGCGATGTGAGATAGCTGCGTTCTGCAGAGATTTTGACAACGGCAGGTTTTCCGAAAACGGTGCTTTCCAATCCCAGTTCCCTGCCAAGCTCACTGGCAAGTGGCTCAGCGCTCGACAACACGAAGCCACTGTCGAGCGGATCCACGCTCCCGTCACCGTTCTGGTCGGCCGCGTCGCAGTCTGCGTCGCCGGTGCCCACCGAACAGCCGAACCGGGCCAGGACATACCCGCTATCCAGCGGATCGACGTTGCCATCGCCGTTGGCATCGCCATCGCAAACGCCGCCGGCCGACTCGCGGACGAAGACGCGGATGCTGCCGACGTTGGTCGAGTCGAGCTGAACCGCTTCCTCGACGCCGAACGTACCACGATCGAC
>JADFLJ010000099.1 GCA_022564475.1 Pseudomonadota bacterium
CGGAATTCAACACCGAAGTCGGCTTCCTGGCAAGGACGGATTACCGCAAGGCAAGGGGCGTTATCTTGCGGCGCATACGGCCAGACGATCTTTGGGGGCTCCTCGAGATTCGGCCTCACATCTCCTATACCGGCTACTGGAAACCCGACGGCTTCCAGGAGTCCGGATTCCTGCATATCGATTCCCATTGGGAGTTCCGAACGGGAAACGAGATCCACACGGGCATCAACTTCACGAAATCCGGCGTTATCGATCCGTTTGAAATAGTCGACGGCGTAGTCATTCAGCCTGGGACCTATGACCATACTGAAGTCCAGCTGGTCTATTTTACGAATCGCTCGAAGCCCTTCAGCTTTAGTATTCGTTCAACGATCGGCGGACGCTTCGGCGGCGATCGCGCCAGCATCGCTCCAACAATCCGTTATCGGATTGGTGAAACATTCCGCTCCGAATTCTCGATCAACTACAACGATTTCGATCTACCCGTGCCGAACGGTCAGTTCACGGCCAATCTTGCCCGGCTGCGCTTGTCGTATTCGTTTACGCCCAAGATAACGCTGCAAGCACTGGTGCAGTACAACGAAAACAGCGACGAAATTGGCACCAATATCCGCTTCTCGTGGCTGCAATCAGCCAATGCCGGGCTTTACATTGTCTATAACGAAGTGGATGAGCGCGGCGTTGGCGCATTGCCAACAGGTCGTGAAGTCATCATCAAATACAGCCGCATTTTCGACGTTTTTAAGTAGTTGGCTGACGCTCAGGGCGTGTAGACGACGGAGTCTCCCAGGTACTGATTTTTCGAAATTACGTAGCTCTCGTCGGTATCGAGTTCGTATATCCACACCAGGTTCGTGGGCTGGCCACCACCCCAGCTACTCGAACGTTCGCTCAGCACCACCATTTGTTGATCCGGCATGTGCACCAGCGCGCGAAGGTTTTTGTCGGCGGGCAAGTTCAAATGCCTATCGACCGCGCCATTCAGCGACACCAGCTGGTGCTCCGAGCCCGGTGGCGAAGCGCCAAGCTTGCGGCAAAGCAGTTGTTTTGAGCCGGCGAGCCAGACAGCGCCCTCCAGGTCACAGGTCGCAGACAAGCGATGCAATGGGTAGGACTCGTTTTCATTGCCATCGTAGCGATGAATCACCACGCCACCGTCAATAATCCTGTCGAACAGTATTTCAGACGCAGAAATTACAACGACGGCGGGCGCAAGTCCGTAACCGTGATCTTCAATGACGATCTCATCGGTGTAACTCTTCCTGCGATGTGTTGCCAGCAACTTTAGTCCGTCATCGTAGATGACGATCCTCGGGTCAGGCAGAAACTCCGCCATGCGTCCCGGGAACAGTGACAATGACTCTTCCCGGCGTGGTTTGAAACGCACAATCTGCGACGCCTCTCTTTGATTCACAAAGACGCGCATCGTCAGTAGCAGGTCGCCACCTTCAAACGCTGTCAGGTGATCAATCGTGACATCGCCCAAATAAGAAACCGGTGAACTGCTACCGTCGCTCAGATCGAATTGGCCAACGTAGCTTCCGGCTGCGAAATACAGGTGGCCGTGCGCCGGGAAGCGATTGTTCAGATCACAGGACGCAAGCAAACCAAGCGCGACCAGCGCAACCAGGCGCAACTCATTAATCCCGAAGTTCGCGGCGCAGAATCTTGCCGACGGTTGACTTTGGTATTTCGTCGATGAATACGATGTGCCTCGGAACTTTGTAAGCGACAAGACATTTTCTGCAGTGCTCGCGGACAATTTCGACTGTCAATTCATCGTCGTCTCTGACAACGAACAATTTCACCGCCTCACCGGTTTTTTTATCTGGAACGCCGATACATGCACACTCGAGTACCTGTTCCATCGCGGCGACTTCGGCCTCAATCTCGTTCGGGAACACCTTGAAGCCCGATACGATAATCATGTCCTTTAAACGATCGACGATACGGAAAAATCCGTCCTCATCCATGGTCGCGATGTCGCCTGTACGAAAGTAACCGTCGTCCGTCATGACCTCGGCAGTTGCATCTTCACGCCGCCAATAACCTTTCATCACCTGGGGGCCTTTCACGCATAACTCGCCTCGCTCTCCCTGGGCAACCACATCGCCGTCTTCATTGCGCAAGGAGATATCCGTCGACGGCGCCGGAATGCCGATACTGCACTTGAAATCCTCCCGACCGAACGGGTTAACGGTCAAAATCGGCGAGGTTTCCGACAGGCCGTAACCTTCCTTGATGTGTCGGCCGGTCACTTTTTTCCATTGATCCGAGACGGCTTGCTGTATGGCAGCCCCGCCGCCAACACTGACTCGCAAGCTGGAAAAATCCAGGTCTGCAAACCCGGGCGTGTGCAAGAGACCATTGTAAAGTGTGTTCACTCCTGTGAACACCGATACCTTCCATTTCGACCATTCTTTTACGAATGCCTGCATGTCACGCGGGTCCGTTATCAGCACGTTTGTCCCGCCGAGGTGGAAATACACCAGTGTGTTAACCATGAGTGCGAAAATGTGATACAGCGGTATTGCGGTGATCACGACTTCCTCACCCGGTCTTGCGTATTCGCCAATCAGCGCTTCAAACTGGAGCAGGTTCGCAACGAGGTTTCTATGCGTGAGCATCGCGCCTTTGGACAAACCCGTCGTGCCGCCCGTGTATTGCAAGAAGATGAGATCGTCGCCATTAATTTCCACATCGCTGAAGTCCGTCCTGGAACCCGCGGCAATTGCGTCCAGAAAGCTGCTTGAATCCTGCAGCCGCTCGTCCGTTGGCGGCGATGTCAATCCGAGATCGACAAGGTCATCCAACGCAGCGACTATTACGTTCTTAATATTGGTAGAGCCAATAACATCGGCTAGCGTGCCGGTGGAGCCGGAAAACACAATGATCGTTTCGGCATCGGCGTCATTGAGCTGATGCTCCAGCTCCCTGGTTGTGTACATCGGGTTTACATTTACCTGGACACAACCTGCTCGCAAGATACCGAGCATCGCGACAGGAAACGCCATCATGTTCGGCGTCATCAATGCAACCCTGTCGCCTTTCTTCAAGCCGAGTTCGTTTTGCAAGTAGGCAGCAAAGTTTTCGGAAAGCGCCATGACGTCGCCGTAGGTTTTCTTGCTGCCAAAACTACTGAACGCAACATTATCAGCGTAACGCTCGCCGGCGTATAACAACATTTCGACAACGTTCTTGTGCTTGTCTGCATCGATCTCATGCGGCGTCCATTTATCGTATTGCGAGTACCACGGTTTGCTCATTGTTTTTCCTTACGATCTTGCAGACGGGACACATTTGGTAGTTCTAAGTTTACCTGACGGATCGGTATCTTTGTTAAGATGCCGGCTAATAAAAAAGGGTCGGAACCAATTATGCGAACAACACGCCGCAGTGCGCTACGAATAATGGCCGGCCTCGCGACAACGGCTGCATTACCGGACATCGCATTCTCGAAAGCCGCTGATTTCTACGATGACGCCCTGGTCATCGACGCACTTTGTTTTGGGCGTGAGTGGGGCGACGAGGCGTTCAGAGCCTTGCGGCGGGCCAACTACTCCGGAATCGTTGAAAGCCTTCCGCGCCGCAACTTGCAGACAGCGATCGACGCACTCGTAGAGTGGCGCACCCGCGTAAAAGAGAATTCCGACAAGATCACATTGGCGCTAGCAGCGGCAGACTTCGAACGCGCGCAGAAGAAAAAGCTCACCGCCGTCGTCATGAATTTTCAGGATACGATCATGCTTGAGGGTGACATCGACAATGTCGATGCACTGCACGCACTGGGCATGCGTTGTTGTCAGCTAACCTACAACTTTCGAAACCTCGTAGGTGACGGCTGCCTCGAACGGACCAATGCTGGAGTCTCGGAATTCGGCATTGAAGTTATCGAGCGTATGAACGAGCTCGGCGTGATGATTGACCTGTCGCATTGCGGGGTACAAACAACGTTCGATGGTATCGCATTCTCAAAAAAGCCGGTCGCGATGACGCATACGATGTGCAGCGCCGTTCGACCAGATCATCCGCGCGCCAAATCGGATAAACAGATTCGTGCGTGCGCCGAGAAAGGTGGCGTCGTCGGCATGATCGCGCTCGGTTATTTCATCGGACCCGATCCCGGTGGGGACAGCACGATCGAAACGCATGCAGATCATATTGAGCATGCCGTTTCAATAGCGGGCATTGAGCACGTCGGCATCTCCACAGACTTTCCGCCACAGGGCATCGAGCCATGGGCGACCTACGAAGATTGGTTTGTTCCGAGGCTCGATGTATTCAAGCCGAGTTATGAGTTGCGTTGGCCGCCATGGATACCGGAGCTCGACACACCGGATCGTTACCGCAACCTGATTGCGGTGCTTGATCGGCGCGGCTGGTCGCAGGGTGATATGGAATTGCTGCTAGGTCGCAATTGGTTACGCTTGTTCAGGGAAACGATCGGCTAGTCATTCCGTTTACAGGTCATCTTTCAGTAAACTCCACATACCGACCATTGAGCCGGCCGATGCCGGATTCCAGACTTCCTCGAAGTGGCTGCCGAAGAGTGTGCTACCTGACAAATAGCGTACAGATTATTCCGATCGCCAGACAATGCCCATTGATGGACTTATCGGGCGATGTGTTTTAGCGCAGCCCGGTCGCAATCCCGCTCAATGTCTCGGCCAGCGCCGCCCGCCGCTTCTTGGTGACGGTATTTCCACTGTCGTTTTCCAGCGCCGCCGCCAGCGATTTCAGCCTGCCAGCCAGGTCTTCGTCGCACGCGCCACCTTCAAGCGTGGCTGCCGCGCAATCCAGCGCCGCGTTGAGGTCGGCGACGAACGCCTCCGACAACGCCTCGCTGCGCTCGAGCTGATCGATATACGCCCGAGCCACGACCGGCTCGGCGGGCCAGGTCACGCGAAACTGCTGCTGCGGGTTGAACCGGTCGCCCTGATCGGCAATAAGCGCCGCGGCAACCTCGTTCTCGGACAGGTATTCGCTGGCAACCAGCTTCAACACGTCCAGCCCGCGCGCGATTTCCGTGCCGTAGATCCGGCCGTTGTACCAGTAGGCCGACCAGAATCCGCCGAGGACCAGCTGGTCCTCGTGAATGGGACCACGATCGAAGTAGCCGATCTCGACCGGGTTGGCGGAGTCGGTGAAATCGATTAGCGAGATGCCGCCCTGGTACCAGGCCTGGACGAAAATATCGCGGCCTGGAACCGGAATGATGGAGCCGTTGTGTGCCACGCAGTTTTCCTGCTCAACCTGCGGCGCCGGCATCTTGAAGTAAGCACGAAATTCGAGCTTGCCGTCGATGATATCGTAGATGGCATCCGCGCCCCAATCCAGCGGGTCGTAGGCGCGGCAGCGTGCGCGGCTGCCACCGCCCCACTCGTCGGTAAAAATGACCTTGGTACCGTCATTGTTGAACGTCGCCGAGTGCCAGTAGGCAAAACCCGCGTCGACGACCTCGTCCAGGCGCTGCGGGTTCATCGGGTCGGAGATATCGAACAGGATGCCATTCCCCGAACACGCTCCGCCGGCGATCCCGCGTTCAGGATACACGGTGATGTCGTGGCATTGATTGGTCTGCTTGGTCTCTTGCGTATCTTCACCGTGGTCTCCACCTTGCCACAGGCCGGCTAACCTGCCTGTCTCGGGATCGGCGAAAACGGCGGGGCTGCTGACGATGCGCGCTTTGGATGGATCGGCGACCGGGATCTCGATAACGTCGATGCGAAACAACGCCGTCCGATCATCGCCCGGCGATTCGTCGATACAGCCTGCCAGCTCCTCTTCCTCGCGCACCGACGAAGTGCCTGAACTGAAGACGATAATCTTGCCGTCTTCGTCCGGTCCGGAGACGACTGAATGCGTGTGCGAACCGCGACAGGTCTGCACCTGACCCACCTGCAGCGGCCGTGCCAGGTCGCTGATGTCGAAGATGCGAATCCCGCGGAAACGCTCGGCGCTGACGTCCTCGCTAACGCCTCCGAGCCCGCAGTCGACCCGGCCCCGAGTCTGTTCCACTGACATGATCAGGAGGTCGCCAACAATGGAGACATCGCCCTGGCCACCCGGGCAGATCACCGAGCTCAAAAGTTTCGGCACGCCATCGTCCTGTAACTTGTAGATATTGAAGCCGTGGTAGCTGCCGGTCACCAACACATCGCCGGAGAAGGCCATGTCGGTGTTGGAGAAGCTCAACAATGGCGAACGCTCACTCCACTCGGTGTCATCATTGCTTTGACCATCGTCGTCCGCCTTGGCGGCTTCGTCGGAATCTTCCTCTGGCATCGGCGGTTTCATCTCGGCGGGGTTTTCCGGGTCGAAGAACCCGGGCGGCTTGGGCAGCGAGGCCACGAGTTCCAGATTCATGATCGCCTGACCGGCGTCTTCGAAGCCGGGTGAGAGCCCGGCGCGGGCATCGGCAGACAGGCTTACCAGCAGCGCGTTCATGCGCCCGATTTCGGCAGTCTGGTCATTGGTGATATCCGTCGTGAACTCGAACAGTATCGGGTCGTATGCCGAACCCGGTTGCTCAAGGAGTTCTTCGACCATTTTCACCGCGCCCTCGTGGTGAGTGACCATCAATTCCAGAAACAGCTGGTCGAAGGCCGTGCCTACTGACCGAGCGAGCTCGGCCATCTGTTCCGGCGAGGCCATGCCGGCCATCGTGTGGGAGGTGTGCATCGCCTCGTGCGCGCTTGGATCCGGTACTCGCTCACCGCGCTCGCGCAACCATTGCTGCATAAATTCGATCTCGTCGGCCTGCGAAGCGTCGATGCGCCCGGCCGCATCGACCAGCTCCTGTCGGTTCGTGCGAGCAGCCACGAGTTCCGCCATCTGAATGGCCTGGTGATGGTGCGGGATCATGTCCTGCAAGAACAGCGTGTCGTCCGGTGAGTAACTCGTAACGGCAATCTTGATCGCCTCTTCGGCGCTCAGCTCCCGCGCCGCTTCGCCCGGCGCGCCCGGCTGAATGATGGGTACATCCTGGGACATCGCGACCGTCGTCTGGCCCAGCAGCAGGATCACGCTTAAGGCGGCGCAGCGAATCAGTCGAATCAGGAAATCAGGGGTCGCGGTCAATGGGTTCACTCCTGTGATTTAGTCTTGTAATTGGAGGGCGGTCAACATCTCACTTACTTCAATCTATCAGAATTGTATTCGCGAAGCGCTTTGTACAGCCAAATCTTCCGCCAGTCTCGAACGTCTCCTCTCCGCTGGACGGATCCCGCCAGTCCTGGCCAAGACACCCTGTATTGCAGAATGGTGTCGATCAAAAAGTCTGGCTATCGAGTTCAGGGATTCGCCTTTCTGGCAGCGATCCCACATCAATGATTTATCAGTTTCCGTGCAATAAATCTTGCTGGATACTTCATTAGCAACATCCTCCTCTCTATAATTAGAAATTAGGTGTTGCATCGACCGATTGAAATCGCAGTTTTGACGAACCGGCCATGATGGAGATTGATTGAAAAACCATGAGATTCTCCGGTGCATTTGCCGCAACTGGATCGAGCTTGTATGTCCCGGTGCAGACCGTCCCAAAAATGTTCAGAGGTAAACGTTCATGAGAGATCCAAGAAATAACTGCTAAGCGAGTAGTAATTATCGGCGGCGGCGCGGCAGGTCTCACCGCCGGGCTGTATGCCTCACGCGCCGGGCTGAAGGCGACTCTATTGGAACGGCTGATGTCCGGTGGGCAGGTGGTGAACGCCGAGAAGATAGAGAACTTCCCAGGCTTCCCGGACGGCATCCTGGGGGCCGAGTTCGGGCCGCTGCTTCAAGACCAGGCCACAAAATACGGGCTGGAGATTCAGCTTTCTGAGGTGATGAAGCTCCGGCAGCAAGACCCCTACTGGCTTGTTGAAGCGTATGATGGGGAGATTCTCGCAAAGGCCGTCATCATCGCGGGCGGCTCCACCTTGCGGACGCTCGGCGTCACAGGCGAGAAGGACTTGCACGGAGCGGGCGTTTCGTACTGCGCTACCTGCGACGGCGGCTTCTTCATCGACCAGGTGGTCGGCGTCGTGGGCGGCGGCGATTCCGCGCTGGACGAGGCTATGGTGCTGACCGAGTTCGCGTCCAAGGTCATCGTGTTCCACAGGCGAGACAGGCTTCGTGGGCAGAAGGTTTTGCAAGACAGGGCGCTGTCCAATCCCAAGATAGAGTTTCGCTGGAACACCACCGTAGACGCTATTCTGGGCGAGGGCGAGGTGGAGGGCGTCAGCATAACAGACGTGACCTCCGGGGAAACATCGCGGGTTGACCTGTCCGGCGTCTTCATCTACGTCGGCCTCGAACCCAACTCGCAGTACCTGTCAGAGGTTTTGCCGCTTGATAACGCAGGCCACGTTCCCACTGATACCTGGATGCG
>JADFLJ010000100.1 GCA_022564475.1 Pseudomonadota bacterium
GATAGTTATTGCCGAGCCAGACGTTCGGGTTGCCGCCGCTGTATAGCCCGAAGCCACCGCGCAGGCTTAATGCATCCGAGAGATCCCAGTTAAAGCCGAAGCGTGGTTGCAACAGGCTCAAGCCGTCGAAATTTCGCCGGTTGCTGAAGCCGGTACGAGCGACAAAATTTGCGTTCTCCAGCGGCAGATCGCTACTTGTCCACCAGTCATAACGCAATCCGGCCACGATGGTCAGATCGACATTCGCAAACGTGAATTCATCCTGGATGTAAAGTGTATTGACCGCAGAGGCAAAATTTGCGGCCGCATCGTTCGGATTCAGTGATGGCGAGGCATTACCGAAATAAATATCATCCGGGCTGAAGGCCTCGAATTGATCGATACAGCCGTTCGGTCTGCCTGGATTACAGCCGACCGGGTTGCCGTCGAAATCTGTACGGGACTCATCAAACCGCATCTCAGCAACTGTGTGCTGCAGGAACAGGTTGAAGATGTCGGTTTCTTCCCATTCGAAGCCACCCGAAATCGTGTGATCGCCCAATTGGTAGGTGCCGGCCAGTTTGAAGTTGGTGGTGTCGTAGAATAACTTGTTCGACTGGCGCGAGTCGTCACCGCCGAGGAATATGTTGGCGGTATCGCTAAAGACGCCATCGCCGTCGGGATCAGCATAGGTTTCGATCCGAATCTCGGCGAAGCCGACACCACCACGGGTTAGCTGGCGGTTATCGAGTTCTGAATAACCGATTCGAAGTTCCGTGCTGAAATTGTCGGTCCAGTCCGAGAAGAATTGGCCTGCATACGCGTTCAGTTCCGCGCCGCGTTCGTAAAGGTGGTTCGAAAATTCAAATTCGTTCGAATCGCCGTCTGCGCGCGAGAAGTTGAAGCCATCATTCCAGTTATAGGTCAAGGAAGTCCGGTGGCTATCATTGATGTGCCAGTCGACCTTGATCAGATACTTCTCGTCTTCGTTCGGCAGGGTCGACACCGGATCACCGGGATCGTAGTTCCACAGGGTGCGGGCGATGTCCGCGATTCTGTCGAGCTGAGCCTGTGAAACGCCAAGTACCGGACGGCCGCAGTTCTGGTCGCCTGCGCAGCGGTCGAAAATATCGGCCGTTTCGGCTTTCTCATAGGCGGCGAAGAAGAACAGCTTGTCTTTGATGATAGGACCGCCGATCGAGAAGCCGTAACGCTGTTCGTCGAAGTCCCCCTGATTGGTCGGAACGCCCTCCAGACTGTCGCCGGACAACGATTCGTCGTTATAGTCGAACCAGACGCGCCCATGAAATTCGTTGGTTCCGGACCGGGTTACCGCATTGATATTACATGCTGTGAAGCCTCCGTATTGTACGTCATACGGCGCCAGTTCAACGGATACGTTCTGAATCGCATCGAACGGGAACGGCTGGCGCTGCGTTGGAAAGCCACTGCTGTTCAATCCGAAATTATCGTTCATGCGAATACCGTCAACCGTCAGGCTGTTGAAACGCGGGTTGGCGCCAACACATTGGACGCCACCAGCAAACGGTTCATCGATATAGATGCGTGGATCGACGCGAATAATGTCACGGATATCACGATTGATCGCCGGCAGGTTTTGCAGGGCATCGAAGTCAAACGTGGACGAGGGTCCGACGGCCACCTGGATGCTCTCCGTGGCTGCAGCGGTTACGATGATTTCCTCGAGACTCGCATCGCCAAGATCGACGCGGAACTCAAATGCCTCGCCGAGAGTCAGGTAGACGTCCGTGATTGTCTGCGGTGCGTAAGCGCTCGACTCCATCGACACCGTATACGGTCCGCCAACCGCGAGGCCGGCGATAACGACCCGGCCGGAATTACTGGTCGTGGCCTGTTTTGCGCGCCCGGTGCGCGTGTCGGTAACAGTGACCGATACGCCGGCGGCGGCTTCACCGTTCGAGCCGCTAATGTTGCCGCGAATTCCGGACGTGGTCGCCTGTCCAAATGACACCGCAGGTGCAAGCAAAAACAAAATCAGCACGCAAGCGCCGACGCTTTTTTGCAGTAGTTGTGAGAGGTTTATCGCAGAAGTTCCAAAGATCATTTTCATTTTATTCCCCAAATTTGAAATTCGAGCGGCAGCCGACGCGGTCTTTATTGCCGCTTGCTTGCACATGGCTTCCAGGAGTTCGCCCGGTCATCCCCAACCGGTGCGGAATTTATTGTTGCGTTAATCTAACGCAGCAAAAATGACCACGCAATGAGGGTTTCAACCTATGATCGGGTCGAATTTTGATGCAAACGCACCAATTCGGTAGCCGAAGCTAGATATTGCATTATGAGGTCATTACAAACTATTGATTTTTTGTGATTTCGATGCTCAGTACGAGCGGCCAATGATCCGAAACTCCCTGCTTTGCGACCGAGTTGTGACGCAATGGTGTGCCGGCTCGCGCCACTTGCGCGGCCGTCTCGTTCGCGACGTGCACCGAATTCGCGCGAATTCGCCATGTTGCTTTCGCGCCACGCGCTGGTGACCACAGCATCATGTCGAGGAACGACCAGGTGTTGTTGCCGGCGTAATAGTGGGTACCCCTGCAGTCACCACAGCCCAACTCGTGCGCGATCGTCCAGTGCGGCCGGACGTACATTTCAAGTATTCCGGTTCGTTCGGCTTCGGCGCTGGTCGTATTGAAGTCACCGGCGGCGAACACGTAGTTTTCATTGGGTAATTGCGCCCGCAGTTCAGCGAGGTGCCGGTAGGCCGCGACGCGCATTTCTGTCGGGTGAAACGGCGCCGGAAAATGCACCGAAAAACCCGTCAGCATGGATCCATCAGGCAGTATAAAGGTCGCCTCCAGCACACCGCGTGTGTCCTTTTCGCGCTCCGGGTACTCATCAAAATGCAGCGCATGCAGCATCGCGGGCGCAGCCAGGGGAAGTCTGGACAGGAACGCGACATCGATGCCGCGCAGGTCCTGGCCTTCGATCAGAATGGCGGGCAGGTAATTCGAGTCCACCAGATACTCAGTGCTCAGCCGATCGAGAATTGCGGCGTTCTCGACTTCCTGCAACGCAATAATATCCGGACCACGGCCGTCATTGACCTGGCGAATCGTATCTGCGAGCACCTGCAGCTTGAAATCGATGGCCGCATCGCTCCAGTCGAGGTTCAGGCATTCGCTACGCCAGCTAGTGACTTCAATGCCATTGCATTTCTGGATGTGAGCGTCGTTTTGCTTCGCTTCGATGGGCAAATAGGCTTTGTCGTCCTTGCCCGCGTCGTCGACATTGTCGAACAGGTTCTGCACATTGAACGTCATAATAGTGACGTCATAGGTCACGTCTGTACCAAAACTCACACGCAGCAACGGCGCGTGTTTTTTTTCGTTGGTAACGAATAGCGACTTGCTGTCGGCGCCAAACGCGATGGACTCGGGTTTACGCAGGTCCAGCGGAAAATGCAGCGGCGGGCTTTGTAAGGTCGACAACCAGTCGCCGTCACGTTGATAGAGATAAATCGCCGGCTTGTAGCTAAGGATTGCGATCGCGGAGCCATCGGCGGCGATGTCCATGCCAGTCGGCTGCCAATGCCATTCATTTTTCATGATTGCGAGCGAGATGTCCTGGCGAGTGGGCTGCGGTAAGGATGCAACGTGTCCCAGGAACGTAGCCTCGATTTTTCCACCTGTCGGCCTCAATGGCAGCGAATACAGCTCCGCGGGAACCGTGCGCTTCGTTAGCAACAGCACCTGCTCGTTCTCGCTATCGACTGCGACCGCCTCGACATCGCGCGGGCCGCGGGGATAGGTAAAATCGATTTGCCAGGCTAGCGGGAGCTCGATGTTCGTATGCGAAGCAAGGTCGGGCTCTGCAACGACGTATAAAGTGACCTGCTTGCGCTTGCTGTCGTTATCGCCCACATCAGCGAGCAGCAAATAAGCTGTCTCATCGAGTACGAAAGAGGCGATGTCTTCCCAGTCGACGTTCTTCGCATGCTTGATCCGGACGCGCGCCAGTGACTTGCCTGTCAGGTCGAGGGCATAGAGTTGCGCTTTGGAGCCACTGTCGTTGTGTGTCCAGAGAATGTTGGCGCTGCGCCGCGATGCCGCGAGCCCGCTCGCCTCTTTAATACGGCCATCCTGAAGTTCGCCCGCAATGCTCAGACTCGCAGGCATGCCGCGTATCGGCATTTCGGTCGCGGGTAACTCCGATTCCGCGCCGCTACAGCCGCAGATCAGAAGCAACATGATTGAAAATTTACGCATATGGGTCTCCGCAACAAGCGCGCTGATCATAGTCATTCGGCGTTACGGCGGCAATCCGGTAACATATGCCCATGGCTACAAAACATATGAATGCTGCACCGGGTGATTTTGCTGAAACCGTACTCATGCCGGGCGATCCGCTGCGCGCCCAATACATTGCTGACACCTGGTTCGACAATTCACGACGTGTTACCGACGTGCGAAACATGTGGGGTTTTACGGGCGAGTACAAAGGCAAGCCGATCTCGGTCATGGCGCATGGCATGGGTATTCCGTCGGTGTCGATTTATGTGACCGAGTTGATCGAGTCCTACGGCGTAAAGCGCGTATTGCGTGTTGGTAGTTGCGGGACATCGCATCCCGACGTGAAAATGCGTGACCTGATCATCGCCCAGGGCGCATCCACCGACTCGAACGTCAATCGCATGCGTTTCGGTGGCTATGATCTGGCTGCGCTGGCGAGTTTCGACCTGGTGCAAAAAGCCGTCGCCGCGGCCGAGGCGCAGAAGCTTCGTTACCACGTGGGCAATATTTTTTCGGCAGACCTCTTTTACACGCCAGATCCGGATATGTTCGAGACTTTGGCGAAGTACAATGTATACGGGGTAGAAATGGAGGCGGCCGGCCTATTCCCGATCGCGGCCGAACACGGTGTTGAGGCACTCGCGATTTGCACGGTGAGTGACGATATCCGCAGTGGCGAGGCCCTGACCGCAGATGAGCGAGCAACAACATTTGATGAGATGATCACGGTCGCGCTCGAAACCACAGTCGCCTGACACAGATACGAAAAGAACATGAGTCTTACAGCAGTCAAAACACCGAATCGCATGCCGGACCTCGGCCGCGTTGCTGCTGTGGACGAAGTGGGCGTGGATGAGCGCGTCGCGCGCTTCCAGAGTCGCAGTATCAAAAAGGCGTCGAAGGTCGAAGCGCTAAAAATGGTTCTGGGCATGATCGACCTGACAACGCTTGAAGGTCAGGACACGCCAGGTAAAGTCCGGCAGCTGTGTCAGAAGGCCATTCATCTGCACGACGCCATGCCCGGTCTGCCACACGTTGCTGCAATCTGTGTGTATCCGACCATGGTCGGAATCGCGAAAGAAGCGCTGCAAGGTCATGACATTAACATTGCGTCCGTTGCGACGGCATTTCCAAGTGGCATGTCCTCGCGCGAAGTGAAGCTCGACGAAACGCGCATGGCCGTAGCGGCCGGCGCGACCGAAATTGACATGGTCATCTCACGCGGAGCGTTTCTCGCGGGCCAGTACGCGCATGTATTCGACGAGATCGTGGCTGTTAAAGAAGCCGGCGGCGATGCCCGTCTCAAGGTTATTCTTGAGACCGGCGAACTCGGCACACTGGACCGTGTGCGATGCGCCAGCGTACTTGCCATGCATGCCGGTGCTGATTTCATCAAGACATCGACGGGCAAGATTCAACCCGCGGCGACCATGCAAGTGACGCTGGTCATGTTGCAGGCTATCAAAGACTACTACCGCGAGACGGGCCGCATGGTGGGTATGAAACCGGCCGGTGGCATCTCGAACGCGAAACTCGCGGTGCATTATTTAGTGATGTTGCGCGAAACGCTGGGTGCCGCCTGGATGACGCCGGAATGGTTTCGTTTTGGAGCCAGCTCTCTGGCAAACGACGCACTTATGCAACTCATGAAGCAATCGACGGGCGTGTACCAGTCCGCGGATTATTTTTCGAAGGATTAGCGGCGCCGTGAACGGCGCTCCAACAGGTAAGAGAACATGGCGATTCCTGAAAACAAACTGGCTTTCGATGGTGGGTGGAATTACGCACCGGCACCGGAGAGCACCGATCACATCGTTGTCAAAAAGCGTTACGGGCTGTTCATCAATGGTGATTTCCGAGCACCCGAAAAGGGTCGCTACTTCGACACGCTGAATCCCGCGAACGAGGAAAAACTTTCGCGGGTGGCGATGGCGAGCCAGGCGGATGTAGACAAAGCCGTGAAAGCCGCGCGCAAGGCGTATACGGGCCCATGGTCGCGTATGAAAGCGAAGGAGAGAGGCAAATATATTTTCCGGATCGCGCGCATGATTCAGGAGCGTGCCCGGGAATTTGCCGTAATCGAATCGCTGGATGGCGGCAAGCCCATTCGCGAATCGCGTGATGTAGATGTGCCACTCGCGGCTGCACACTTCTTTTACTACGCAGGCTGGGCCGACAAGCTTGAATACGCATTTCCGGGTCGCAAGGCGAAGGCGCTCGGTGTTGCAGGGCAGGTCATTCCCTGGAATTTCCCCCTGCTCATGGCGTCGTGGAAGATTGCCCCGGCACTCGCCTGTGGCAACACGGTCGTCCTTAAGCCTGCGGAGACAACACCGCTGACGGCGCTGAAACTGGCGGAAGTGATAGCCGATGCAGGACTGCCGGATGGCGTGGTCAATATTGTGACAGGCGCCGGCGATACGGGCGCCGCCATCGTTACGCATCCCGGCGTCGACAAAGTCGCTTTTACAGGGTCAACGAATGTCGGACGTATCATTCAAAAGGCGCTTGCCGGCACGAACAAAAAATACACCCTGGAACTCGGCGGCAAGGCCGCAAACATCATCTTCGCGGACGCGGCCATCGATCAGGCCGTTGAAGGCATCGTCAACGGCATCTTCTTTAATCAGGGCCACGTTTGTTGTGCGGGCTCCCGTCTGCTCGTCCAGGAGTCGGTTGCTGATGAAGTGATTGAGAAACTCAAGGATCGCATGGAGACGCTGATCGTCGGCGACCCGCTCGACAAGAACACTGACATTGGTGCAATCAACTCGCGCATGCAGCTGGAAAAAATTGAGTCCTACCTCAAAATCGGACAAAGCGAAGGCGGTGAGATGCATCAGAGTTCCTGCTCGCTACCAAAGTCCGGTTACTGGTGTCGGCCGACGATATTCACGGGTGTGTCGCAGTCCAGTCGCGTCGTGCAGGAAGAGATATTCGGCCCGGTACTCGCGATTCAGACATTCCGCACTTACGACGAGGCCCTGACGAAGGCGAATAACACGCCTTACGGATTGTCCGGCGGTGTCTGGACCGACAAGGGCTCGAAAATATTCAAAATGACTCAAGGAATACGCGCGGGCGTCATCTGGGCAAACACCTTCAATAAGTTCGATCCGACGTCACCGTTTGGTGGTTACAAAGAGTCAGGCATGGGCCGCGAAGGCGGGCTGCACGGTCTCGGCGCTTACGTGAAACTGGAGGCATAGAGATGGCAGCAGTAGAAAAACGCCTGCCCGTGGCGAAAACTTACAAGATTTTCATCGGCGGCAAGTTTCCGCGAACGGAGTCGGGTCGCTATTTCGCACTGGAAGATCATAAGGGTGCCGTGATCGCCAACATGTGTCGCAGTAGTCGCAAGGATTTTCGCAATTCAGTTGTCGCAGCACGTCAGGCGCAATCCGGGTGGGCAGCTGCCAGCGCGTATTTGCGCGGCCAGATTATTTACAGAATTGCCGAGATTCTTGAGGGACGCAAAGCGCAGTTTGTCGAGGAATTGATGTTGCAGGGCAATGCGCTGCGCGCGGCAGAGCGCGAGGCGGAAGAGTCCATTGATCGGCTTATTTACTACGCGGGTTGGGCGGACAAATACCAGCAGCTGTTTAGTGCCGTGAATCCAGTCAATTCTTCGCATTTCAATTTCTCGGTGCTTGAGCCGACAGGCGTGGTGTCAATGATCGCGCCGAACGACAGTGGCCTGATTGGTCTTGTCTCAAACATTGCGTCAGTCGTTGTCGGTGGTAATACCTGCATCGTTCTCGCGTCGGAAGAGCAACCGCTTTGCGCCGTCAGTTTTGCCGAGGTCTTGCAGGCGTCAGACGTACCGGGCGGTGTGGTCAATATTCTGACGGGTTTCCGCTCCGAACTGACCGAGCAGTTTGCGTCGCACATGGACGTCAACGCCATAGTCTATTGTGATGGCGGCAAGAAGGCGGCGCGTACGATTCAGACGCTCGCTGCCGACAATATCAAGCGCGTAATCTCCCGCCAGCGCGTGAACTGGATGCTGAGCAAATCGGCCAGCCCGTACGATATTCACGACACACAGGAAGTCAAAACGACCTGGCACCCTAGCGGTACCTGATTCGCGACTGCAATTTCCGGCTACAGCGCCC
>JADFLJ010000008.1 GCA_022564475.1 Pseudomonadota bacterium
CGCCCACATTGGGTGGTTGTGCACGAGAGAGGAGCTCGAAGCTCCACACCCTTGCGGCGCCGGAACGTAGATCCGGCGGGGATCTCGAAGTGGAATGCAGGGCTTGCAGGAGATGTCGAATTGCCTGAAGTGGGACAAGACCTGGATGTTGACGGCGAGATGGCCGTTGTCGAGTCCGTGAAGGCAGCTTCGGATGTTTATGCACCGATTTCGGGCAACGTGCTGGCCGTCAACGAAGCCCTGGCGGACGTACCGGAAACGATTAACACAGATCCTTATGGCGAAGGCTGGATCGTAAGACTGCAACCCGCCGGCGAGATCGACGAGTCGAGCATGATGTCGCCCGATGACTATCAGACACTACTGGACGAACTGGACGAAGTGGACGAAGTGGACGACTAAGATGCCATTCATTCCGCACACCAGGAAAGACACTGAAGAAATGCTGGCCGCGATCGGCGTGCCCGATCTGGATACCTTGTTCGACGAAATTCCTCCCGAGCTCATTATCGATTCGATAGAGGGTGTCCCTGAGGCCCTGTCGGAAATGCAGATCACGCGGCTCATGCACAAACGCGCAGCCATTGATGGCACGCCGTCGTGCTTTATTGGCGCCGGTGCGTATGAGCATCACATCCCGACCGTGGTGTGGGATATCGCGACGCGCGGCGAGTTCTACAGCGCCTACACGCCGTACCAGGCGGAGGCGAGCCAGGGCACGCTGCAAACGATCTACGAATACCAGTCGATGATCACCGAGTTGACGGGTCTCGATGTCAGCAACGCCTCTCTGTATGACGGTGCATCGGGGCTCGCCGAGGCATCGCTCATGGCTGTGCGAACGAATCGTGCAGTGAAATCGCGGCGCGTCATGCTTGCACCGGGCGTCAACCCGATTTACGCGCAGGTTGCAGAAGCGATCGCCGGGAGTCAGGCCATCACGTTCGAATCGATTGCGATGGATGCAAAGACGGGCAACGTCGACTTCGACAGCCTTGACGACAACGCAGACCCGGTTGCCGTCGTCATTCAGCAGCCCTCGTTTCTTGGCACACTGGAAGATGTTGATCGACTCACAAACTGGGCAGTGGAACGCGGAGCCATCGTTATCGCGATCGTAAACCCGATGTCTCTGGCCTTGCTCAAAGCGCCGGCGCAATGGGGCGATAGCGGTGCCGACATCGCCTGTGGGGAAGGGCAGCCGCTGGGTGTGCCACTGTCCTCCGGCGGGCCGTACTTCGGCTTCATGACCTGCAAGCAAAAGCATGTACGTCAGATGCCGGGCCGGATTGTGGGCCGTACTACCGACCTCGACGACAAGCCCGGTTATGCGTTAACGCTGCAGGCACGCGAGCAACACATTCGACGTTCGAAGGCGACGTCCAATATCTGTACCAATCAGGGCCTCATGGTGACGGCCGCGACGATCTACATGTCCTTGCTCGGTTTTGATGGCCTCGTAAAGGTGGCGTCGCAGTCGCAACGTAATACGAAGCGTCTCGTCGATGGTCTGTGTAGCCTCGACGGCGTGCAGCGAGTGTTTGAGGGATCGTATTTCCACGAAGTCGCATTGCGACTGGATCGACCCGTGGCGCCGGTGCTTGCGGCACTGGCCGCGAACGATATCCTGGGTGGGCTGGACCTGTCGGCGTACACACCAGAGCTTGAAAATGCCTTGCTGGTTTGCGTAACCGAAACCAAGACCGACGAAGACATCGACGAGTACATCGATGCAATGCGCAAAGTACTGGCCACAGAATCTGCGAGGGGCTCATGAGCGGCACAATCATTGCAAAAATATCCTTCGAGAGCGGCGACTATCGAACCTACGGGGAACTTCCGAGTGTTGGTAGTCGTGCGCCGGACATCATGCTCGTGAACACCAAGTTGCAAAACGTGTCACTCGCGAACTGGATGGGCATGCGCAAGATCATGAACATTTTCGTCAGCATCGACACGTCGATCTGTGCCAGGTCGGTCATCGAATTTGATCGCATGGGCACGGGTTTTGATGATGTTGCGATGCTGATGGTGTCCTATGACTTGCCGTTCGCTCACAAGCGTTTTCAGGAGCAGCATGACCTGAAAAACGCAATCGGCTTGTCTGCCATTCGACATGCGGGTTTCGGCGAAAACTACGGCGTGCAGATCATCGAAGGACCGCTGGCCGGCATGTTTTCGAGAGCCGTTGTCGTGCTCGATGAGAACAATACGGTCGTGCATTGCGAACACATTGAAGATATTTCCACTGAACCCGATTACACACAAGCGTTTCGCGCGCTGGGCATCGAGATCGAATAATGGAATACAGGATGGAAAAACTGATATTTGAGAAATCCCGTTCGGGCCGACGCGCGTTTGCCCAGGCGCCGCGCGAGACCGCGGCGACAGACATTCCGGATGCCCTGCGCCGTACGGACAGGCCCGGATTGCCGGAGGCATCCGAGTTACAGGTCGTGCGCCATTTCACGCGCTTGTCGCAGCTGAATTTCTCGATCGACACGCAGTTCTACCCGCTGGGTTCGTGCACGATGAAATACAATCCGCGTGCGTGCAATGCGCTGGCGTTGTTACCGCCATTCGCGGGTCGACATCCGCTGGGACCCGTGAGTCACGGCCAGGGATTCATGAGTTGCATGTACGAATTACAGGAAATGCTCATCGGCGTAACGGGCATGACGGCCGTCTCGTTAACGCCGATGGCCGGCGCGCAAGGCGAGTTCGCCGGCGTTGCAATGATCAAGGCCTACCATGTCGCGCGTGGCGACCTGGAACGTAATGAAATTCTGGTGCCCGACGCAGCACACGGCACGAACCCGGCAACGGCGACGATGTGTGGATGCGTTGTAAAGGAAATCCCGACCGGGCCGGACGGCGATATCAATTTTGAGGCCTTGCAGGCAGCGCTGGGTCCGAAGACCGCAGGCATCATGTTGACGAATCCATCGACACTTGGCGTCTTCGAGCGGCGCATCGTGGACGTTGCAAAACTCGTTCACGAAGCGGGTGGCTTGCTTTATTACGACGGTGCGAATCTCAATGCGATCCTCGGCAAGGTGCGGCCGGGCGATATGGGCTTCGACGTGATCCACATGAACCTGCACAAAACTTTCTCGACGCCGCACGGTGGCGGTGGTCCGGGTTCGGGGGCCGTTGGTGTGAACGACAGGCTCAAAGCCTTCATGCCGATTCCGGTTGTGGGTGCTGAGGAGCGCGACGGAGAGACCGTGTACCGCTGGCTGGCGGAGGATGATCTACCCCAAAGCATCGGACGTTTGTCAGGATTCATGGGCAACTCGGGCGTGCTGCTGCGCGCTTATGTGTATATGCGCATGATCGGTCGCGACGGCATGCGGCGAATTGCCGAGTACGCGACACTGAACGCCAACTACCTGCAAACGAAACTGGCTGCCGCGGGTTTCGAGCTGGCGTTCCCGGGGCGGCGTGCGAGCCATGAATTCATTATTTCACTGCGGAAAGAAGCCAAGACAGTGAACATGACGGCGATGGACGTCGCCAAGGCTCTACTCGATTGCAACTACCATGCACCGACGACCTACTTCCCGTTGCTGGTGCCGGAGTGCCTGCTTATCGAGCCCACCGAGACCGAAAGCAAGGAAACGCTGGATGGCTTCGTCGATGCGATGATCAAGATCGCCAACGACGCACGAGACAAGGGCGTCAGCTACAAAGAAGCACCGTACAAGATGCCGGTTCGCCGCCTCGATGACGTGAAAGCCGCGCGGCAGCTCGACATCCGGTTTCAGCGACCGGACTAGCGTTGGCACCGAAAATGGGAACCGTGACGTCCTGCCATAGTCTGAAATAGTCTAGTATTCACAAGCTCCCTTCCGCAGAGTCCACAGGACGCATATGGCAATCGGCAGACCACTCATAGCACTCATCTCACTCGGCTTTGTGTCAGCGCTCAATGCGGCAGAGGACGCGGACTGGACCGCTACGCTGGACCGCATTTCGTCCGGCGTCGTTTCGATCAGAGTCGACAGCACGCGGGCGTTCGATACCGAGTGGAATTCGTCCTCGCAGGCGACCGGCTTTGTCGTCGACGCCGAACGTGGCCTGATTTTGACCAACCGGCATGTGGTGACTCCCGGACCCGTAGTGGCCGAAGCCGTGTTTCGCAACAATGAAGAAGTACGTCTTACGCCCGTGTACCGGGATCCCGTGCACGACTTCGGGTTTTTTCGTTACGACCCGGCAGATCTCCAATACATTGAGCCGATAGCGCTGGCCCTGACACCGGGCGCGGCTGGTATCGGCCGGGAAATCAGGGTAATTGGCAATGATGCCGGCGAACAACTATCGATTCTGGCAGGGACCATTGCACGCCTCGATCGCAAGGCGCCGGACTACGGTCGAGGTAAATACAACGACTTCAACACCTTTTATTTGCAGGCCGCATCGGGCACATCCGGTGGCTCCTCCGGGTCTCCTGTGGTGAATATAGAGGGCGAAGTGGTCGCACTGAATGCGGGTGCAAATGGCTCAGCAGCAAGCAGTTATTTCCTGCCGCTTGATCGGATCGAGCGCGCGCTCAAATTGTTGCAGGCTGACGAATTCATTACTCGTGGCAGCTTGCAAACGATCTTCGAGAGCAAGCCTTTCGACGAATTGCGGCGGCTTGGGCTGACTGAAGAATCAGAACGCGCTGTGCGGTCACGGTTTCCGGAGCAAACGGGCATGTTGACGGTTGAGCAGGTCATTCCGGATTCGCCCGCGGCAGGCAAGTTGCAGCCCGGCGACATATTGATTCGCATGAACGGTGAGCTGGTAACGGAATTCATCCCGCTGGCGGTATTGCTTGATGACACGGTGGGCGGTGAGGTCGAGATTGAGCTTGAGCGTGGCGGTCGGTCGATCACGGAGACCGTGGTCGTTAGTGACCTGCACTCAATTACACCGTCGGAGTTCATTGAAGTGGGTGACGCGATCGTAAACAACCTTTCTTACCAGCAAGCGCGGCACTACAACCTGGCCATCGAAGGCGTTTACGTCGCGAGTCCGGGTTATTTGTTGTCCAAATCAGCCGTGCCGCGCGGTGCGGTTATAACCAAATTTGGCAAAGACGAGATTCGGAATATTGATGACTTTGAAGCGGCGCTCGACAAACTGGCGGATGGCTCAAGATCGGTCTTGCGCTACGTAACGCTCGATAACCCAAGCAACTCGGTCGTTCGTCCTTTCGAAATGGATCGTGTCTGGTTTCCGGTGCGGCGTTGCACGCGTGATGACAAATCCGGTGTCTGGCCATGCAGGGACCTGGGTGCCGGACCTGCGCCGCAGCCCGAGGTCCCGGGCAGTACGGATTTTGCGAAGCAATCAGACAGGCGCGTAAGAGCCGTTGCACCGTCACTCGTGGTCGTAACATTTGATCTTCCGTACACGGTGTCTGGCGTAGCCGATCGTCATTACTACGGCACCGGCGTCATTGTCGACACGGAGCGTGGTTATGTTGTGGTTGATCGAAACACCGTGCCGGTCGGCATGGGCGATGTGACCGTTACGTTTGCCGGCTCACTGGAGGTCAAAGCGAAAATCGTGCAGCTGCATCCGCTGCATAACCTCGCCATCGTGTCCTATGACCCGGCAGCAATCGGCGACACGCCGGTCAGGCAGGCGGTATTCAATACGGAAGCCGTCAAGTCGGGTGATGACGTACTCGTGGTTGGCATCAAGTCCGATCATCGACTGGTGTACCAGGAAAGCACGGTCGCTTCCGTCGATCCACTCACATTGCCCTTGTCACGGACACTGCGATTTCGCGACACCAATATTGATGGAATTTCACTCGTCAACGGTCCGTCGGGTTTTGACGGTGTACTCGTCGACGATCGTGGGCGAATTCTTGCAACCTGGTCGAGTTTTGTCGTTCAGACGGGCGGTGAATCCGCGCAGTTTAACCGCGGCATCAGCAGCGAACTCGTGCGTGAATTTGTGCGAACGGTGCAATCCGGGAAACCGTTTTACTCGCTCGAGGCTGAGTTTGTTTACGCACCGTTGTTTGCTGCCAGAAACATGGGTGTTAGTGAAGACTGGTTGAATCGTCTGGAGAAAAACAATCCCGTGCGTCGACGCGCACTCAGCGTGACCCGATTGGTAGCCGGAACGAACGCGGCAGAGCTTCTTCGCAACGGCGATATTGTCATGGCTGTGGATGGCCAGGTCGTCACGTCATTTCGCGCGCTTGAACATGCGGTGCAGAAACCTGTAGTGGATCTTACGATCTGGCGCAATGGTGAAGAACTTCAATTGACGTTGCAAACCGCATCGCTGAGCGGACTTGGTATTGATCGGGCCGTGTCATGGGCCGGCGCCTTGTTGCAGGACCCGCATCGACAGATGGCGGCACAGCGCGGCATCGAACCCTATGGTGTTTACGTGGCGTTCTTCAGTTACGGCTCGCCGGCAACACGTTACGGGCTGTGGGCAGGGCGGCGCGTGATCGAAGTTGACGAGACGCCAACCCCCAATCTGCAAGCGTTCATCGACGCGGTGAAAGGCAAGCAAGATCAGGAGTCTGTGCGTATCAAGACCGTTACCTGGACCGGTGCGATCGAGGTCATAACGCTTAAGCTCGACAACCAATACTGGCCTGCGTACGAGATTCGTCGCACCGCTGACGGCTGGGTTCGTTCTTCGATCGGTTCCTGAACGAATGACGCCACGACGCACAGGTTTGTTGCTGGGTCTGATCGCGCTGGCGTTCGCGTTAAATACGTTCGCACAGACGCTTTACAAGTATCGCGGCGAAAATGGCGAGTGGATCTACTCGGATCGCCCACCCGACGACGGTGAGGTGCGCGAAACTCGCGATCTTCATACGGGGGCTGTCAGAGGCAGGCTGAGCGTTTCGCACAGCTTTGTTGATCGTAGTATTCGGCTTGTGGCGAACAACGAATTTTACGCACCCGTCGAAATGACGCTGGGTTTCGACCGCCTAAAGGGCATGAGTTACCCCCATCCGGATCAGGAACTGCGTTGGGTGCTGCCGCCGCGAAGTGAAACTGTCTTGTTGGACCTGCACGTCATTGACAGCGTTGCGGCACCCGACACGCAGTATACAACCCGGTACACACTGGGCAGCCCGGCGGCATCTCATCAGCCGACGTCCTTATACCGCGTGCCCTTCGCCATCGCGAATGAGTACGCGGTGACCCAGGCGTATCCGAATGTGAGCACGCACGACACACCGGACGCTTACCATGCGGTCGATATTGCGATGCCCGTCGGGACCAATATTTTTGCGGCGCGTGGCGGCATTGTCTTCGATGTAGCTGACGCCAATTTTCGTAGCGGGCTTGATCGGGAACGCGACGGACCCGGGGCGAACATCATCCGTGTACTGCATGACGATGGCACCTACGCAATCTATGCGCACCTGAACTGGAATACGATTCGTGTGCGTCCCGGTGACCGCGTGCAACGAGGTGAATACATCGCGGATTCCGGCAATACGGGGTTTTCCAGCGGCCCACACCTGCATTTCGTTGTGATTCGGAATTCGGGCATGAAACCTGAGTCGGTTCCGCTGCGCTTCGAGGGCGCGAATTCAAGTGCCGTGGTGCCCGCAACAGGCAGTGAGCTAACGGCGTACTGATTATCTGACAAGACAAACGAGCAGACGCAAAGGAGAGGGGAATAATGAAAATACTGGCCTTGATTCCGTTATGGTTTTTCCTGGCTGCGTGCGCATCGAGCCCGGATTCGGATTCCGGCGAGCGCAGCAAGGGCGTGGAAGTCTCGGCAAGCGCCGGCGGCAATACTTTCGAGTGTCCGGGTCGCAACTCCACATGTTATGCCGACGTTCGGCGCATGTGCGGGGAACGCGGTGTGGAGGAAGTCCGCGGACCTGGTCAGGGTCAGGTTTACACGGCGGGTCGTAGTGGCAGTGGTGACGATCCGTTCGCCAGGGCGGACCGTCAGCGGACCTATAATCAACCCGTCAAATTGCGCTGCAAGACAGGCTTATCGACATCCAGGTAAACCTAAAGCAGGGCTTCCCAGCTGGTCACGGGTAGTTCGCAATGAGTTCCGACGCAGCGGTAGGCCACGGTTTTTCCGGCCACCGGCTCGCGGTCAGCGAGCGCGCCGGGCAGGTTCCCGGTGTCGTTGCCAATCGCGAATATCAGCTGTGAGTGTCGACAGGATTTCGCGAGTGACGTTCGCCACTGACTGATCTCTGCATCCTCGCCGCGAATTACGATTATCTCGGGATGGGAGTTGTACTCTTGCAGGGCGTTGAGCAATGACATATGCGCCAGCGGATGTTCGGTCATTGCCTGCCACGCGGCCCGCAGGACGCGTTCCGCCGCATCGAGATAGCGTGTTTCTCCAAGCAGGAAGCCCAGCCGCTGCAATGCCAGTGCTGCGATGCCGTTTCCGGACGGGACCGCGTCGTCAGCCAGGGGCTTCGGTCGATGCATCAGACTTTCATGATCGTCTGCTGTGAACCAGAAACCACCGTCTTCAGCGTCCTCGAAAAATTCCAGCAAAGTGTCTGCAAGCCTGGTTGCGAACTCGAGGTGCTGGTTGTTCCAGCGTGCCTGCAATAATTCCAGTATCGCATCCAGAAGAAACGCGTAGTCGTCGAGATACGCCGGAAAGCGGGCTTGCCCGTCTTTGTATACGGCCAAAAGCCGTGCATCCAGGAACAGATTTTCGTGAATGAAATCGACGGCGCCGGCTGCTGCGTCGATCAGGTCATAACGATCCAGAGCGCGTCCGGCGATTGCAAAGCCGCGGATCGCGAGCGCGTTCCAGGATGTTAGTTGTTTTTCGTCACGCGCAGGTGGCACGCGTTGCGCACGCTCGGCCAACAGTATTTTGCGACCGGCGTTAACGCGCTCGACGAGCTCATTAACCGGGACGTTCGTAGCCTTCGCGATCTCATCGACGGTTTGCCGCACCGTCAGATGCCACTTGCCCTCGAAATTCGCGTCCTCATCAAGTCCGAATCGCCGACTCAATGCCGCGAACGTGTCCTGGTCGAGCAAATCCGACACCTGCTCCGGCGTCCATGCGTAGAAGCGGCCTTCCTCGCCTTCGGAATCCGCATCGCGTGTTGAGTAAAGCCCGCCATTGGGCGCGACCATGTCCGCCAGCATCCAGTCCGCCGTCGCATTGGCGACGTCGGCGAAGAGTTGCTCGCCCGTCGCCAGGTACGCCTGTGTATACACGGCCAACAAGGCTCCGTTGTCGTACAGCATTTTCTCAAAATGCGGTATTTGCCAGAATTGATCGACCGAATAACGGAAGAAACCGCCGCCAAGATGATCGAACAGGCCACCTTCCGCCATGCGTCTGAGTGTCAGGCTCGCCATCGACAACGCTGCATCGTCTTGTGGGTAGCGCAGCAGGCGTTCGATCGTTGTCGGATGCGGAAACTTCGGCGCGCCGCTGAAACCGCCATATTCGGCATCGAAATTTCGCGCAATCTGCGTCCTGACATCGGCCAGCGGTCCGCTGTCCAGTTTCTCGTGGGCAGCAGCCGGCTCCGGGAGGAGGCGGCCGAACACTTCCATAAGTTGCTCGCCCTGACTGCGGACATCGTCAGATTTGTCGACGTAATAGGTCGCGACGTGCTGCAACAGATCCTTGAACGCGGGCATGCCGTGGCTGGGCGTCGGCGGAAAGTAAGTGCCGCCAAAGAACGGGCGCTGCGTGTCAGGGCTCAGGAACATCGTCAGTGGCCAACCACCCGAGCGCTGCGTTAGTAATTGATAGGCGCGCTGGTAAATCTTGTCGACGTCCGGTCGTTCCTCCCGATCGACCTTAATATTCACGAACAACTTGTTCATTATCCCGGCGGCCACGGGATCTTCAAAGGACTCGTGCGCCATGACGTGGCACCAGTGACAGGCCGAATAGCCCACGGACAACAACACGGGTTTGCCCGTCTCGCGTGCCAGTGCAAATGCCTCATCAGACCACGGATACCAGTCCACGGGATTATCGGCATGTTGCAGTAAATAGGGGCTGGTCTCGGTGGCGAGGCGATTGGGCATTTCGGCTGGTGTCCTGCTGGCACGAAAATCGGGCGGCCACTATAACGCATCTACAGTCGGCGAAAAGGCGGTGTTAGACTTAGCCGAAATTCGCTACCGGGCACCTGTTTATGCTGACATACCCAGAGATCGACGAGGTCATATTCTCGATCGGTTTTCTCAAAATTCGCTGGTACGGGCTGATGTACGTCATCGGTTTTGTGCTCGCATGGTGGCTGGCCAAGCGTCGTTGCACGCGGTCCGATTCACCGGTAAACAGCGAACAGGTCGATGACCTCGTGTTCTACGCCATGCTCGGCGTGATCGCGGGCGGGCGTGTTGGCTATTGCCTGGTGTACGGCTGGGATGAGCTGATATCCGACCCGTTGTATTTGTTCAAGATCACCGAAGGTGGCATGTCATTCCACGGCGGGCTGGCCGGCGTGTTGATCGCGATGTGGCTTTATGGCCGAAAACTTGGCAAGACGATGTGGCAAATCACCGATTTTGTCGCGCCATTGGTGCCGCTCGGGCTCGGCTTCGGTCGCATCGGCAACTTCATCAATGGCGAACTCTGGGGCAAGCCGACTGATGTTCCCTGGGCGTTCAATATCAACGGCGTCGGACTGCACCCGTCGCAGTTGTATGAAGCCATACTCGAGGGCTTCATGCTGTTCGCGATCCTGTGGATCTACTCGCGCAAACCGCGACCCTACCTGGCCGTGTCGGGCTTGTTCCTGTTTTTATACGGTGTGTTCCGATTTTTCGTCGAGTTCTATCGCGTGCCCGACGCGCATCTCAACTACCTCGCGCTGGGCTGGGTGACAATGGGACAATTACTCAGCATGCCGATGATCATAGTCGGCGCGCTGGTCCTGTTTCTTGCCTACCGAAAAAAGCAGGAGGCGCAGGCCTGACATGCATCAATATTTGTCGCTGATGAGGCACATCAAGGAGTCCGGCCAACGCAAGGAAGACCGCACGGGCACGGGCACATTGAGCGTGTTCGGTCACCAGCTGCGCTTCGACCTGAGCGCAGGATTTCCACTCGTCACGACCAAGAAATTGCATTTGCGTTCGATTATCCATGAGTTGCTGTGGTTCTTGTCGGGCGACAGCAACATCCGCTACCTCAGGGAGAATGGCGTCAGGATCTGGGACGAGTGGGCGGACGCGGACGGCGAGCTGGGTCCTGTTTATGGTGTGCAATGGCGCAGTTGGGGTACGCCCGATGGCGCGGCAATCGATCAGATCAGTACGGTGATGCAGCAGCTCAAAGAGTCGCCAGACTCGCGGCGAATTATTGTCTCTGCCTGGAATGTCGCTGACCTGGACAACATGGCGCTGCCCCCATGCCACGCTTTATTTCAGTTTTACGTCGCGGACGGCAAGCTGTCGTGCCAGTTATACCAGCGCAGCTGCGACGTCTTTCTGGGCGTGCCGTTCAACATAGCGTCCTACGCCTTGCTAACGCATATGATAGCGCAGCAAGCGGATCTTGCCGTCGGTGATTTCATCTGGACCGGGGGCGATTGTCACTTGTATCTGAATCATCTGGCACAGGCGGACGAGCAGCTTGCGCGTCAGCCGCTGCCGTTACCTCGTCTTGCGATCAAGCGGCGGCCAAAAAGTATTTTCGACTACCAATACGAGGATTTCGAGATTCTTAACTACGAGTCGCACCCGCACATTGCGGCGAAAGTCGCGGTCTAGTTCCAAATGCGTATCAGCCTTATCGCCGCAGCCTCGGCGAATAATGTCATCGGAAACCGGGGTGAGCTGCCGTGGCACCTGCCGCGCGACCTAAAGCGTTTCAAAGAAATCACGACGGGCAAACCGATCGTCATGGGACGTTTAACCTGGCAATCGATCGGCAAGCCGCTGCCGAATCGTCAGAATATCGTCCTCAGCCGCAATCCGGACTTCGAAGCGCCGGGTTGCGATATCGTCGCGTCGCCCGATGATGCTGTGGACATGGCAGGCCGGGTCGACGAGCTAATGATTATTGGCGGTGGACAGCTTTACCGTGAATTCCTGCCACGTGCGCAACGTATCTATATGACTCGAGTCGCTGTCGACATTGATGGCGATGCTTACTTTCCCGATTTGATTGATGGCGAGTGGCAGGAAACGTCACGCGAGGCTTTCGCGATGGATTCGAAACACGCTTACCCGATGGAGATTTTTCAACTGGATCGAGTCCTTACGGCTTCAATGCCGACAGGCGGCTAAGGGCCGCGTCGGCGGCTCCTGGCAGATCGACTTCGGCCAGCGAGTTCGCGTCCCTGGTGAATTCTTCCAGCAGCGCGTTCTGGATTTCCCCACGTTGTTGTGCGAGGAGATAGGGGATTTCCGCATGAAACATCACCATTGAATAACGCGGGATGAAGTGCTGCGGTAACCTGCGCTCAAGCTCGAAAGACAGTGTCTTGCGCAGCGCGAATTTTGGGTCGCGCACTGTGTCGCGCATTTCGATGTAATTGTCCAGTGCCATGTCTGCAATCGCATTTGCATTCGCAAGTTGTTCGGCCTCGAAGCGCGCGAAAACATTGGGCCAGTCGCCGCCAAGGTCGTCCACGATCTCCGACAGTCGCACGCAGTCTTCGAACGCCAGGTTCATGCCCTGACCGTGGAAAGGCACGATGGCATGCGCTGCGTCGCCGATGAGCAAGACGTTGCCGTGGTCGTGCCAGTGGCGGCAGCGTACGGTGCTGAGTATGCCCAGTGGGTGGTGCAGGACTTCGTCACAAAGCCTGGGAATCAATGCGGCTACGTCAGAAAAATGCTCTTCGAAAAACCGCATGACCGCAGCTTCGTCGACCAATTGCCCGAAGCTGTTATTTCCCGCCGTGGACAGAAACAGTGTCAGCGTGAAGTCACCGCCCGGATTCGGCAGGGCGATAAGCATGAAGCCGCCGCGCGGCCAAATGTGTAGTGCGTCCGACGCAAGCTGATATTCACCGCTCGGTCCGGCAGGAATAGAGAGTTCCTTGTAAGCGTGTGCGAGCAGGGATTCGATGCCACCAAAGGTTCCGGTACCGTCGAATGAGCGACGGATGATCGAACCGGCGCCGTCTGCCGCAAGCAAGGGCTCCGCTGCAATTTGATACATGCTGCCGTCGAGCTCGTTCCTGATGTGTACAGTGCGGTCCGGCGCGTCGTAAGCGATCGCATTCTGCTGAAAATGCAGGTGCAGGTTGGGTGTGTCGTCGGCCACGCCCAGCAATACCTGATTCAGCCCCAGCCTCGTGACTGAGTAAATCTGTTCGTGTTCTTGTTGCCCATAGCGAAGGAAAGACGTCGTACCGTCGGCCTGATGCAGCATGCGGCCCCGCATAGGCACCAACATGGGTTGGATGAGTGCGTCGATGCCCACTTGCTGTAATGCATTCAGCCCGCGCGCCGCGAGCGCGAGATTGATCGAGCGACCTGCCTCCGCGTCGCGGATGCGCGGGTCGGTGAAGCGTTCGTAAACGTTAAGCTCGAAACCGTGTCTCGCGAGCATAATCGCGGTCAACGTGCCGCATTGACCGGCACCAATTATATTGACGGAATCGGATTTCATTTTAGAGCGAGTTCGAGACGCTCCACAAATTCGAATACGTCGGAAAAGCTGTTGTACATCGGTGCGGGCGCGACGCGTATGACGTCGGGTTCACGCCAGTCGCCCGTGACATTGAGCTTGCGCAGTCGGTCGAACAGCGTCTTGCCGTCGATGTTCGCATCTTGCACGACGAGTGACAGTTGAGCACCGCGCGCATCTGCAGGCGTGAGAATGCCAATGTGTTCAGGGAAGCGTCGATTGATCAACCAACGCAGGTAATTCGTCAGGCTGCGGGATTTTTCGATCAGGCGCGGCAGACCAGCCTCGAGAAACAGTTCCAATGACGCAATGACGGGCGCCAGCGAAAGAATCGGTGGGTTACTTATCTGCCAGAGTTCGGCGCCTGCGGCCGGTGTAAACGTCGGCAGCATCTTGAAGCGTGTCTTGTCGTCATGTCCCCACCAGCCGTGCAGCTGGTTCAGGTTTTCCGGCGAACAATGCGACTCGTGGATAAAGGCACCGCCGATCGCTCCCGGCCCCGCATTCAGGTATTTGTAGGTACACCATGCCGCGAAGTCCGGCGCCCAGTCATTGAGGTGCAGTTCTACGTTGCCAATGGCATGTGCCAGGTCCAGCCCAACAACACAGCCGGCATCGCGCCCCAGGCGGCAAATTTCGGCCATTTCGAGAACCTGCCCCGTGTAGTACTGGACGCCCGGCAGCAACAGCAGGGCGATGCTGTCGCCCTCTCGCTCGAGAATGTCGGCCAGGTCTGACAGGGCTAGCCAGCCGTCCTCGTTGGACGATTTCCATTCAACGATTCCTTCCTCCGGGTCGAAACCGTGCATGCGAATCTGCGATTGCGCAGCGTAGCGATCGGACGGAAACGCCTTTTCCTCGATCAGAATCTTGTGGCGTGCATTCGTCGGACGATAAAAACTCGCCATCAGAAAGTGCAGATTGACGGTCAGCGTGTTCATCGCGATTACTTCGGATGGTTTCGACCCCGTTAAATCTGCAAACCCCCGGGTTGCGTGCCGGTGGTATTCGATCCACGGCCGCTCGGAATGAAAATGACCGTCGACGGCGTAATTGGCCCAGTTTGCGAGTTCGTCGAGAACGTATTTTTTAGCCAGCTTGGGCTGCAGTCCCAGGGAATTACCGCACAAGTACACAGGCGAATTGCCGTCACGGCTTGGCGGGAAATTAAACTGGTCGCGAAATGCCCGCAGTGGATCCTGTTCATCCAGCTTGCGTGCGAATTCCTTGTTGTCTTCGAAATTCATGGTTGGGCGGTTTCCTGCTTCACTGTTCCACAATGTTCGCAGCTGCGATTTTCGACGGAGCTGTAGAATCGTTCAAAAACCGCAGGCAGTTGACCCACGATATCGTCGACGTACAGGTATTCCTCGTACAGCTTGCTATCGCAATTGTCGCAATACCAGATGAAGCCGTCGAGTTCCTGCGGCAAGCGCTTGCGTTCGACGACCAGGCCAATCGTGTCCGCAAAGCGTTGCGGTGAGTGCGGCACGCGCGGTGGCAGGAGCAGGACGTCGCCTTCGCCAATCGTGATATCGACTCGCTTGTCATCCTGGATGGTCCGCAGAAGCATATCGCCCTCGAGCTGGTAGAAAAACTCGGGTCCTTCATCGACGTGATAGTCGTCGCGTGAGTTTGGACCGCCGACAATCATGACGATGAAGTCATCGTCCTCGAAGACCTGTTGATTACAGACCGGTGGTTTGAGCGCATCGCGGTGAGCGTCGATCCACTGCTGCAAATTGAACGCGCTTAGCGATCGCATGCTTGTTGGCCTGCTACCTGGAACACACGCGGGTTGCGCTTGTCCAGCCGCACGGCTGTAAGCTGGCGGCCCCAGACACAACCCGTGTCCAGGCTGATCAACTCGGGCAATACAATCAGACCCAGCGCAGACCAGTGTCCGAACACGACACGCGTATCGCCAGTCGCCCGATCATCAAATTCGAACCACGGCTTAAGCCCTTTTCGTGCGCGCCAGGGCGCGCCCGTATGGGCGAAATTCAATCGCATGTCGGCCGTCAGCATGCGCATGCGTGTCAGCGTATTGACGATGAATCTCAGGCGCGCGTTGCCTTTCAATTTTCCTGACCATCGTCGTGGTGTGTTGCCATACATTTTCTCGAGCAAGGTTTCGAACTTCTTGCCCTGCAGGGCAGCTTCAACCTCTGCGGCATGCGCCAGTGTCTTCTTGACGGACCAGGCAGGGTGCGTGCCTGCGTGTACCAGCAGCGTATCGAGTTTCCTGTCGTAGTGTGCGAGGGGCAAGCGTCGCAACCAATCGACGAGTTCGTCGCAATCCGCTGCCCGCAGAAGTTTTTCCAGTGTCTCGAATCGACGATTGAGGTTGGTGCTGTCGCTTGCCAGCGCAAGCAAATGCAGGTCGTGATTGCCCAAAACAGTAATCACTGAGTCGCCCAGACCGCGCACAAAGCGCACAAGCTGCAGCGATTTTGGCCCACGGTTCACAAGATCGCCGGTTAACCAAAGCCTGTCCTTTGCCGGGTCGAAGTCGATCTGATCGAGCAGCTTGCGGAACGGGTCATAGCAGCCCTGCAAGTCTCCAATCGCGTAGGTTGCCATGCGGTACTCTTAACTCAGTGCAGCAGGCCTGGAACGGCGAGCGTGAATGCCGCAATTGGCGCATCGAAATTGACGCCATCGTCGGTTTCCATTCTGTACATACCCTGCATCGAGCCTACCGGCGTGCCGAGCACGGCACCGCTCGAGTACTGAAATTCCTCACCGGGCTGCAAATGCGGCTGCTCACCGACAACGCCATCGCCATTCACTTCCTGCACTTTTCCATTCGCATCGGTAATGATCCAGTGGCGGCTGATCAACTTTGCCGCCACGGCGCCGTAGTTCGAAATGGTGATCGTGTATGCGAAAACGTAGCGATCCAGCTCCGGTTCGGATTGCTCATCAACATAACGTGTAGCGACCTGGATCCTGATGTCGCAGACTTTTTCATCCATGGGGATCGTGGCCTGACCAGTAATGAAGGCCTCTATTCTATCGACTTCAGGTGCTCGCGGAACTGTTTTTCAACGCCAGATGATTGGCCAGTGCCACCCAGTCCGGGATCGCGATGTTTTCAGGGCGCAATCCCGGGTCAATATTGAGGGCTTGCAGTTCCTCCTCGGAGGCGTATGTCTTTACGGCATTGCGCAGCGTCTTGCGCCGCTGGCTGAAAGCCGCTGCGACCAGGCCTGACAGAAGCTGGCCATCCACGATATCGATGATCCCGGATTTGGGCCGCAGCCGCACCACGGCCGAGGTCACGGCTGGCGGCGGATCAAACGCCAGTCGGTCGACGTCGAACAGCGCTTCGATATCGAGGTAGCAGCCGAGCATGATTGTAAGACGACCGAATGCCTTGCTTCCGGGATCTGCCGCCATGCGATCGACCACCTCTTTTTGCAACATGAAATGCATGTCGGTAATCACGTCGCGCTGAGCGAGGAGGTGAAACAACAACGGTGTCGAAATGTTGTACGGGAGATTGCCAACGACGCGCAGCGAGGTGCCCAGTGACGAGAAGTCGAAAGACAGCGCGTCTGCTTCATGAATCGTGACGCGCTCGTTATCCTGGAACAGAGTGCGCAAACGCGCTGCGAGGTCGCGATCGAGCTCCACTGCATGCAAACTACCGCAGCGTCGCGCGAGTGGCACTGTGATTGCTCCGGAGCCCGCGCCGATTTCGACAATGACCTCATCTTCCTGCGGCGAAATCGCATTGACGATGGCGTCAACGACACCGGGATCTGTCAGGAAATGCTGTCCAAATCGTTTGCGCGGGCGGTGCTTGTTCACGAGTGACCGGCTTGCCGATGGGCGATGTCGCGCGCCAGCTCCATTGCCTTGAGCAGACTCCCCGTATCGGCTTCGCCCGAGCCTGCGAGATCAAAGGCAGTGCCGTGGTCGACCGACGTCCGAATGAACGGCAGGCCCAGCGTGACATTGACGGCATGACCAAATCCGGCGAATTTCAGAACCGGTAAGCCCTGATCGTGGTACATGGCCAGGACGGCATCTTTGTGGCCTGCCGCGGGTGTGAACGCCGTATCAGCCGGTATGGGGCCGCGAATGTTTGCGCCGCTGTCCTGAAACTCCCGGACCACGGGCGCTATGATTTCGGCGTCTTCGTGGCCAAGGTGCCCACCTTCGCCTGCATGTGGATTCAGGCCGCAGACCACGATCTCCGGCCGGTCTATCCCGAAAGATGATTTGAGGCCATCGACCAGCACAGACAAGACCTCACGCAAGCGGGTCGCGTTCAGATAGTCCGGCACGTCGCGCAGCGGCATGTGCGTACTTGCCAGCGCAACTCGCAACTCACCCGCAACAAGCAACATGACGGGGAGACGGATGTTCGCCAGTTCGGCCAGAAACTCCGTATGCCCGGTAAACGCGATGCCGGCATCGTTAACAATGTCCTTGGCAAGCGGTGCCGTGACCAGCGCCGCGAAACGACCGTCGAGACAGCCTTCGACGGCGAGTCTCAGGCCATCCAGCAGTGCAGCCGCATTTGCCGGATCGGGTTTTCCGCATTCGACCTTTGCGGGGAAGGGTATATCAATGACGGCGAGCGTACGGGCAGTGGCTTGCCAGTCCTCGAGCTGGTCAAGCGCGAGTCCTGAAATCTGAATGTCGATTCCGATTTGCTGTGCACGCTCACGCATGAGTCTCACGTCAGAGACGACGATGAAATCAGGGCGATCTTGTGCGGCCGCAATTGCCAGACAAAGTTCAGGGCCGATGCCTGCCGGGTCACCGGCAGTGACAATGAGGGCTTTGCGGGTGCGAGTCACATCCGGATGTCGATGTAGGCCTCGTCGCGCAGTCGGCGCATCCACAACTGGGTTTCGTCACCCAATTTGCCATTACGGATACGTGCCGCGCAATTTTGCTCTTTGAGGTCTTCGGTTGTGTCGTAAACGCGACGGCCGAGGACTTCAACGATGTGCCAGCCGAACGGGCTGCGGAAGGGCTCGCTCATTTCACCGGTTTCGAGTAGATCGACGGCGGCCTGAAATTCTGTAACGAATGTTCCGGGACCTGCCCAGCCCAGATCACCGCCATCATTTGCGGAGCCAGGGTCATCAGAGAGTAGTTTCGCAAGGTCTGCAAATTCCTCGCCCGCCACGATGCGTTCGTGCGCATCAACGACCCGCTGCCTGGCCGTTTGGTCATCGATGATTTCGTTCGGCATGACCAGGATATGCCGGACATTGATCTGATCTTCTTCGCTGTGCTCAACTGCGCTGCGCATAGCGTTGACTTTTACAATGTGGATGCTTGCCGCGGTACGGAATGGTTCAGACACGTCACCGGCCGAGAGTGGTGCAAGTATCTCGATGAATACGGTTGGCACTTGTTCGCCCTGCATCCACCCCAAAGCGCCGCCCTGCAGTGCAGAAGGGCCATCGGAAAAGCGTACGGCCAGTTCGCGAAAATCTGCACCGTCGGTCGCCCGTTCGTAAATATCCTGGGCAATGCCAACGATGTCATCGATCTGTGTTGCCGATGCAGCTTCCGGGAAAGACAGGAGGATGTGCGACAGGTCGTAGTCTGAGTTAACGACAACATTGTCTTCTACGTCAGCAACGCAATTTTCTATTTCACGTGGCGAAACATTGATTTTTTGTTCAACTTCGATGCGCCGTAATTGTTCCAGTGTAATGTCGTCGCGCATTTGACGTCGAAAATTCTGATAGTCGATGCCTTCCCTGGACATTACGACCGGCAGGTCTTCAAATGCGATGCCGCGTCTTGCAGCGACGTTGGCAATGACCTGGTTGAGCATTTGGTCGGAAACCTGCAGGCCAATCATCTCGGCACGCTGCAGTTGAATTTCGTTCAGTATGACGCGCTCGAGAACCTGTTCTTCAAGAATATCATCGGGCGGCAAAGGCCAGCCTTCCTGCTCCGACTGCGTCACAATCAATTCGAGTGTTTCCAGGTATTCGCTTTTGAGTACGATGCCTTCATTAACGATCGCAGCGACGCTGTCGAGCAGCTCACCGACGGGTTCCGCCTCTTCCGCGGGCGGGCCTGCGAAAAAACTGACGGCCTCCGGCGGCGCATCCGCGACGGCCTCAGCGGGCGGATCGTCGGTCTCGGGGAGGTCTTGGGCCGCGACAAGCGGCGCAGCCAATAGCGCGACAATAGCGCATAAGCTATTAATTTTAAACACTTTTTATTACCGGAGGTCTGCAGAATAGCCAAGAATACCACGTTCGAGGAGTTTGTCTGCCGCGGTACCCACACTCGTCATTCCCTTCAATACCAATTGCAGACCGAAGGATGAATCACGAGTTCCATCACGGGTTGATATATGGCGCCGGGAGACGATTCTGAGGCCCCAGCAACAGCTGTCGTATTCGAGTCCGAAAAACTGCTCGAGCACTTCTCGATCGCGAAAGGAGTAGTTATATCGCCCAACAAAATTCCACTTCGTGCCAAGCGGCCAGGACCAGGACAGATCACCCTGCTCGAGTGAGTCGCGACGGAAGCGGTAGCCGATGTTGAGGATCTTGTTGCTCGCCGGCCGATATTGCAGCCGCGCCTCGGACTTCGTCGTGCCGGACTCGCCGGAGCCCCACTGCTGCCCAAGGTCGAAGTTCCAATGCTCTGACAGAAAAACCCGAATTTCAGCAACATAGTCCGACGACTCAAAGTTTAAGGGAGCCCCCCTTGGCAGAGTGACTTGTCGATCGCTGAAGTAGCGTGTTTGGCCAAGCGTGGCCGCCACGAGCTCTCTGCCGGTTGAGACATCGAGAATTCGCGAGGTGATGCCAATGCTGAGCTGATCGGTGTCACCGATGCGGTCAATGCCGAGGAAGCGATTCTTGCGGAACAGTTGCACGAGATTGAGATCCGGCATGATCGTGTCGAACACGGGCAGGTCGTTCTGATCACGGTGCGGAATGTGCACGTACAAAATGCGCGGTTCGATCGTTTGAATTCGCCCGAAGCCGCTGGACATAGATCGTTCGAGAATCAGCCCGGCATCGAGGCTAGCTATCGGAATGGATCTACCGGGATCCGTTGGATCGCCCGGCAACGTGTTGCTGAGTTCATATAGTGTGTAGTCCAGAGCAACAGCGGGCTTGATAAACCAGCCCGGCCCACTGATCGGCAGTTCGATTTGCGGCGATACGTTCAGGCGCCAGCCCGTGACGCCGACATCACGATCAAAATTAACGACCTCGCCATTAATGCCTGCTGTAAGTCCCATCAATTGATCGGGCCAGTAAGCATTGAATAGTAACTGCGGTAGTCGTCGATAGGGCTCATCGCCAGGCAGGATGGCGTCGTCCAGCGTTTGGAAATCCTGCACTTGACCGAAGAACGACATGTTGTCGGTATGCCAGTCGAAACTGATGCTCTGGTTGAGTTGCGTGATACTCGAAATACTCAAAGAGCCGCCGAGGTCCTCAAAATACTGGCTGTCGGACACTGTCCGAAAATCGATTTGATTACGCCAGCCATTTCGAAACAGGCTTTGATGATCGACGCCGATCAAATGCCGTGTATCGTCGATCAGGTCGTCATCGGGCAAGTACTGCGCTATGACGATGCCGTCGCTGGTTTCGGTCAGGTAGCGAAACTCGGTTTGTAATTGCAGGCCGCGTTCGGTCAGCAAGCGCGGCGTGATCGTCGCATCGTAATTCGGCGCGATGTTCCAGTAGTAAGGCATGCTAATCTCGTTACCGCTGCGGCCAGCGCTGCCAATCTCCGGGGTCAATACGCCGGATTTGCGTGCATCGCCAATCGGAAACGAGATGTAGGGCGCATACAGAATAGGGATGTTCTTGAATCGCAGTTTGATGTGGCGTGCCGTACCGACGCCGAGCCGTGTATCGAGATCGATTTCGTCGGCCTGTAACTCCCAGTCTTTCGAGCCTGGCGGGCAGGTCGTGTAGCTGACGTGGTCCAGTTGCAGCTGCCCCTGCTGATTGATCAACAGCTTGTCGGCGGACCCTCTCGCGTTGCTGCTGCCAAGTGAAAATTCAGCGCCTTCGAAAACGATGCGACCGGAGTCGTAGGCAAACTCGGCTGTGTTGCTGACGATCTGCGTACCCGGGTCTTCATAGCGGACATTGCCGTGCAGGCGCAATGCGCGTTCGCCCGGATCGAAGACTGCGCTGTCTGCGCCGGCAAGCTTGTTGCCTCGGCGCAGCAGGACGCCGCCCGTCATCGACACCGCTGGCTCATCACCCAGCTGTGCTTCGAGCGCGCCGGCCGTCAATTCGATCGTCGAAGCATCGGCGAGCTGCAGTGGCGTCGGGTGCGCGCGTTCGGCCAGCTCCGTCCCCAGCGTGTTTTGGCAGGCGAGCAGTTCCGCAGCGTGCGCCACGGGCACGAGCAGCAAAAAGCTGGCAGTTATCAGGAGTTTCGCAAACAAGATTATCGGGGGACTGAGTGTGGCGCCGCAGGCGATGATACCGGGATGTTATCAGGCATTAGTATTTGTTACCTTCGCATAGATTCTTAGGTGCTACAACGCGTTACGGAGATCGGTAATCAGCGACATTGATTCGACCATCGACAGCCGCAAGGCTGAACTCGAACTCTGGCTTGAGCAGATCGAGGGCCTTGCAGACAGCGATATGACGCCGGCTTCTTCGGACGCGAGTTTTCGTCGCTATTTTCGATTGCAAACAACAGCAAAAAGTTTCATCGCAATGGACGCGCCACCCCCACAAGAAGACTGTCTGCCGTTCGTACGAATCGCGGGATACCTGGAGGCCATGGGGCTGAACGCACCGCAGATTGTAGAGGCGGACCTGGAGCGCGGCTTTCTGTTGCTGTCGGATCTGGGGGCGACCCAGTACCTGCAGCGACTGACTGCGGAGCCGGGCCAGGCTGACAAGCTCTATGCAGATGCGATTGTGGCGCTTTTGGCGATGCAGTCACGCGGCGCGGTGTATCAGGCGCAGCTGCCGCCCTACGATGCCGAGCTGCTCGAATTCGAGCTATCGCTTTTTCACGACTGGCTTTGCGGCGCACATCTTGGCATCAGATTCTCAAAAGACGAAGAGGGTCATTGGCAGGACATCTGCTCGATGTTGATCCAAAACGCGCTCGACCAGCCGCAAGTCTTTGTGCATCGCGACTACCATTCGCGGAATCTTATGGTCACAAATGACCAGAACCCGGGAATTCTGGATTTTCAGGACGCCGTTGAAGGGGCGTTTACCTACGATCTCGTTTCCTTGCTTAAAGATTGCTACATCAAATGGCCGGCGGGTCAGGTGCAGGCCTGGGCGGAAAAGTTTTATTCTGAACTCGATGCCGACACGCGCGCGCAGGTCAGCATGGAGCAGTTCATGCGTTACTTTGAGCTCATGGGCGTGCAGCGGCAGCTTAAGGCTGCCGGTATTTTCGCGCGACTGCAGCACCGCGACGGCAAATCCGGATACATCGCCGACATTCCACTTTGCCTGTCCTATGTCGTCGAGATTGCACCGCGCTACGACGAATTGGCTTTCCTGGCTGACGTCATCGAGTCGCGTGTGTTGCCGGCGTTCGAGGCGGACTCATGATCGCAATGATTCTTGCGGCCGGCCGTGGCGAGCGGCTGTGGCCAATTACAGAATCCATGCCGAAGGCCTTGGTGGAGGTACGCGGGCGCAGCTTGCTCGAACGCCACCTGGATGCCGTCAAGGCAGCCAGCATCGACAATGTTGTAATCAACCTCGGCTGGTTGGGCGAGCAAATCGCCGACCGCATTGGATCCGGCGCGATGTATGGACTCTCTGTCGTTTACAGTCCTGAGGGTGACAATATTCTGGAAACGGGCGGCGGCATACAGCGAGCATTGCCGTTGCTCGGCAAAAAACCGTTTCTCGTGATCAATGCGGACGTGTTTAGCGACATGCCGCTGCCCGCCGGGTTGGCAGACGATGCGCAGGGACATCTTGTTCTGGTGCCAACGCCAGCGCACAAGGAACAGGGTGATTTCGATCTTGCAGACGGGCGCGTAACGAATGGCGAAAACCCGGAGTTTACGTTCAGTGGCGTCGCAATTTATCGCCCGAGCTTTTTCGCAGACCGCGAGCCGGGACGTTTTTCGCTGGCACCGATGTTACGCAGCGCTGCCGACGCGTCAACGCTGACGGGCGGCGTGTATGAGGGCGTGTGGGAGGACATAGGCACGCCGCAGCGGCTTGAAAAACTCAATCGTCGTTAAATCGCGGTAGTTCGGCAGGTCCAATATTGAGCGTGGAGTCGGATAAGCCCAGGTGCTTGAGGAAGTAGGGCAGCAACTGTGTCTGCGCGCTGTCCATGTCATGCCCGGTTCCAAGTCGAGTCAGATCGGTTACCTGCATATTGCTGAATCCACAGGGATTGATGCGCGAAAATACCGCGGTGTCGACGTCAACATTCAGCGCCATGCCGTGAAAACTCGATCCACGACGAATTCGCAGGCCGACGCTCGCCAGTTTCACGCCGTCAACGTACACACCCGGAGCGTCTTTGCGACTGGCGGCCTGCACGCCGTGTTCGGCGACGAGATCGACAACGCTTTGCTCCAGCGCCGTGACCAGCGGCCGAATGCCTATGCCGGATCGCTTGAGGTCGATCAATGCATAGATCATGAGTTGCCCGGGACCGTGATAGGTGACCTGCCCACCGCGATCGACCTGGACGACGGGAATATCACCCGGTGCGAGTAGATGTTCACGACTCGCGTTGACGCCCAGTGTGAAGACCGGATTGTGTTCGGTAAACCAGATCTCGTCCGCCGTATTCGCGTCGCGTGTGTTCGTGAATTCCTGCATTGCGTGCCAGACGGGCTCGTAGTCCTGTCTGCCGAGGCTGCGGATGGCTATCTCGCTCATAGCGCCATCAATACATCTTCGTGTGCCGTGAGTGCATGGTAGATATCGTCCAGCTGCTGCTGACTTTGGGCATTAATGGTTGCCGTGATCGAGACGAATCGACCATTGCGGCTCAGGCTTGACTGGATTGCACTGTCGGCCAGCGGGCCCGCGTGTTCTTCGACCAGTGCACGCACGAGCGCATGGAATTCCGGTGTTTCGTGTCCCATGATCTTGATGGGAAACTCACAGGGAAATTCAAGCAGGCTTTCGTCACTCATGACACAACTCAAATGCTGTCTACTCGAACCAAAGACTAATACCGTCACGCGCTTGCTGCCACAGCGAGCCCTCCGGATTGTCGTCCAGCGCACGCAGCGACTCCGTCGCAATGCTTGCCCCGTTGAGGCTGAGAACGATTTCGGCCAGCGGCTGACTTTTTGCAACAGGTGCCTCGATAATGGCAGGAATCTTGTGAATCATTTCGAGCGAGTCGTAGGAACCGCGCGGAATCGTGATGTAAAGGTCTTCAATAACGCCCAGGGAGGTGAACTCGTTGGCCGACTTCCATATGCGTATTTTGGTGATTTCCTGATCCGCCGCATAGACGAGACGTGTCTCGAAGAATCTGAATCCGTAGTTGATGAGCGCCTGGCTGCCGTCGATTCTGGCCTTGGCGCTGGCGGTCCCCAGCACGACGGTGACAACACGCATGCCTTCTCGTTCCGCTGACGACACGAGGCAGTATCCCGCGGCGTCTGTGTGGCCCGTCTTCATGCCATCGACCGACGCGTCGCGCCACAGAAGATTGTTTCGATTCGGCTGCGAGATGTCACCGTAGGTGAATTCCTTAACGGAATACCAGCGGTAATAGTCGGGAAATTCCTCGATGATTGCGCGCGCCAGTGTGGCCAGATCGCGTGCCGTCGAATAGTGATCGTCATGCGGCAAGCCCGTCGCATTCATGAAGTGGCTCGACGCCATGCCGATCGTCCGGGCGTATTGATTCATGAGTTCCGTAAAGACCGATTCCGTGCCCGCGACATGCTCCGCCAATGCCACGCTTGCGTCATTGCCGGATTGCACGATCATGCCGAGAACGAGGTCCGCAATTGAAACTTGTGTTCCGACTTCGATGAACATGCGCGAACCCGGCGTGCGCCACGCTTTTTCGCTGACCGTAATTTCTTCGTCCAGTTGAATCTGCCGCTGCTGCAGGGCATGGAAGACCACGTAGGCGGTCATGAGCTTCGTGAGACTCGCCGGCGCTAAACGCTCGTCCGCCTGATGCGACGCCAGAACCCGCCCGGTCCTGTGGTCAATCATTATATAGCTCCTGGCACCGATGACGGGCGGCGCCGGTGTGGGCAGTATCTGCGCGCTTGAGACAGCTGCGACCAGCAGGGCAAGCGATAAAAGAGTCAATCGAACAGAATTACAAACGTGCATTTGGGTCCAGCCAGGAGATAAAGAGGGCGCACATTGTAAACGGAATCTGCAGCGAGAGATCGGATTAGGAAAAATTCACCCGCATCCTGGATTGATGCTGTCTTTCGCTATTCCGAAATCAGGTACGGATTCGAAATGCCGATGTTTGCCAGTTCCTCGACAATCACGTCGTATTGAATGACATCGTGAATCGGTCCGATTCGCACTCGGTAGAGCGTCGGGCTGACGTCGGTATCGGCATGGATGATGACATTGCCGAAATGTGCAGCATTGAGCTCTGCGCTGCGGCGTTCCGCGTTCTCACGCCTGCCGAATGCGCCAACTTGCACGTAGATCTGCTCTGGCTTAGCCACGTCCGGCCTTGGCGGCGTGGATTTAACAGCCGCTGGCGCGGGTTGCGGGACCGGCGTCGTTGTTTGCCGGGTCGGGTGGTCACCGGGCGGGGCGTCGAAGCTTATCGCCGTAATTTCGACGAGGCTCGTGCCGTCTTTAACCATGTCGAGTTTCGATGCCGCGGCGTAGGACAAGTCGATGATGCGATTGCTGACAAACGGGCCACGATCATTCACTCGAACAATAACGCTCTTGTTATTGCGCAAATTCCGAACGCGTACATAGGTTGGCAGCGGCAGTGTCTTGTGTGCCGCCGTCATCGCGTACATGTCGTAGGGTTCGCGGTTTGACGTCAGTCGACCGTGAAATTTCTCGCCATACCAGCTCGCGACACCGCGCTCGGAGTAGCCGGAACCCGAATCCATGACGACGTAGCGTTGGCCGAACACCTCATAAACCGGGCCGTTGCCATAGCGACTACGGGCCTCGGGCCTGGGGACCGCATCCCCTGGCATATCGGGAATTGACGCGCTGCCACTTGGCGCGCTGTCTTTGATGTCTCTGCCGCCACAACTGGCAAGCATGACCAAAATGACGAGGCCGGCAAGCGCTCGACGCGCTTCAATTTGCATGGTTGTTCAGTTCTATGGCAATTTCCTGGCCGAGCTGATGCACGGCTAACGCGTACATCACGTTGCGGTTGTAGCGGGTAATGACGAAAAAATTATGAAAGCCCACCCAGTGTTCAATACCGTCTTTACCGTCGTAGGTCAGCAGTTGGCTCTTGGCTTCGCCCGGCAAGTCGGTTGCGAACATGACGCCCATCCGGCTCAGCGTACTGACGGTGGCATCAGGTCTGAGTGTGTTCGCAGGCATCGGAGCATCGCCTGACCAGGCATTTCCCAGCGATGCCAGTGATACGACCTCCTCGCCCGTCGTCCAGCCATGTGCGTTGAAATAGTTAGCGATGCTGCCTGCGACATCGGCCCAGTTGTTCCAGATATCTCGCTTACCGTCGCCCGTGGAGTCGATCGCGTAAGCGCGATAACTCGACGGCATGAATTGTGGTCTGCCCATGGCGCCGGCGTAGGAGCCTGTCGCGTCGGTCGCTTCCATGCCTTCTTCGCGCACGAGCAACAAATACTGTTTGAGTTCCTTGCTGAAAAAAGTCGCACGCGGTGGATACTGGAACGCGAGTGTCGACAGCGCGTCGAGAACCCGGTAGTTACCCGTAATTCGGCCGAAATAGGTCTCCACGCCGATAATACCGACGATGATTTCTTCCGGGACGCCTGACGAAGCGGCGATTTCCGTCAATATCTCGCGATTCTCGCGCCAAAAGGCAGCGCCGGCCCGTATGCGTTCGGGCGTGATGAAAATCCTGCGGTACGCCGCCCAGTTAAGCGTTTTCTCGGCCGGCTTGCTGATGGCATCGAGAATCGATTGCCTTATTTCCGCCGCCGCCAGAGTCTTTTCCAGCTCATCACGACTAAATTCATGCTGCGTCACCATATCGTCGATAAACGACGCAACTTCCGCTTGCTCGACATTGATGTAAATGGCTTCTTCGTCTTCTGCGGCAAAGACGAAGGTACTCATCATTAGAAGGAAGCAGACGGTGCCGGCAAGCTTGCTGAATTTCATTAGTGGGGCAGGAGCTTCCGATGCGAATGAATCGACATCAGAATACCGAATCCTGCCATGAGCGTCACCATCGATGTCCCGCCGAAACTCACGAGCGGCAACGGTATGCCAACGACCGGCACGATTCCCGTGACCATCGCTGTATTGACGAATACATAAACGAAAAACGTGAAGCTGATGGAGCCGGCCAGCAAACGCGAGTAGGTGTCGCGCGCCTGCGTCGCGATGTACAAGCCGCGGCCGATTACGAAAATGTAGAGGCAGAGCAAAGCCAGTACACCCAGCAGGCCGAATTCCTCGCCTAACACGGCAAAAATGAAGTCGGTGTCGCGTTCCGGCAAAAACTCGAGCTGCGCTTGCGAGCCATTGGTCCAGCCCTTGCCGAACAGACCGCCTGAGCCGATCGCAATCTTCGACTGAATAATATTGTAACCGGCCCCTAGCGGATCGCTGTCCGGGTTGAGTAAGGTCAGTACGCGCTGGCGCTGATAGTCTTTCATAAACGTCCACAACAGAAGCGCTCCGGGAACGGCCAGCACACCAAGCGCGATCATGAGTCGAATCGACAGGCCGGCGAGCACGATCACGATAAACCCGGCTGCAGCGATCAGCAGCGCCGTTCCTAGATCCGGTTGGCGCGCGATCAGTATGGTTGGAACGATGATGATCACGGCAACGATAAGCAACTGTCCGGGTCGCGGCGGTATCGAACGGTCATGCAGGAACCAGGCAGCCATCATTGGGACGGCGAGTTTCATTATTTCCGACGGCTGGAAACGAATTCCCAGATCAAGCCATCGTTGCGCACCCTGACCAACATCGCCCGTCGTTAAAACGAGGACCAGGAGAATAAGGCCGGCCGCATACCCCCACGGTGTCCACCGACGAAGAAAATCCGGCGGCATTTGCGCAATAATTATCATGCCGACCAGCGCGACACAGAGCCGTATGACCTGGTTGAGCGCAAGACGTATGCTCTCACCGGCAGCGCTGTACAGAACGGCGAGACCAAACGCGCATATTAACAACAGACCGGCGAGCAATGGCCCGTCGATATTGAATTGGCGCATGAGCCGCGCAGCGTCAGACAGTGGCGCGGCCTTGGGCGTTAACAATCGTTGTGTGTCACTGAACCGCATCGTTGTATCCGAGGTATTGATCCATGATCGCGCGCGCTATCGGAGCGGCGACTCTACTACCGCTGCCGCCATTCTCAACGATAACGGCCACTGCGATCTGCGGATCGTCGAGCGGTGCGAAAGCAATGAACAAAGCATGGTCGCGCAGACGTTCGACAATCTTTTCCTCGTCGTATTCCTCTTCCTGTCCGATTGAAAAAACCTGCGCCGTGCCACTTTTGCCAGCCATCCTGTACGGCGCACCGACACCCACGGCGCGCGCGGTTCCACGGACGCCCTGCATCACATCGTTCATCGCGCCGATAACATCGTCCCAGTAAAATTCATTCTGTATCTCGACATTACCGATGCGTTCGGGTTTTGTCAGCGTTCGCTCCCCCGTCAGCGGGTCTTCCCAGGCTGCTACGAGGTGTGGGCGGTAGCGAGCGCCACGTGTTGCCAATGTTGCTACTGCGCTCGCCAACTGCAACGGAGACGCCAGCATGTAGCCCTGACCAATCGCTGCGATGACGGTTTCACCGTGATACCAGCGTTGATCGGCCCGATTCGAAAAGGCCTTTCGTTTCCACTCTCGTGACGGATTGATGCCGATTCTCTCGCCTCTGACATCCACGCCACTGGGTTGGCCAAGGCCGAACTGGTCGAGGTAGTAGTGCATGCTGTCAATGCCGAGTTTGACGCCCATATCGTAAAAATAGACATCGCAGGACTGTTCTATGGCGTCGTGCAAGTCCATCTCGCCGTGCCCCTCCGGCTTCCAGTCGCGGTAGCGGTGTGTGCTGTTCGGCAACATGAAGTAGCCGATGCACAGGTTCTTGCGTGTCAGGTTTGTCGCACCGGTTTCAAGTGCTGCGAGTGCAAGCATGGGTTTGATTGTCGAGCCCGGCGGATAATTGCCGCGTATCGCTCGATTGAACAAAGGCTTGTCAGGATTTCCCTGCAGTTCAGCAAATTGCGCGGTCGTCATGCCGACGGCAAACAGGTTCGGGTCGAACGAAGGGGCGCTGACCAGCGCCAATACTTCACCGCTCCAGGGCTCGATCGCAACAATTGCACCACGACGACCCTGCAGTGCTTTGGTGGCGATGATTTGCAGGTCAAGGTCGATACTGAGATACACATTCGATCCTGGCGCCGGTGATGCGTCGGCGGGCAGGGAATCCAGAATATAGCTGGTGTCAGAGGAGGGGATGACACGCCCGAGCGCGTTGGTTACCACGTGTCGATAGCCCGAGTCACCGTGCAGCTGGGACTCGAAACTCTGCTCAATGCCGGTCTTGCCGGTGATGCTCGTTCCGGCGTAGCGAGTGGGATCCAGAGTTCGAAGATCGTCTTCCGATATCGCACCGACATAACCCAAAGCGTGCGCAACTGCGACGCCGTGTGGATAGTGTCGAACCAGGCGCGGCCGAAAATCGACACCCGGGAATCGTGGACGCCGCGTCGCAAAGCTCGCAATCTCCTCATCGCTAAGTCGGAGTCGCAAGCTAACGGGTTTGAAGCGCAGACTGTTTGCGATCAGTTTTTTCAGTCGTGGAATATCTGCGGACTCAATAAGCTCCAATGCGGCCAGACGAGACAGGGTTCCATCGATGTCTTCCACTTGCTCGGGAATAAGTTCGAGTTGGTAGGCGGGCAGGTTTTCTGCGAGGACGCGACCCCTGCGATCGAATACCAGCCCGCGGATCGGCGGTACAGCCTCAATGCGAATCCGATTGCCTTGCGATCGTTTTGCGAAGTGTTCGTAGTCGATCACTTGCAGTTGCACCAGCCGTGCAACAACAACGGCCAACAATAAAACCGCTACGATTGCGGAAAAAACCACACGCTTGAAAAACAGCTGCCGTTCGAAACGGTGATCCCTGATGGGCGACAGCAGGGACATCCTAGTTACCTAATTGAACGCGGTTTCTCACGTTGGACATGAACGAATACAGCAACGGCCAGATGAGCGTGCCCGTGATGACAGGGCCCCAGTAGCTGACTGCAGGCGCCTCCACGCCGGCAACGCCGTTAATCCAGAACAATAGAAACTGATACAGCGCGAGCAGCGCGAAGATAGTCGCCGTGAGTTGCGGCAAGGGAAACACTCGTATCAGCAGGTGAGACTTGACGGTAATGTAAGTGATGACTACCAGTGCCAGCGCATACTGCCCAAGCAGCGTAGCTTGTGCGACATCGACGAAAATGCCGGTGATGAAGGCGGCGCCAACGCCGTAGCTTCTCGGAACGGTCATGGCCCAGAAAAGGATGATGAGGGCCACCCAGTCGGGGCGAAAGGCCGACATCGAGTCGGGCAGCGGCATCATCGTCAACATCAACGCAACGACGATCGTCATGAAGACCGGCAGATTACGATTGGCGTGATATTTACTCATCGTTCGTGGCTTGCTCGTCATGTTGCGCGGACCAGATCAGCATGACTTCTCGCATCTGATCGAGCGCGGCAGTCGGTGTTGCCGTGACTTCGGCAAATGCATCCTGAGGAATGCGTGTGACCGTATCCACTACGGCAACCGGATAGCCAGACGGGAATGTGCCGCCCAGGCCCGATGTAACCAGTAAGTCGCCTGTTCGAATGTCGGCGTTGTTTGGCAAACCCGGCAGGTCGAGCCTGCCAAATTCACCCGTGCCGTAAGCAAGCGTTCTCAGTCCGTTGCGATTTACTTCGACCAGCAGAGCATGGCCCGGGTCGCTGATCAGGATGGCATCGGATGTCAGCGGACCCGCTTCCATGACCACGCCGATGATGCCATCGGCATTGATGATCGCCTGACCTGCATAGACGCCTTGCGAACTACCGAGGTCAAGCACGATGTTGTGCTTAAACGGATTGGCGTCGACGGCCATGATCGTAACGACACGGACTTCATCCTGGACGCGGCGACGTGCTTCGAGGAAATCCCGCAGCCGATTGTTCTCTGCTTCGAGTGACGTCAGTCGTTGCAGCCGAGCTGCCGTCAGCAAAATTTCCGCCCGGAGTCTTGAGTTCTCTGTCTGCAATTCTTTTTTCGACTTGCTAAGGTCGCTGGCCCAGGCCCAGAAGTTGACAGGCGCAGCCACGATGATACGCATTGGATAAACAGCTGCGCTGATCGCATTGCGCACTGCGTCGAGATGATTATCGCGATGGTCGAGGAACATGAGCAGCAGGCTCAGCAGCAACAATGCGAACGCACGCGCTCCGAGTGCCGGAATTCTTGCGGGATTTTGTTTGTAGCTACTGATCAACAGGCTGTCCTTAACCCGGTCGCCGCTGGTCGTCTACTCCAAACCGAAAACTGCCGGACCGTGTTCGTCGATAAGCTCAATTACCCGGCCGCCACCACGTGCGACACAGGTCAACGGATCGTCCGCGATGACAACCGGCAGGCCCGTCTCTTCCATGAGCAGCTTGTCGATTTCGCGCAGCAAGGCGCCACCGCCCGTCAGCACAATGCCACTCTCTGCGACGTCTGCGCCCAGTTCAGGTGGTGTCTGTTCCAGCGCTTCCTTGACGACGCTGACGATGCCCTGCAAAGGTTCCTGCAGCGCCTCGAGAATTTCGTTGCTGTTTAGAGTGAAGCTTCGCGGCACGCCCTCGGAGAGATTACGACCCTTAACGGATATCTCGAGAACCTGCTGTCCCGGGAATGCCGAGCCGATTTCGTGTTTGATGCGTTCTGCAGTTGCCTCACCGATCAGGATGCCGTAGTTACGACGCACGTAGTTCGTAATGGCCTCGTCGAAGCGATCACCACCGATACGAACTGACGCCGCATCGACGATACCGTTCCGCGACATCACCGCGCCCTCGGACGTGCCGCCGCCGATATCGAGTACCCTCGACCCGCCAGC
>JADFLJ010000009.1:0-590 GCA_022564475.1 Pseudomonadota bacterium
AAAAGCATGTACTTTCGGGTGCCTGGGCCATGACTATTCCGCCGGGCGTCGTGCATGGATTTCGTTTTCAACCGGATACCAAAGGAGCCGTACTGACACTCGCAGAGCCACTGCTGGCGGACGCACGTGGCCAGCAAACCCGGCGCTATTTCGATGCATTGACCCACGCTGCCCAGATCATTGAGTTTCCAGTGGGAGGGGTACTTTTCGATCAGCTTAGGAATTGCCTGAACCTGATAACGGCCGAATTTCAACAAGCGGAGACAGGCTATGAACAGATGTTGGAATGGCAGGTTGGAATGGTACTGATGACGCTAAGGCGGCAATTCGATAACGGACGATTTCTGGCGGCGCTTAACAAGCCAGGCAGTAATGTATTGCGGGAGTTTCGGACTCTTCTGGAAAAAAAATACCGCAAACAGTGGCGGGTGCAGCAATATGCTGCAGCGCTTCACACCTCGGTGTCCAGCCTCAATCGACGCTGCAATGAGTGGCTTGGTATTCCGGCAAAGGCAATTATCCAGAATCGCCTGTTGATTGAGGCGAAAAGAAAATTGATCTACACCCAATATCCCGTGGATCATATCGCC
>JADFLJ010000009.1:600-4444 GCA_022564475.1 Pseudomonadota bacterium
AAAAATTCTGAGGTGGTTGTTGGCCTGGCGATATTTGACCGGCGGAACACCCTCAGACTTTTTCAAGGACCCGGCGTATTTTTCGCGCTTCTTCAAAAAGTCTGAGGGTGTTCCGCCGGTCAAATATCGCCAGGCCAACAACTATGGAACCACCACGGAAAAGGACAACAGCGATTAGTCGGAGTCCCTGGTTCCCAGCGCATGAACAATTCTTGAAAACTCTGCCTGAACCAGTGTTGGCACCCAGTCGGCACGCACCGTGACCCCGATTGCACGGCTCGTGTCCGGCAATGGCGCTCCCAGTATCGCCAACTGCTTTGCTTGTACATCCCGCCGGATCTGTGCTGGCGACAGTAAGGCAGCCCGATCGCTCGATTGCAGCAAGCCACGCGTTGCAACCAGCGAACTGCATTCGATGATTCTCCTGGGTGTTGCGACACCGGCGCGTGCAAAAAAGGCCGTGAACAGATCTCGCGTCGGCGTGTGCTCCCGCGGCACGACCCATTCGAGTTGCGCCAGGGATTCGGGACCGGGCGCCTGAATTCCTAACAGCGGGTGCCCCGTCCGGACAACGATCGTCAAGGGTTCTTCGAATAAATGCCGCTGCACAATGTCCGCAGTGGGTACGGGATCGCGCAACGCACCGATGATCCAGTCGATCTGCCCATAACGCAGTGCGTGCAATTGTTCTGTGTAAGGACCATCGAGAATGTTGACCCTTGCGTCGGGATAGGAAGCAAGCAGCAGGGTGACAGCTTGCGGCAGCAACTCCGCTCTCGCCAAAGGCAGGCTGCCGACGGATATGCGACTTCTCATATTTCCCTGCAGTTCACTGACCTCCTCGAATCCCTGTCGAATCTCGGCAAATGCAAGTTCGGCATATCGAGCGAGCAAACGCGCAGCATCGCTGGGCACGACTCCTTTCGAGGAACGGCGAAAGAACTGAATTGCGAATCGTGCCTCAAGCTCTTTTGCAGCGCGATAGACCGTTGGTTGGGCCAGCCCCAGTTTGCGTGCTGCCAGGCTGTAGCCACCGGTTTCGACGATGGCGATAAACGCCCGAAGCTGGCTTGCTGTCAGATGGCGGCTCAATGGGTCATTGCCGGCGCCAGTGGAGCCTCGCGGGAATATCTCTCGTTCGGCCTTCAGCAATAATGCGAGTGCGCGTTTGGATCGGTTGATCAGCAGCCGGCCGGCCTCAGTTTGTGCGACGCCGAAGCCGGTGCGTTCGAAAAGAGGGGTGGCGGCTGATTTTTCGATTTTTCGCAATGCCTGCGTCAGTGCCGACTGTGACACATGTACCCGTTCTGCGGCGGCGCTGAGGCTGCCGGCGTCGGCAATAACCGATAGCGCAAAAAGATGCCGCAGATTAATGTCCCGCATAGCAATCCTTCATTGATGCCAAAAATTATTCTATAGGGAAAACTTATATATTTGAATGTATTTCTATCGGAATTCGTCAATAAACAGAGGGATAATGTGCTAAACATCATTACAATCATCTTCGATCTATAGAGAAAACACTATGCCTGTCGTGGTCACCAACATCACTCGTGTGTCACAGTCGCTGTCCCGGGAACTGGGCGCGTACGGCGTTGCCACGGTGCATGAGGCCCAGGGCCGCAAGGGTCTGCTGGCAGCCTCATTGCGCCCCATATTTCGCCCGGCATTGATCGGTGGTAGTGCGGTCACCTGCGAGGTCGCGCCGGGCGACAACTGGATGATTCATGTTGCCGTTGAGCAATGTCAGCCCGGGGATGTACTGGTGGTAACGCCGACCAGTCCTTGCCAGAGCGGCTATTTTGGCGACTTGCTGGCAACCTCACTGCAAGCGCGGGGTGTCCTGGGTTTGGTAATCGATGCCGGCGTCCGTGATATTGCAACGCTGACAGAGATGAAGTTTCCGGTCTGGTCGAGTGCAGTTTGTGCGGAGGGGACCGTCAAAGAGACCATTGCGAACGTAAACCGGCCAATTGTCTGTGCCGGTGTGCTCATTCACCCCGGTGATCTCATTGTCGCCGATGACGATGGCGTGGTTGTCGTCAAAAAACAGGACGTCGAATCAGTACTCGAGAAGGCGCAGGCGCGTGCAGCGAACGAGGAAGACAAGCGCAAGCGTTTCGAGTCTGGTGAACTGGGTCTGGACGTCTACGCGATGCGTGAGCGCCTGGAAGAAAAAGGGCTTCGCTACGTCGACTCGGACGAAGACTCCTGAGACATGCAAATAGCCATTCCAGCGGTATTGATGCGCGGCGGCACATCGAAAGGCCTTTATTTTCACGCTAAGGATTTGCCGTCGGATCCGGCTGCCAGAGATCGCCTTCTGCTGGCGGCAATGGGTTCGCCCGATGCCAGGCAGATCGACGGAGTGGGGGGTGCGCACCCGCTAACGAGCAAAGTAGCGGTGATCACGCCATCGGCTGCTGGCGATGTCGATGTGGATTACTTGTTTCTGCAGGTGGATGTCGACAAGGCGGTTGTCAGTGACGGTCAGAATTGCGGCAACATCCTCGCCGGGGTTGGCCCGTTCGCCATCGAGCAAGGTCTCGTGACTCCGAATGACGGTGAGACCACGGTGCGAATTCGCATGCTCAATTCAGGCGGTATTGCCGTTGTGCGAGTACAAACGCCTGAACGTGAAGTTAGCTACGAGGGCGATGCCAGCATCGATGGCGTTCCTGGTACGGCGGCTCCCGTGATGATTGACTTCGCCGACGTTGCCGGGTCGACTTGCGGTGCCTTGTTGCCGACCGGCAACCTGATTGACGAAATCGATGGCGTGGCAGTTACCTGCATCGACAACGGCATGCCGGTCGTCTTACTGCGTGCCGCGGATTTCGCCAGAAGCGGCACCGAGTCGCCACGGCAACTCGAGTCCGACAATGTTCTGAAGGAACGAATTGAAGCGATCAGGTTGCAACTTGGACCGATGATGAATCTTGGCGACGTCGGCGACAAAACGGTACCGAAGATGTGCCTGGTTGCGCCGGCGGCAGACGGCGGTGTTATTTCGACGCGCACCTTCATTCCGCACCGGGTACACGAGGCGATCGGCGTACTGGCTGCGGCCAGTGTCGCCGCGGCGTGTTGTATTCCGGGAACCGTCGCCCACGATGTCGCCAGCCCGGCCGGTGGCGTTGGGCCGAAAAAACTCGACATCGAACACCCATCGGGGCGATTCACGGTCGATATCGAAGTCGTTGCGAAAAATGGTCAGTTCGAGGTGCGCCGCTCGGCGTTATTAAGAACAGCACGCAAACTAATGATGGGCTCGGTATTTGTGCCGGCAACGGTGGACGCGAAATAATGATTATCGATTGCCATGGGCATTACACGACGGCCCCTGAACCGCATCAGGACTTTCGAAAACAGCAACTCGCGCATTTCGAAGACCCGTCATTGCCAGCACCGCAAGCAGCACAGATCAGCGATGATGAGCTGCGCGAAAGTGTCGAAAACAATCAACTCAAATTACAGCGTGAGCGGGGGGCGGATCTTACGATCTTTTCTCCGCGTGCCTCGGCAATGGCCCACCATTTGGGTGACTCGATAGTTTCGCAGGAATGGTCGCGTCGTTGCAACGATCTGATCGCACGAGTATGCGGACTGTATCCCGATAATTTTATCGGCGTGTGCCAGCTACCGCAATCTCCCGGTGTTTCGATCACCGAATCGATTCATGAGCTGGAGCGCTGTATCAACGAACTCGGATTTGTTGGTTGTAATGTCAACCCGGATCCGTCCGGCGGTCACTGGACGGCGCAACCTCTGACTGACAAGAGCTGGTATCCGTTGTACGAAAAAATGGTCGAACTGGACGTGCCGGCGATGGTGCATGTATCGA
>JADFLJ010000009.1:4454-32764 GCA_022564475.1 Pseudomonadota bacterium
TTACATGAATGCGGACACGACGGCCTTCATGCAGTTTATTCAGGGAGACCTGTTCAGGAACTTTCCCGACCTGCGCTTCATCATCCCGCATGGCGGCGGTGCGGTGCCATACCACTGGGGCCGTTACCGTGGGCTGGCGGACATGCTCAAACGGCCGCTACTCGCAACACACGTAATGAAAAACGTCTATTTCGATACCTGCGTTTATCACCAAGCTGGAATAGACTTGCTGTTCAGGGTGATCGATATCGATAACATCCTGTTCGGCTCGGAGATGGTCGGCGCGGTGCGCGGTATCGATCCGGAGACAGGACAGTTTTTCGACGATACGAAACGATACGTCGATGCGCTCGATATCAGTGATGACGACAAACGTAAGGCTTTCGAGCTGAATGCCCGCCGCGTTTATCCACGTCTCGACAACGCATTAAGGGCCAAAGGGAAATAACATGAGTGCGCCGCAATTTGAGATGGACGAGGGATGGCGCGTATTTCACCCGGACCCGTCCAGGCCCGAATTCAAAGTACCGTCCGGCGCGGTAGACGCCCATTGTCATGTCTTCGGGCCTGGTGATGTATTTCCGTATTCGGACATCGCAAGTACACGCCCTGCGACGCGCCGAAAGAGCAGCTCCGGGCACTACGCGATTATCTCGGATTCGAGCGCAATGTGATCGTACAGGCGTCCTGTCACGGCACCGACAATCGCGCACTGATCGATGCGCTCAAAACCTCCGAGGGCCTGGCTCGCGGGGTTGCGATCGTATCGCGTAACATCAGCGACGCCGAACTCGAAGCTATGCATGCGGCTGGCGTCAGAGGCGTGCGCTTCAACTTCGTCAAGTGTCTTGTTGACACACTGCCGCAGGACGCACTGATCGATGTTGCCGAGCGCATACGCCATCTCGGCTGGCACATCGTTATTTACTTTGAGCCGCAGGATCTGCCCGGTTTGTATGATTTTTTCACCTCGCTTCCCACCATTGTTGTTGTCGATCACATGGGGCGGCCCGACGTTTCCGGGAGCCCGGCGAGTGAGGAGTTCAGTCTTTTCATGAAGCTCATGCGTGAGAATGAGAACTTCCGGGCCAAAGTCAGCTGTCCGGATCGATTGTCGCAGAGCGGTCCACCTGACTATGACGATGTCGTGCCGTTTGCGAAACTGATCGTCGAATCATTTCCGGAGAGGGTTCTTTGGGGGACAGACTGGCCACACCCCAACCTGAAGTCTCACATGCCCGACGATGGCAAACTGGTTGATTTCATACCGAAAATCGCAGCAACCGAGGAACTCCAGAGAATGTTGCTCGTGAATAATCCGCGCCGCCTTTACTGGCCTGAGGACAGTGGCTGATGCAGCCGATCGTAAGAGAGGAAAAAACATGAAAGTGGTACTTGCGGGTGTTGGCGCCTTTGGCATCAAACATCTGAACGGCATCAAGAATATTGAGGGCGTCGAGGTTGTTGCCCTTGTGGGTAGAACGCTGGAACCAACCCAGGAAGCGGCAAAAGAATACGGCGCCGAACACGCCTTTACGGATTTGGCCGACGCCCTCGCATTGCCGGATGTTGATGCCGCTATTCTTTGCACGCCAACGCAGATGCACGCGGTGCAGGCGATCCAGTGCATGCGGGCTGGCAAACATGTGCAGGTGGAGATCCCGCTTGCAGATACCTATGCCGGGGCGCTCGAGGTTGATCGCGTGCAAAAGGAGACCGGCCTTGTCTGCATGGTTGGCCACACGCGTCGTTTTAACCCGTCACACCAATGGGTGCACAACAAAATCGCAAGCGGAGAAATCAAGATCCAGCAGATGGATGTGCAAACCTATTTCTTCCGCCGCAAGAACATCAACGCGGAGGGTGGCGCGCGTTCATGGACGGATCATTTGCTCTGGCACCATGCGGCACACACGGTAGACCTGTTTCAGTACCAGGTGGGCGAGAAGATCATTTCCGCCAATGGTGTCGAGGGTCCGCATCATCCGGAACTCGGCATAGCAATGGACATGTCGATCCAGATGAAAACCGAGGGCGGAGCGATCTGTACCTTGTCCTTGTCTTTTAATAATGACGGGCCGATCGGCACGTTCTTTCGCTACATCTGCGATAACGGTACCTATCTCGCGCGTTATGACGATCTCGTGAACGGACACGAGGAAGTGATCGACGTGTCAAATGTGGCGGTATCGATGAACGGCATCGAACTGCAGGACCGGGAGTTCTTCGCGGCGATCAGCGAGGGTCGTGAGCCGAATTCGTCAGTTGGCCAGGTACTCGACTGTTACCGTGTGTTGCACGACGTTGAGCAGCAATTTGGCGGCTGATAGCGTGATGGCTGCGGAACAAAAACCAGGCGACCGAAAACTGGCTTTGTCGTCTGTGCCGCCAATCGGTCTCGGCTGCATGAACCTGTCACACGCTTACGGTAATCCGCCACCGGCTGAGGTGGGCATCGGGATATTGCACAAAGCCCTGGACATCGGGATCGTTCATTTCGACGTTGCTGCGCTGTATGGATTTGGTCGTAACGAAACGCTGCTTGGGCCGGTCCTGAAACCAAATCGGGACAAAATATTCCTGGTCAGCAAGGGTGGCATGACAGGCATTGATGGCAAACGTGTCATCGACGGCCGGCCGGAGTCGCTCCTGCGGGACATCGATGATTCGCTGCGGCGATTGCAGACCGATGTCCTGGATCTCTATTACCTGCATCGCTGGGACAAGAATGTACCGATCGAGGACAGCATTGGTGCATTAAGTCAGTTCGTTGCTGCGGGCAAGGTTAAAGCGCTGGGTTTGTCCGAAGTGTCAGCGAAGACGTTGATGAAAGCGCACGCTGTTCATCCGATAGCGGCAGTGCAGTCAGAGTATTCACCGTGGAGTCGCAACGTCGAAGTCGGCGTACTGGATGCCTGTGCAGATATAGGTGCCGCGTTCGTCGCTTTTTCACCCCTGGCGCGTGGTTTCCTGACTGACGTCGATATTGTACCCGGTGAATTTGCTGAGAAGGACATACGTCGTGGCATGCCGCGATTCCAGGAGCCCCATTTTTCAAGAAACAGCGTTTTGTTGCCTGAATTCAGGCAACTTGCTGCAAAGGCATCTTGTACTGCAGCGCAATTGTCGCTTGCCTGGTTATTACACCGTGCGCCGCACATTCATGTCATTCCCGGAACGACGAGTGCAGATCATCTTGTGGAAAATTTCAACGCAGCGGCAATAAGCTTGAGCGAGAATACGATCGAGGCACTGGATGATTTGATCAATCCAGCGACGATCAGCGGCCCGCGCTACCCGGCAGCGACGCAAGCGGAAATCGACACCGAAGAACTGCCACCACAGGCGCTCGGGTTCTAGCGCAGTACGTCAGGACATTCGCAACACGACTTTGCCCACGGCGCGCCGTTCGCTTATTGCGCGAAACGCCTGTTTGAAGTCATCGAATGCATAGGACTCGGTGATCCTGGGCTGCAGTTTTCCTGATGCCAGCAAGGCGCCGAGTTCCTGCATGTTCTGTACCTGGGCCTGCGGATTCTTCGCGAGCCAGGTGCCCCACCAGACGCCGATGATGCTGGCTTCTTTCAGCAAGGCAATATTCGCGGGAAATTTCGGGATGTCACCTGCGGCGAAGCCGACGACGAGGTAGCGGCCGTGCCAGGCAAGCGATCGCAGTGCTGCCTGCGCGAGGTCGCCGCCAACGGGGTCGTACACGACGTCAGCTCCCGCTCCGTTCGTGAGTTCTTTCACACTTTCTTTTAGCGCTTGTTCGCTGTAGTTGATGAGTTCATCTGCGCCCGATGCTTTTGCGAACGCCAGTTTCTCGTCACTGCTGGCAGCCGCGATGACGCGTGCTCCCAGCGCTTTGCCGATTTCAACGGCGGTGCTGCCGACGCCGCCTGCGGCACCGAGCACCAGCAGCGTTTCACCGGCTTGAATAGCAGCGCTTTGCTTGAGCGCGTGGTAACTGGTGCCATAGGTAACCACGTAGCCGGCCCCTTGTTCGAAATCGAGTTCGGGCGGCAGCGGCATGACAAGCTGCGCGTCGGCGACGCACTTTTCGGCAAACGCACGGCCGCGAATCGCCGCAATGACCTTGTCGCCAATTGCATAGCCTGTCACGTTCTTGCCGACGGCCGTGACAACACCGGCCGCTTCGTTGCCGGGGATGAAGGGCGGCGGGGTCTTGTCCTGGTACTCGCCGGCAATCGCCAGGATATCGGGAAAATTGATGCCGGCCGCCTTGATGTCGATAGCAAGCTGATCATCGTCCGCAACCGGATCGTCCCGTTCCTCGATGAGCAGGTCATCGGTCGAACCGTAGGCATTGCATACGAGTGCCCGCATCTGGTACTCCGTCGAGGTGATATTGGCGGGTTCAGAGCCACCCGGATGATTCAAGATAAGGCGTACTAACCGCCCAGGTCGATGCCCATTTTTGCGGCGCCGAGCTTCGCGAATTTGGTCGTTTGTTCGAAGCCGGCCTGCAGATCCTGCATGCCGTCCTCGTTAGAAATAGCATCCCAGGCGTCGGCGATGCCTTCCGCGGTCACATTGTCCGGCAACAGGCTGATACCCTGGGTTTCGAAGCTCTTGTGTACTGCGAAGCTGCCACCGCCGGCACATAAAATGGCTCGGCTTGGCGCGTTCTCGCTGGCCAGGAAGACGACGCCGGGGCTGACCGATTCCGGCGTCAGCAAGTCGAATACGGCCTGTGGCATCAGGCCGTCGGTCATCGCCGTACCCGCAGCCGGCGCGAGACAGTTCACGCGAATATTGTATTTGCTGCCCTCGAGGTGCAGCGTGTTCATGAGCCCGACAACAGCCATTTTCGCCGCGCCGTAATTGGCTTGACCGAAGTTGCCGTACAGCCCTGTGCTGGAGGTCGTGAACACGACGCGTCCGTATTGCTGCTCACGCATAATGTCCCAAACAGCCTTGGTGCAATTCACCGTGCCCATCAGGTGAACTTCGATAACGAGTCGAAAATCATCCAGCGCCATCTTCTGAAACGTCTTGTCGCGCAGGATGCCGGCGTTGTTGATCAGGATATCGACCCGGCCCCACTTCTCCATGGTTTTTGCGACCATGTCTTCTACCTGGGCGTTATCCGCAACACTTACACCGTGCGCTATCGCCTCGCCCCCGGCCGCTACGATTTCGGCAACCACCGCGTTGGCATTTTCCGATACGCTATTCTCATCACCTAAATCATTGACGACCAGTTTGGCGCCGCGGGCGGCGAGTGCCAGTGCGTGGCTGCGTCCAAGGCCGCGGCCCGCGCCTGTCACGATGGCGACCTGGCCGTCCATACTAATGCTCATACGATATTCCCCGAGGTTTTTTGAATTTTTTGGAATCCTTGCGATTCCTGTGGCGATGTTCGCACATATCGCGAAAACGTGTCCGCTGTCCGCTTATTCGGCTTTTTGGTCGGCGATCCACGCCTCGATATGCGCTCTCAGAGAGCCGAGCGGGATCGTGCCGTTCTCGAGAACGCGGTCGTGAAATTCGCGAATATCGAAATCTTCTGCTAGCGCCTCTTCTGCCTGTCGGCGCAAGGCAATAATTTCCAGGCCACCCGAATCATAAGCTGTCAACTGGCCGGGCATGATGGCGATTCTGTCCACCATGCTGTCGCCGCTGGACCTCGGAAAACGTCCGGACTCGGACATGAAGTCGATCGCCTGTTCACGGCTCCAGCCGAACAAATGAATGCCGGGATCGACCACCATGCCGCGTGCCGGCCAGGCGCGTCGTAATATCGGACCGGTTGCCGACTGGTACAGCCCCATTTCTTCGGCCAGCGCTTCTGAATACCGTGCCCAACCCTCGCCGGGCCCGGAAAACCAGATGATCCGGGTCACCGGATGCAAGCCGTCGACGGCTTGCGCTGTGGCAACCTGCAGATGATGTCCCGGCCATGCCTCATGAAAAGCCGTCGCCTCGGCATTGCCACGGTACTGATCCTCCGGCTGGTGCAGCGGAATTCGATACTCGCCCGGGCGATCAGCGTTGCCCGGTCGATAATGCGCGGAGCGGCCCGTGCCTTCCTCATGTTGCGGGAACGGGACGACTTCGACGGGCTGCTCGGGCATGTTCCCGACCCAGTTGGGCATTTCCAGCTCGGCGCGGCGCACCATGTCTTGTGAAAACCTCAGGATCTCGTTGCCATCGGCGAAGCCGTCCGCGGGGTCGGCTTTAGCAGCGATAATGATTTCGGCGAAGTCGCTGATTTCGTACAGAGACCGACCCAGCCTGATCACTGTCTCGCGATTCTCGGCGACGGTCTTCTTGCCCAGTTCGTAGACGTCTTTGCCGGAGCGATCCAGGGTCGTGTAGGCGCGCAGTGACGCTTCATAGCAAGCTAGCCCATCCGGATTCGCTGTAATCGACAGTTCTTCACGTGCGGCTGCGAGATATTCATTCGCCAGGTAATCCCTGAAGCGTTGTAACGCTGGATTGATGGAGTCTTGCAGCAGTTGTTGCATTGCGCCGGCAAATTCTTCGTCATCGCTGCGTACACCCGGGGAATTGTAAGGCGAGTCTGCGGCGGGCAATGCCAGTACACCGTCGACCTGTTTAATGACGCGTTGCACGACGGTTTGGGGTGCGGAGTAACCCTGATCAATTCCAGACTTCAGATTTTCGATTTCCTGGTCGGCAAAGGCTGCGAATTTCGCCCAGCGGACCAGCGCCTCGTCGCGTTGCTCCTGCGTCTCCACGGGTTGCAATTGCGCGACCTGTCCGTAGGTCAAATGCCAACCACCCATCTGGCTTACGTTCCACAATTCCTGTCGGCATATTCGAACACCGACGTCGCCACTTAACTGCTGCTTCAGCAGTACGGCCGTGACCCACTCCGCGCTGCCTTGGAGCGTCGAAATATCGACAGCCTCCAGTTCGACTCGTAATGCATCTTCAAACTGCCTGGCGTCGCTGAGTGCTGTCGGGCTGTTGTCGAACAAGCCGTCATGGTGCTCGAGGTCGATGGCGGAGAAATACGCCTGCTCGGGTCTGCGTTGCAGTGCCCAGGCGTAGTAACGATCAGCAATATAATTAACGGATACGGCCGGATCAACCGGTGTTAGCTGCTCCGTGCAGGCGGTCATGCTGAAGAAAGCGAGAGCAAGAAGCGGAGTTATTTTTGTTTTCATGCCCACAGTATGTAGAGCGAGCTTCAGGTTTTGCAAGTGCGGGCCAGAGCTGCGGCGAAGTGGAACAGTGTCACTGTCAATTTCGGGCCGAACATGGCACAAAGGAGCTTGATTCCACGAATAGGGAGAGGGTCATGAAAGCATTGCTTGGGCTGGTCTTGCTGGCGCTACCATTGGCGATCACTGCCGAAACTGTGAAACCGATTGAGTCGGTCGAATCCTTTGTAAACATTCGTCTGAACCCGGAGGCAGGAACCGAGATCGTCGGTCGCCTGACACAAGGTGATGAGCTCGTCTTCATCCGAACTGTGGATGGCTGGCACGAAGTTGAATTGCCGGGCGGCGGCACGGGCTTTATTCACGCCGACTGGGCGACGGTTGTGGCTGATGAGCCGGTGCAGGTCGAAGAAGTCCTTGTGGAAGAAGTGCCGGAGCCCGTGACAACTGCAGATGTCGTTGCAGAAGTTGCTGCAGAAGTTGTTGTTGAGGAAGTGCCGGAGTCCGTGACGACTGAGGAAGTCGCTGCAGAAGTCGATGTTGAGGAAGTGCCGGAGCCGGAGCCGGAGGCAATCGAGGAGCTCGCGACAGCTCAGGGTCCGCCGGGTCCAACAGGGCCGCCGGGTCCACCAGGGCCACCGGGCCCGACCGGGCCGCAAGGGCCTGCCGGCGTTGGCGCGAACGGTGAAGCTGCAGCAGAACTTAAGGGTACCGAAAACTTTCTCGTGCGATTCAGGGACGTTGCCAGAGGTGGCAATTCGCAGATTTTTGATGACGGGAATTTTGTCGGCATAGGCACGACCGAGCCGGCACAACGTCTCGAAGTGAACGGCAGCATCCAGATTCACGCGCGAAATAGCAGTGTTGCGGGACTTATGATTACTCAGTCATCCGGTGACACGGGTTACATTCTGCATAACCGAGCCAGTACGATGACGATCGGTGCGGGTTCGGTTGATCGAATTACGATTGACCGAAATGGCAATGTAGGTTTCGGGGTAACACGCCCGACTCATCCAATCGAGATGGCGAGCGGCGCCTATGTTTCAGCCGGTGGCGTGTGGACGAACAGCTCCTCGCGGGAACGCAAAGAGGCTATTGCAGCGCTGTCTGTTGAAGACGCTTTGCAGGCGCTCGCCGACCTGCAGCCGGTGCAGTTTCGTTACAAAAATGATGCGACGGAAACCTATGTCGGGTTTATCGCTGAAGATGTACCGGCGCTGGTTGCGATGGAGAATCGCCAAAGCCTGAGTCCAATGGATATCGTGGCGGTATTGACGAAGGTGCTGCAGCATCAGCAACAACGTATCGATGAGCTCGAAGCGCGGCTGACTGAAAAAAAATAGGCTCTGGAAAACCGGTCTCTGGTCGGGCTCGTTTCACTCTAGTATATGGGCATATTCGGCGGTTTTGTGACAGCGGTCAACACATTGTAGCCCTTGATATCGCACACTTGGAACCGTACCGGAGATCCTATGAAAGCCTTCCTGCTCATGTGGTTGTTGACGCTCGGCATCGTTTGCGATGCTGACGCCAGTGTGTGGAAGTGGGTGGACGCTAAAGGTTATACGCATTTTGTCGATTCCGATCGACCGATTTATACGTGGGTCGACAAATTCGACAAAGTCTATTACAGCGACAAACCAGATCACGAGGATGCGATTAGCGTGCAGTTCGTCTGGGTCTCGTCGGGTGCGGTCGACGATGTCGACGGCGAAGATGAGCCGCGCAAGGACGGTAGCAATACACTTCCTGGTGAAAGCGACGAAGATCGCGTTGCTCGCGAAGCTGCGGAAGAATATTACTGCAAACGTGCGACTGAAATATACGCGGCCTACATCAACGCACCGCAGTTATATCGTACCAATGACGATGGCGAACGAGAGTTCCTGAGCGACGAAGAGGCCGCAGTCCTTGTTGTCGAGACGAAGGGCAAACTGGATACCTACTGCAAGTAGCGGGTCCCGGTCTAAAAGCTGCTTTTTGCTTTCAGCAAGATTTGTACACTGTCTATGCCTGGATCGCCGTTGAGCGGAAAGGCGATATCAAGATGGATGATTTTTTTTGTGCCGAATCGTGTCGGTGCGAAACGCAAACCGAAGCCAACATCACTTAGCCAGCCGAGGTTGGCTCCGCCAAGCGGATTGTCGCCATAGGTCCTCCCTGTATCGAAAAAGACGGCGCCGCCGATTCGAAACAGGCGCAACGGATACCAGTCAGTGAAGTAGCGTTGCTCGATCGTCAGGAGTACTCGACTGTCGCCGGATTGATAGCGCAGCGGATAACCACGAAGTCCCGTATCGCCACCGATTTCAACAGGATTGTCGAGGTCAAGATTCAAGCCTGCTGTGGTACTCAGCCTGGCGAAAAACAGGCGCTTTTCCGATTGTCGAAAGTAATAGCGTGCGTTAAAACTGGCCGTTGCATTAGTAGTCGTACCCGACTCGTTACGCCCACGCACATTCGCTGTGAGCAACAGGGCCTTGCTTTCCATCGAGCCATAGGCCGTGTTCGCGGCAAGTGTGAAAATCAGCGCGTCCCGGTCGGCATCGAAGGCAGTATCGGACCATCCCAGTGTCGCCGAGATGCGCGTTCCGAAATAGAAATCCTCGGCGCGTTCAATCTGATTGCTGTTGCTGGATGTCTGGAACTGATCCTCAAGAATCTCAAAGCCAATAAACGGATAAACGAGTTTCCTGTCCTGCGGGATTGCGGGCGGCAAGACGGGATTTTCAACAGCGGAGAATTGATTGTCATCGTAAGCGACGCCGACGGTCCAGCGTTTTACCCAGCCATCTTGCAAGCCGCCCGACCAGCCGGTGAAAGCACTGTAACTTTTTCTTTTGTGACGGTATTCGGCGACTTCGTCACCAAGGTTGTAGAGCGCACTGCGTCGATCATCATCGTAAATAAAGCCGCCTGCCATCCAGCGCGTGTCGAGTGCCTGAAATGGCTTGACGATTGATAACAAGTTCGAGAAGCCGTCAGAATTGTCCGCTATGCGCAGGTTGAGAGATACCCAGCTCTGTCCCAGTTGACGGTCAAAGAATTCGAAGGTGTTTGATCTTCGGTCGACATTTTCGGTGTGTGTCAGTAGAATGCGCTGGCCATAGCCGAATAGATTATTTTCCTCGATACCAAATGCAGTCGTGCTTTCCCCACCTGCACGCGAGATAGAAAGCTCGGGGTTCAGCGTCCAGACATCGCGTGTGTCGACCGTGATATCGACCGTTCCGTCTTCCTGCTGTGTTGCGCTGATATTGGCATCGAACAAATACTTGTTGCGCCGCAACAAACGCTCAGTTTCCTCTATACGTTGTTTGTTGAATGCTGCGCCTGATTCGAAAAGCAGCTGCTTCGCGATGACTTTCTCGCGCGTCATTATGTGCAAGCGATTGACCAGCCTGTAGACGGCTTTGTCCTCGCCAGGGTTGTCGGTATTGAATACGTTTTGGCGACGAATCGTAATCGTGCCGATCGGCGATCCTTCTGCATCGGCCAGCGATTCACCTGCCGTACTGGCAGACGAGAGGGCGATTAGCACGAGAAAGACGAGCATCACACACATGGTGCAATGGTGCCGTTCGCCAGAGTAATTGTCGATATCCGGCTCTAGGAGCCTGTCGGACATAGGGGATCGCCGCAGTAGATTCGGCCTAAGTCCGACAGGCTCCTAGGCTCGCATATTGTTGAGGTAGTGATCTTCCAGAACCTGCGCTACACAGCTCGTCAGCCGCTTGCCAGTTTCGATGTGCAGGAATTCATTGGGCCCATGCGCATTTGAATTCGGTCCTAACAACCCTGTCACCAGGAACTGCGCATCGGGAAAGACTTCGCCGAGCATGCCCATGAACGGAATCGTGCCGCCCGTACCCATGTACATCGATGGTTTGCCGAAGAATGCTGCAGATGCTTTGTGCATTGATGCTTCAAGCCAGTCGGCGACGGGTGGTGCATTCCAGCCTGCCATGGATGAATCCGCCTCGAACCTTACTGTGCACAGCGGCGGTATGTCTGTTTCAAATATTTCTTTGACTGCAAGCGCAGCGTCACCGGCGTCGCAGGTTGGCGGTAGCCGAAAAGATAATTTCAGAGTTGTGTACGGCAACTGCACGTTGCCCGCGTTGACGAGATCAGGCAGACCTTCCGAGCCTGTCACGCTCAATGCCGGTCGCCAGGTATTGTTCAGCAGCAATTCGTAAGCTGATTCCGTCGGCGACGGATCGCTTACAGCCCATGGGTATTTCTTGTAGACCAGCGTGTCGAGTGTTGCCGCAGCGAGCTTCGCTTGTTCTATGCGTTGTTCCGGGATGTCGACATACAGCGCGTCCGGCAGTAGCTTGCCGCTGTCCTGATCTTCGATACGGCTCAGCAGTGTCCGGAGTATGCGAAAACTCGAGGGCACTATGCCGCTGGCGCTGCCCGAATGTACGCCCTCGGTCAGGACGTCCGCACGCAGCGTTCCGGTCAGATTGCCGCGTAAGGAAGTCGTACACCAGAGTTGGTCGTAATTGCCGCACTCGGCGTCGAGACACACAACGAGTTGCGGGGACCCGAGACGATCACCCAATAGCTCGAAGTAGTAGGGCAGGTCAAAGCTACCGCTTTCCTCGCAGCCCTCGATCAGAATGACGCAGTGTGCGTGCGGAATACCTTGTTCCTGCAATGCACGAATGGCCGTCAACGATCCAAAGGTCGCATAGCCGTCGTCGGCACCACCGCGACCGTAGAGTTTGCCATCCCTGATGACGGGTTCCCATGGGCTTAGATCTTCTTCCCAACCGCTAAACTCGGGCTGTTTGTCGTAGTGGCCGTACAACAAGACGACATCATCGGAGTCGCCCGGAACGTCGATGAACAATACGGGTGTACGTCCCTCAATGCGGACGATCTCGATTGTCATGCCTTTGATGGCTTGTTTTCGGCACCAGGTTTCTATCAAACGCACGGCCTTTTCCATGTGGCCATGTTCTTCCCAGTCCGGATCGAACATCGGCGACTTGTTGGGTATTTTTATGTAATCGCAGAGCTCCGGGATGATCGATGAATCCCAAATCTCGCTCACAAACTCAGCCGTTTTCCTGTTGTCCATAAACTAGTCTTCCGTCGTCAGCGAGCGATACAGCGTTCGGGTCATAAGTTCCGTCGTAATGAAGCTCCAGTTGTAGTCTTCGTGGTAGACGGACAACGGGTTGGCCTCAAGAATTTTATCAATCGTCCAGCCCTGATCGACAAGTAGTTTGACGCGCGCCTGGCTGTCAGTAAGCACCAGCAGATTTCGTTGCAGATCGGCCTTGGTCGCTAACGGCCCGTGGCCGGGGATGATTTTGGTTTCGTCGTCCGCCATCGATATCAGCTTCTTCTGACCGGCGATGAATCCGTCTACGGTGCCGCCATTATCGAGATCGATATATGGGAACAGGTTGTTGAACAGGACATCGGCAGCATGGATCACATTCACAGCGGGGAAATAGATCGCCGCGTCACCATCGGTGTGTGCCCGCGGTATGTGAAATACTTGCGCCTCAAGTTCGTTGAGGTGAAAGGTCACTCCTTCGCCGAATGTTACAACGGGCAGGCCACCGTCGCCGCCTGCAGAGCTACTGTCGGCGACAAGCCGTTTGCGAATATTGTCGTGCGCAAAAACCACCGTGCCGTTCTCGGCAAAGTGCGCATTGCCACCCACGTGATCGCCGTGTACGTGAGTATTGATAATGAAATTGATCGGACGACCTGCTGTTGCGGTCACATGTGCAAGCAGTGTCGGAGCGAGAGGCAAGATGCCGTCATCGATCATTACGATGTAGTCCTCACCAACCAGCAAGCTCATGTTGCCGCCACCGAAGCCGCTTACACCCTCAACCATGTAAATACCCGGTACGATCTCGGTCGACTTGAACGAGGTGGCAACGTCCTGTGCGTAACTTGTCGATACTGCGATGAGCAGCAAAGCGGTGAGTATCTTTTTCATCGGCCGTCTCCGGGTTGTCCTGGGGAGGCCGATGTTACATGCGTGCAGCCCCAAATTGTAGGAGGGCCTGCAGGCCGACCACAAGTTGTAGGAGGGCCTTCAGGCCCGACCGCACGTCACATGAAGGCCCGCTCTACGAATGGCTTGGGAACGAGAATTGCGCGCTCTCCCGCACCCCGCCCGAGGGCCAGCGCTGCGTAATGGTCTTGCGACGCGTGTAGAAGCGCACACTGTCCGGGCCGTAGGCGAACAAGTCGCCAAACAAGGAGCGTTTCCAGCCGCCGAAGCTGTGATAGGCCACCGGTACCGGCAGCGGCACATTGATACCGACCATGCCTACCTTGATGTTGTCGGCGAAATAACGTGCAGCCTCGCCATCGCGCGTGAATATGCAGGTGCCATTGCCGTATTCGTGGCTATCGATGAGTTGCATCGCTTGTTCTTCGGATTCCGCGCGCACAACGCACAACACAGGGCCGAAAATTTCTTCCTGGTAGATCCGCATGTCTTGCGTCACATTGTCGAACAAGCAGGGTCCGAGGAAGAAACCGTCCTCGTGGCCGTCCACGACCAGACTGCGACCGTCGACGACGAGGTCGGCGCCTTCTTCTACACCGATATTGATGTAGTCACGCACCTTGTCGTGATGCGCTTTGGTTATGAGCGGACCCATGTCGTTCGACGTGTCGGTGCCGTTGCCGACTTTCAGCTTGCTTAAGCGTTCCTGCATCATGCGGACGACTTCGTCGGCAGTTTCGTCGCCAACACAGACCGCAACCGAAATCGCCATGCAGCGCTCACCGCAGGACCCATAGGCCGCGCCAATCAGAGCGTTGACGGCATTGTCGATGTCGGCGTCCGGCATCACGACGGCGTGATTTTTGGCCCCACCGAGCGCCTGTACGCGCTTGCCGTTTTTTGTGCCGGTCGTATAAATGTATTCGGCAATGGGGGTTGAACCGACGAAGCTCACGGCCTGTACGCGCGCGTCATTCAATAATGCGTCGACGGCTTCCTTGTCGCCGTTGACCAAATTAAACACGCCATCCGGCAAGCCTGCTTCTTGCAACAGGCGCGCGCATAACATTGGCGCTGTCGGGTCTTTCTCCGACGGTTTCAGTATGAATGTGTTGCCGCAGGCAATGGCCATCGGGTACATCCACATCGGCACCATCGCCGGAAAGTTGAACGGCGTGATGCCGGCAACGACGCCGAGTGGCTGGAATTCTGACCAGCTGTCGATTGCAGGACCCACGTTCTTCGAATACTCACCTTTGAGCATTTCGGGTATTCCGCAAGCGTAGTCGACTACTTCAACGCCACGCAGAAACTCGCCCATGGCGTCGTCCAGGACTTTGCCGTGTTCACTGGTGATTGCGGCAACGATTTCGTCCGCATGTTCTTCAAGCAACTGCTTGAACTTGAACATGACCTTCGCGCGTTTCGCCGGCGGTGTATTGCGCCACGCCGGGAAAGCAGCCTCGGCTGCATCGATCGCCGCTGCGACGGTTTCGCTGGCCGCCATCGCGACATATTTTGTGATTTCGCCCGTCGCCGGATCGTTTACGGGCGCAGGCCGATTAGTATCGGCGACGTCAACACCATTAATAAAATGGCCAAGAACCTTCGCCGTGTCGATGCTTGCTGCTGGGGTTGCACTCATTTACGTTTGCTCCAAAAAATTAATTCGCTTAATCGATCGAATCGAGAAGGCGGCGAACACTGTCGAAGGACTTGTTCCAGTCGTCAATATTCGAATTCAAGAATGGTGAGAACTGCAGGATATCCATGCCGTTGCGAATGATGAGGTTTTCCTCCCAGAAACAGCGCTTGTGCATCTCGGTACCGCGCGCGCCGGGCGCGCCGTCGCGCGGCGCGAGTTCAATGGCGCCCATGAGTCCTATGTTGCGTACATCGATGACCTTGTCGTGGTCAGCGAAGGAGTGCAACAAGTCCTCGAACGGCTGCGCCAGCGCTGTAGCTTGTTCGAACGTGCCTTCCTCCTTGTATATATCCATCGTCGCGAGCCCGGCCGCCGCCGCGACCGGATGCCCGGAGTACGTGTAGCCGTGGAAGAGTTCGATCATCTTGTCGGGACCGTGCATAAAGGCATCGTAGACATGGTCGCGAACGATGACGGCACCCATCGGAATCACACCGTTAGTGAGTCCTTTGGCCGTTGTGATGATGTCGGGTAGCACGCCGAAGTAGTCGGCTGCGAAGGGCTTGCCGAGTCGACCGAATGCCGTAATGACTTCGTCGAATATCAACAGGATGCCGTGCGTGTCGCAGATCTCGCGCAGGCGCTCGAGATAGCCGACGGGCGGCGGCAGGATGCCCGTGGAGCCCGCGACAGGTTCAACAATGACTGCGGCGATGTTGCTGCCATCATGCAGCGCGGCCAGTCGCTCAAGATCATCGGCCAGGTGCGCGCCCCATTCGGGTTGTCCGCGAGTAAACGCCGTGTGTTGCAGATCCATGGTTGCGCGAATGTGGTCGACGCCTGGAATCAGATTGGCGCTGAAAATTTTACGGTTCGGCACGATGCCGCCAACGGACATGCCGCCGAAATTGACGCCGTGGTATGCACGTTCACGGCCGATCAGGCGTGTGCGATTGCCTTCGCCGCGCGCCCGATGAAAGCCCAACGCAATCTTGAGTGCCGTATCGACAGACTCGGAGCCGGAGTTCGTGAAGAAACACTGCGTGAAGCCGTCGGGTGCCATGTCGACAACACGCTCCGCCAACTCGAACGAGAGATTGTTGCTTAATTGAAACGCCATCGCGTAATCGAGTTTTGCTACCTGTTTTTGTACAGCCTCCACGATCTTCGGGTGGCAATGTCCGACACCACAGGTCCAGAGACCCGCAAACATGTCATAAACCTGCGCACCGCTGTCAGTGGTGTAGTGATGGCCGCTGGCAGCCGTGATAATGCGTGGTTTCTGCTTGAAATCACGATTGGGTGTAAATGGCATCCAATAGGCGTCGAGTTGCTTGGCTGTCACAGTCATGTAACGGGTCTCCGATAGGGACATGCTGCAGTGTACGTCCGGAGTGCATTGTTAAACAATCGCTTATGTGTGTATTTATAAGTATTTGATTTTATACGTTTCTCCCGTCAAAATGTTTACTAAGCTAAACAGTTGGACAGGAAATGCATTATGGACCAGGAAATTGGCCGACGGCTGCGGGATATTCGAACGCGACTGCAGCTCTCGCAACGCCAGCTCGCGCGCCAGTCGGGCGTCGCCACGCCCTGACGCACGCAGGAGAGGAATGCGGAATTATCCTGCCGGGACGCTTGCGGGTGACTGTCGGCGACCACGTGGCGATTCTGCGAGCCGGCGACGCCTATTACTTCAACAGCAACCAGCCACACAATTTTCATAATCCCGGTAACGAGCCCTGTGAGCTCATCAGCGCCTGCAGCCCGCCTACTTTTTAGTTGCCAGTGGATTATTTTGCTGGCATATCGGCGCACTTTAGTGGCAAAGTGTCGGCCCTCTCAGTTCGACCTTTTATTGGAATTTCATGAGTCAGTTTGGTACCGAATTCTGCGATCAATTCGCGATCGTGCGATTCGAAGATGGCGAGTGGCAGGCCCCCGCATTGCAGGCGCTGGAGCCGCTGCAGCTGCATCCCGCCGCACACGTTTTGCACTACGCGAGCACCTGTTTCGAGGGCTTCAAGGCCTATCGCTGGTCCGATGGCAAAGCACGTATCTACCGCCTTGAGGATCACATTGCGCGTATGCAAAAAAGCGCCGCGTCCTTGCGCTTGCCTGTGCCGGACGCAGACATGCTGGCGGACATGGTTATTGGTCTGGTTCGAGCGCATGTCGCTGACATCCCGGCACCGCCGAGTTCTTTGTATTTGCGACCAACGCTGATTGGCACGCTGGCGAATATTGGTGCGGCGGCATCGCCATCGACTGAAGCAACGCTGTTTGTACTTGCTTCGCCGGTGGGTGATTACTTCGCGGGCGGCGCACGCCCGCTCAAGTTGCTGATCGAGGATCAACGTTCTCGTTCGACCGAACAACTGGGCAGTACCAAGACGGGCGGCAATTACGCGGCGGCACTGGGACCCACGCTGGACGCCAAAGCACAATATGGAGTGGACCAGGTGTTGTTCTGCCCGAATGGCGACGTACAGGAAACCGGCGCTGCAAATTTCCTGCTGTTCAATGATGAAGAAGTTATCACCAAGCCTCTCGATAGCACATTCCTGCACGGCATGACTCGTGCGTCGGTCCTGAGCCTTGCCGCCGATCTCGGTTACCGCATCAATGAACGAGAATTCACAGTCGACGAGCTGCTTGCCTGGTCGACAGACTATGAGGCAGCGCTGTCCGGAACAGCTGCCTGTTTGACGCCCGTCGGTGCCTTTATCTATGGGGGTAAAGAGATCCCGGTACGCGACGGCGCCGCCGGTCCCAATGTCGAAAAACTAAGGTCTGCCTTGCAAGCGATCCAGTACGGCGACGCGCCCGACACCCACGGTTGGCTGACTGAAGTCTAGGCGCTAATGCCCGGCGTTCCGGGAACGCGTGTGCCCGGATGCGGGTTTCGCTGATGAGTCTCGCAGGCAATGCGCGACGTAAAGAGCGGCAGTGAATAACATCACCGCGACGGCCTGATGTGTTGCAGCCAGGGTAGTCGGCACGAAGTAGAGCAACGTCAGGATCCCAAGCGTAAGCTGCACAATGAGCGCCGCCAGCAGCCCGTGAACGGCAGTCGTTGCGCGTGCCGACAGACCGGTTTTGCGTATTCGCGCCCAGAACGTAACGACGACAAAAAATGTCGTGATCGCGAGAATGCGATGATCGAGTTGCACGGTGGCGGGATTGTCGAAGAAGTTTCGCCACGCGGGCGCCAGCGCCATCACTCCGGGCGGAATCCAGTAATCGCCCATCATCGGGAAGGTATTGAAAATCTTGCCCGCCTTGAGGCCCGCGACAAAGCCACCGGAGACGATCGTAATGCTCACCAGTGATGTCACACCGAGGGCTTTGCCGAACCAGGGGTGTCGATCGCCTGATGTTCGTGGCCACAACAAGGACAACGCAACCCAAAACATGTAGCCGTAAATCAAAAAGGCTGCGACAAGATGAGTGCTTAGCCGGTATTGGCTTACATGCGGGTCGTTGACGAGCCCGCTCTTGACCATGTACCAGCCGATCAGGCCCTGCATTCCGCCCAGCACGAACATCAGCAAATACTTCGGCCACTCGTGTTTCCCAATGTAGCCTTTTGCCGCGAAGACGAGAAACGGCAGGAAAAATACTACAGCAATCAGTCGGCCCAGCAGCCGGTGCAGGAATTCGAGCCAGAAGATGCCTTTGAAGGCCTCGACATCCATGTGTGAATTGACCTTCTGGAATTCGGGCGATTGCTGATACATCTCGAAGGTCTTTAGCCACTCGGCCTCGCTGAGTGGTGGCAAGACGCCCGTAACGGGTTTCCAGTCGACCATCGACAAGCCGGAACCCGTAAGCCGAGTCACACCCCCCAGCACCACCATCGCGAACACCAACGCACAACAGATGAGCAGCCAGATTGCTACGCGCCGGTCTTGATGCTGTGTGACGGTGTCTTGCATGATTTCTTATGGTGGCCGGTTCGAGTGGCGGCATAGTTTAACAGTCGTGCGGACCGAATCGATTGCGATTAATACAGACGTGATAATGTTTGTGCATGAGATCTTCCTTATTAAGTTAGCCAAATGAAGTTAGCCAAGTGCAACAACATCGCTGATCTGCGGCGTGAGGCGCAGCGGCGTTTGCCGACGCCCGTATTTCATTACCTCGATGGCGGGGCGGATGACGAGTTGGCGCTGGCAAACAACAGCTCAGCATTTGATCACTACGAATTGCTGTCGACGCAGCTCTCCGATGTCAGCTCGATCGACACGAAGTCCACGTTATTCGGTCGGCCGATTGACTGGCCGGTCATGATATCGCCGACCGGTGCATCGAAACTGTTTCATGCCAGTGGTGAGCCTGCGGTCGTTCGGGCGGCTGAAAAATTTGGCATGGTTTACAGCCTGTCCACCCTGGGAACGACGACAATCAGCGCAGTCGCTGCCGTCTCCGATCTGCCGAAGATGTATCAGGTTTATATATTCAAAGATCGCGCCCTGACGACCGAGTTTATCGACCTGTGCAAGGAATCGAACTATGCGGCGCTCTGTTTGACCGTTGATACACCCGTAGCAGGCAATCGCGAACGTGACCTTGTACACGGATTTTCGGCAGCACCCCGCTCTCGTGTGCGACAGGTCTTAAGTTTCGCCAGATACCCGGCCTGGATCGCAAGAGTGCTCATTCGTAAAGACCTGGAAATGCTTAATCTCACGCGCAGCGCAGCCGCGTCACAGTCTATCGGCGGCGATGTTCGGCTTTATATCGAGGAGCAGCTGGAGCGGTCGCTGACCTGGAAAGACGTCGAATGGTTGCGAGAGCGCTGGGACGGCCCTCTCGTCATCAAGGGCGTGCAAACGGTGGAGGATTGCCGCAAGGCAGCGGATGCGGGTGCCACGGCCGTCATGTTATCCAATCACGGCGGCAGGCAGCTCGAATCCGCCCCGGCCCCTGTTGACTGCATAGCCGACGTTGCAGACGCATTGCGAGATCGACTCGAAATTATATGTGACGGCGGCATTCGGCGTGGCAACCACATCGTCAAGGCGCTGGCGCTTGGCGCGAATGCATGCAGCATTGGTCGCGGCTATTTGTACGGCCTCGCCGCCGGCGGCCAGAACGGTGTCGAACGCGCGCTGCATATTCTGCGATCGGAGTTCGAACGCACGATGGCACTATTGGGTTGCAACTCGGTTGCAAAACTGGGACGCAGCTACGTGCGGAAACGCCGTTAGAGCCCTTCTAAACAACGTAAATTTTGGGTAAACGAGTTTCGTTCGCGTTCCATAATGAGTACGATAACGGCTGCCGCGTATCGGCTGCGTTTTCTATTGTTGAGGTAGACATGTCAGACCAACGAGTTTCAGGAACCGTTAAATGGTTCAACGATGACAAGGGATTTGGATTTATTGAACGAGAAGATGGCAAGGACGTGTTCGTCCACCATAGCGCGATCTCGATGGAGGGATTCAAATCCTTGAAAGAAGGACAGAAGGTCACGATGGAAGTGACCGAGGGCCAGAAAGGCCCGCAAGCCGAAAACGTCATGGCCGAATAGCCACCTTGATGCCGACAGCAGTCGGCAGGGCCAGCACCAACGTTTTGCTCAATGTGCTGTTCGTTGTGGCAGGCATCAGCCTGGTCACTGCTTGTAGCCGGAGCAACGATAACGCGCCCGTTGCACCAGCGGCCCCCAGCCGTGTTCGTCGGCAGCGACGTTTGCGAGACCTGTCATGTGTCCGAGTTTTCGGATTGGCGGGGTTCGCACCACGAGCTGGCCATGCAAGCGGTCACCAATGACAGCGTACTCGGCGACTTCGCCGATGCCGAGTTCGACTACTTCGGTGAAATTACCCGCTTTCTGACAGATGACGATGGTTTTGTTGTGCGGACCGCGGGGCAGGATGGTTCGCTGCAGGATTTTCGCGTCGCCTATGTGTTCGGCGTCGAGCCGCTGCAGCAATACCTCGTTGAATTCCCGGGAGGCCGCATGCAAGCCCTGCCGTTCGCCTGGGATACGCGTGCCGACACGGACGGTGGTCAGCGCTGGTTCCACCTCTATGCCGACGAGAACATCGCACCCGGAGACCTGTTGCACTGGACCGGGCGTCAGCAAAACTGGAACTTCATGTGCGCCGAGTGCCACTCGACCAATCTCGAGATGGGCTATGACGCTGCGGACGACTCGTTTACAACGACATACTCGGAAATCTCGGTCGGCTGTGAAGCCTGCCACGGCCCGGGTACCGTGCACGTCGCACAGGCTCAGGCCGGTGATTTCACCAGTAGTCGCGGCCTGCAGGTTGACATGGATGACCGTGGGCGCGCCACCTGGATCATGAACCTGCAGACCGGTATTGCGGAGCGCTCCGAGCTGGCGCTGAATATTCCACAGCAACCGGAATCCTGCGGGCAATGCCACTCACGTCGCGCCTCTCTCGCCGAGCAATACGAATTTGGCAAGCCGCTGGCAGATACTCACATGCCGTCGCTGCTCGATCAGAGCCTGTATCACGCCGATGGGCAGATCCAGGGTGAAGTCTACGTGTACGGATCCTTCCTGCAGAGCCGCATGTATCAGGCGGGCGTGACCTGCAGCGATTGTCACAATCCGCATTCGCTGGACCTGAAAACGGGGTCTGACCCCCACACGGGGTCAGACCCCAATTCTGTTTGTACACAGTGTCACTTGCCGGCGAAATTCGATGTTGTGGAGCACCATGGGCACACGGGCTCCACGGTCGGCTGCGTCGATTGCCACATGCCATCGACGACTTACATGGGTGTAGACGATCGACGCGATCACGGTTTTCGCGTGCCACGACCGGATCTGACGCAGGCGACAGGCGCGCCAAATGCCTGCGCTGATTGTCATGTGGAGCAAACACCGGACTGGGCTGCCAAAGCCTTGTTTGACTGGCACGGTGACAGTGTCCGCGACCGGTCTCAATTTGCGACTGCGATAGCGGCGGGGCGCAGCGGCTACGCCAATGCCGAGCTGGTCGCCGCAATCGTCGCGAGCGACACGCCCGGGATCGCGCGCGCAACGGCAATCTCCTTACTCGCGGCGCCTTTTTCGCAAGACGATTTTCGCGTCATACAAGGCGGCTTGCTGGACCCGGATCCGTTGGTCCGAATTGCGGCGCTTGGAACATTGCGCTACACGCAGCCGGAATTTCGCCTGCAGCAAGGATTCCAATTATTAACGGACGACGTACGGGGTGTCCGCATTGAGGCCGTGCTTGCCTATGCGGATATTCGATATCAATTGCGGCAGGGCTACCAATCTGAATTTTCCAGGGCAGCGCTCGAGTTCCGGCAGTCGCTGGAATTTCTGGCGGATCGCCCCGAGTCGCACGCGCAGCTGGGCGGATTTGCGGCCGCGAGCGGTGATTTGCAGCAGGCCGCTGAGCACTATGAACGCGCATTGGCGATGGAGCCGAGATCGATTGTGGTCCGCGTAAATTTGTCCGATATCTATCGGCTGCGCGGTGACGATGTACGAGGTGAAGCACTGTTCAAGGACGGTCTGGGACTTTTTTCTGACAGTGCGCCGCTGCACCATGCCTACGGTTTGTTACTGGTGTGCCTGCAGAGGGCTGACGAGGCATTGATCGAGTTGCGCGAGGCCGCCAGATCTCGCGCCCGATAGCGGGCCCGCTATGGCTACGTTCTTGCGGTCGCATACCATTCGCTGGGGCGGCCGGATGAGGCAAGGAAACTTGTTCGTGAGTTGTCAGAGAGACATCCAAATGATCCGAACATTCGCGCATTGCGAGAGTCCTTGTGAGTTTCGTGTTCTAATCAAAAAAATACTCGGCGGCACAAAAAACAAGCGTGAAAATACGGATCAGAGATAACTCCATTCGACTGCGGCTGGTGCGTGCAGAGGTGGAAAATTTGCACGCTGCCGGCCAGGTCTCGGCTGACACGAGATTCCCGGGCGGGGATGCGTTTTCCTATCGCGTGGAAAGCCGGGCAGAGGGCGATCAACTCGAAGCCTCGTTCGATAAAAACACCATGCTTGTGCAAATCCCGAGGGCGGCGGTCGCGGACTGGGCGACGACCGAACAGGTGTCCATCAAGGCCGATCTGCCGCTGGGCGATGGCGAGTTCTTGCAATTACTCATCGAGAAAGATTTCGCATGCCTCGCACCGCGCGATGACGAGGATGAATCGGACATGTATCCGCATCCAGGCGCTGACGAGGGAGCTTGTTGATGGCGGTGCCTCGCTACGAGGAACTGGTCCTCGATAAAGTGCGACGCCTTACATGAGGTTTCTATGTAAAGCGGTTGGTGTGCCATTTTAGTCTCCAGGAGCGTCTCAGAATGAGCGTTTTTTCAAACAGTGCTTTCGATGATCATGAGCGAGTCTTGTTTTGCCGCGACGAGCAGACAGGCCTCAGTGCAATTATCGCGGTTCACTCGACGGTACTGGGTCCGGCGGCGGGCGGTACTCGGCAGTGGGCTTATGCAAGTGACGAGGATGCGCTCTACGACGTGCTGCGCCTGTCGCAGGGCATGAGTTACAAGAATGCAATGGCGGGTTTGAAGTTCGGTGGTGGCAAGGCAGTCATCATCAAGAGCGAGAACTTCAAAGCCAGCGACGCGCTCTATGCCCGCTTCGGAGAGTTTGTCGAAACGCTGAGTGGTGACTACATCACGGCCGAGGACGTCGGCATGTCACCGCATATCATGCAGACAATCGCAACGCGTACCCAATACGTTACGGGCTTGCCGGCAGAAGGCGGCAAGGCCGGTGGAGACCCGTCCCCAAAAACTGCGCGCGGCATTTTAGGGGGCATTGAGGCGGCAGTGCGCTTCAAGTTGGGACGCGAAACGCTGCAGGATACGAGCATCGCAGTGCAGGGTATTGGCAATGTTGGCTATCACCTTTGTGCGATGTTGCACGAGGCTGGCGCGACGTTGACGGTTGCGGATATTGACCAGACGAAAGTGCAGCGCGTATGCGATGAGTTCGGTGCGTCCGCGGTGGCACTGGATGAGATCCTGTGCTGCGATGTTGACTTGCTGGCACCGTGCGCGCTGGGTGCGGTACTGACTGCAGATACGATTCCCAGGTTACAGGTTTCCATTGTCGCAGGTGCTGCAAATAATCAGCTGCAAACGCCCGAGGACGGGCAGCGACTGGAAGACGCCGGCATTCTCTACGCACCCGACTACGTCATCAATGGCGGCGGAATCATTAACGTGGCTTGCGAGTACGCCGGTGACGTGGACGATGAGGGCGTCATGGAACTCGTCGCACAAATCGGTCCGCGGCTGACCGATATCTTCGAGACTTCCGTCGCGACAGGCCGATTGACCAGCGAGATCGCGGACGAGCGGGCGCGGCAAATTATCGCAGCTGGTCCCTGATCGCCTGCAACAATTCTTCGGGATCCGGTCGATCCGAGAATCCCTTGGAAAGCTTGACGTAGGTTATGATGCCGGCCGCGTCTGTGACGATCGCGGTTGGCCATACCGTGTCCGTGCCGTACTCCTGTTCGTAATCACTGGGTACGCCCGAGGAGACTACGAGCCCCAGTTGTCGAGCAACGTGCAGCGACTCATCGAGCCAGAAATCAAATTCCAACTCGAAAAAACTGGCTACTCGCTTCGTGGTCTCAAGCGGCTTGGGTGTGACGAGTATGAGCCGGGCGCCCAGATCGATAATGTCCTTGTAGTGCCGAGTCAATTTCTTAACCTGGGCACTGCAAAACGGGCACCAGGTACCGCGCACAAACAGCAATACGGTCGCTGTGCCGTGTAACTGCGTCGATCGAACCGGATCTCCCCGTTCGTCAACGGCCTCGAAGTCTGGCAACGGCCGGCCGCGCCGCAATACGGCAGGCACTGGCCGTCCGGTCTTGGTGCGAAGAATCAGCCATATTGCGCCGACTAAGCCCGTGGCCGCGACGAGCCAAATAAGTGTGTTGGTCATAGTCCTGAAATCTCCTGCCAGCTTAAAGTTTGGGTCATACCGGCCGTGGCGTCAATGCGTGGACAGCACGGGCGTTATGTGGATACTGTCAGGCTCACTTGCACCAGAGAAGACGAAATGTCCGAAAATCCAGTCATTTGGGCCCCAAGTGACGAGCGCAAGCAGGCTTCCCACATGTATCGCTTCATGTCGGGCATGTCGTTCGGGAATTACGCAGATCTCCATCAGTGGTCGGTGCGGGATCCGGCGGCGTTTTGGGAAGCGCTTGTTGACTACACAGGCGTCGCTTTCACCACGCCGGCAACAGCAACACTCGCTCACGACGATCGCATCATGGGCGCGGGCTGGTTTGCAGGCAGCAAACTAAATTACGCATCGCACCTTCTACGCCACGGCGGCGACCGGGCCGCAATAATCTTCTGCGGTGAGGACGGCAGCCGGCGCGAGATCAGTTTCGATGAGCTGCGCATATCCGTCACCGAAATTGCGGCGGCGCTCAAGAGCGCAGGCGTCAGACAGGGCGATCGTGTTACCGCCTATTTACCCAATTGTCCTGAAGCCATCATCGCGATGCTGGCGACGGCCAGTATCGGTGCAATCTGGTCATCGTGTTCGCCGGACTTCGGTGCCAGCGGCGTCGTCGATCGTTTCGGCCAGATAGAACCCAGGTTTTTGTTCGTTGCGAACGCTTATCTCTACAACGGCAAACGAATCGACTGCGTAGCAACAAGCGCCGAGATAGCCGCGGCGATTCCGTCGATAGAACAAGTGGTTGTCGTGCGCTTCCTGGACCTCGACTCGGACATTAGCGGAATATCGAACAGCATTGCCTGGGATGAATTCAAGCGCCCTGGTCATACACTCGAATTCGAAGCCGTGGACTTTGATCATCCTTTGTTCATCGCGTTCTCATCGGGCACAACGGGCGTGCCGAAGTGCATTGTGCACGGTCATGGCGGATCCTTGTTGCAGCACCTGAAGGAACATGTGCTGCACTGCGATCTTGATGAGAAAGATCGACTATTTTACTTCACGACCTGTGGCTGGATGATGTGGAACTGGCTCGCGAGTGCTTTGGCCGCCGGATCCACGATTATCCTGTTCGACGGCTCACCGTTTTTCGATGACGGTCGCGGCTTGTGGGAAATGGCCGCTCGCGAGCGCGTCACGGTTTTCGGCACCAGCGCCAAATACATTTCGGCGCTTGAAAAAGCAGGTATTCGCCCCGTCGACGAATTCGAGTTGCCGGAATTGCGCAGTGTTCTCTCGACGGGTTCACCGTTGGCGCCCGAAAGTTTCGACTACGTCTACGATGCCATCGGCAGCGACCTGCAATTGGCGTCTATTGCGGGTGGCACCGATATCCTGGGTTGCTTTGCCATTGGCAATCCGCTGTTGCCGGTTCGCCGCGGGGAGTTGCAATGCCGCGGACTGGGAATGGCCGTGGAGGTATACGATGAGGACGGAAATTCCGTTGTGAAAGAGCGCGGTGAGCTGGTTTGCACGAGGCCATTTCCATCTGCGCCCGTTTGCTTCTGGAATGATGACGACAACGCCCGCTATCACGCGGCATACTTCGGCCGCTTTCCCGGCATCTGGGCGCACGGCGATTTTGCGGAACTGTGCGCGTCGGGAGGCATGATCATTCACGGCCGCTCGGACGCTGTCCTCAATCCGGGCGGTGTACGCATCGGCACGGCCGAGATCTATCGTCAGGTCGAAAAACTGGATGAGGTCCTGGAGAGCATTGCGATTGGGCAGCGATGGGAAGATGACGTTCGCGTTGTCCTGTTTGTCGTGTTGCGGAATGGCGTCGATCTCGACGACGAATTGCAGGCAACGATCCGCCAATCCATCCGCGACAACACAACACCCCGGCATGTTCCGGCCAAAATAATTGCAGTCCCGGACATACCGCGCACGAAAAGCGGCAAGATCGTGGAAATCGCAGTGCGCTCGATAGTGCACGGCGAGGACGTCAGCAACACAAGTGCACTGGCGAATCCCGAAGCGCTGCATTACTTTCGCAATATCAGCGAGCTCGGCGTGGAGAACGAATCGTCATGACAGGCAAATATTTGCTCGCAATCGACCAGGGAACCAGCAGCAGCCGCACTGTGATCTATGATCACGAAATGCGCGTCGTGGCGAGTGCGCAGCAGGAATTTCCGCAGCACTATCCGCGACCTGGCTGGGTCGAGCACGATGCGGAGGAAATCTGGACCTCGGTGCAGGCCGTTACGCGGGAGGCGATGGCGACGGCCGACGCGAAGGCTGCCGACATCAGCGGCATCGGCATCAGCAATCAGCGTGAAACGACATTGATCTGGGACCGCAAAAGCGGACGCTGCGTACACAATGCAATTGTCTGGCAGGACCGACGCACTGCGCCACTCTGCGAGACCTTGAAAGCGCAGGGTGCAGAGCAGATCGTGCAGGACAAGACGGGTCTGCGCCTCGATCCGTATTTCTCGGCGACCAAGATCGCCTGGATTCTGGACAATGTTGACGGTGCCAGGGCCAAAGCCGACAAGGGCGAACTGGCGTTCGGAACAATTGACAGTTTCGTCCTGTGGCGACTGAGCGGCGGGCGCGTACATGCAACGGATGCAACCAACGCTTCGCGAACACTGTTGTTCAATATTCACACGCAAGAGTGGGACGACGAGCTGCTGGCGCTATTCAATGTGCCACGCAGCTTATTGGCGGAGGTTCACGATTGTGCATCGGACTTTGGTCATACGGACAGCGATGTGCTCGGCGGTGAAGTCGCGGTACTCGGTATGGCGGGCGATCAGCAAGCGGCGCTGATCGGGCAGGCTGGCTTTGACGAAGGCACGACCAAGAGTACTTACGGCACAGGGTGTTTTGTGCTGTCCAATACGGGCGAAAATGCGCTGCAGTCTCGTAACAAGTTGCTGACGACAATCGCGAGTCGGCTGGGTGGCAAGGTGACCTATGGACTCGAAGGCAGCGTATTTGTCGCAGGGTCTGCAATTCAGTGGCTGCGCGACTCACTGTGCATTATTGATTCGGCAGCCGAGACTGAAGCTGTCGCAATTGCAACCGGCGTGGTTGACGATGTGCATGTGGTGCCGGCCTTCGCGGGCCTCGGCGCGCCATACTGGGATCCGCACGCAAGGGCGGCAATTCTTGGGCTGACACGCGGCAGTACACGCAATGAAATTATCGCAGCGACACTGCAAGCCGTTGCCTATCAAACCCGGGATCTTATCGACGCCATGTCCGACGACGGCATTTCGCCAAGTGTCATTCGCGTTGACGGTGGTATGGCGATGAATAACTGGTTCCTGCAGTTTCTTGCAGACATTCTGGGTATCCCCGTGGAGCGTCCAACCAATACCGAATCCACTGTCCTGGGCGCTGCCTGTCTGGCTGCATTGCAGAGCGGCATTATTGCTTCGACCGGCGATATAGCACAGCTGTGGCAGCGCGATGCAGTATTTGATCCGTCGATGACTGGCGAACGTCGCGACGCATTGATCGATGGCTGGCGTCGCGCTGTTGCCCGCGTGAGGAGTGACTGAGTTGCTACGGGCCAGGCAAAAAATTGGTAAGTACAAAATAATTTCTC
>JADFLJ010000101.1 GCA_022564475.1 Pseudomonadota bacterium
TCCAGAGAGTCGATGGAATCCATCGCCATTCCGGTTAGCCGCCGATGCTCTTTGTTTAAGACCACCGCTTGATTTGACTCGTCGACGACTAAGATTCCCACGGGTAACGTATCGACCAAAATCTGAAGGCGCAGACGCTCTGCTTCTACTTCTTCTTCCGCACGCTTGCGGTCGGTGATGTCGGTGGAGATACCACATACCCCGTAGATGGCGCCGTTGGCATCGCGAAACATTAAGCGCCTGGCACGCCGAGCGCTCGCGGGGTTAGCCCGAACCGGAAGTTCCATGAGCAACGGGTCGGGAGACTATGTGATAGCGTTCAGTACGGTTGTGACCGGGCTGAAAGAAGAAGTTCGCAACGACGATATGAGTCCGCTGTTTCAGGCAGTCATAGAAGCCACTGAAGAGGCCATTTATAATTCACTGTTCGCCGCGACCACTGTCACTGGATACCGTGGCACGACCGAAGCACTTCCCCGAGAGGCCACGTTGGAAATCCTGCAACGCTACGGCGTGATAAAGGACCGCAATGCACTGCAATAGACCCGGCGACTTAACGCAGTATCGCCATCTCGCAATGTTCGTGGCCTTGTTGTTGATCGCAGCATGTTCGCGAGCGCCACAACTTGAGACGAACGTGGAACTCGAGCGCCTCGCTGCCCGAGCAGCGAACGTCACAATAATTCGCGATGATTTCGGTGTGCCGCACATTTATGGTAAGACTGATGCCGATGCAGTCTTCGGCCTCTTGTACGCCCAGGCTGAGGATGACTTCAATCGCGTCGAACGCAACTACATCTGGGCAACGGGGCGTCTCGCCGAAGTAGATGGCGAAAAAGCAATATTCAGTGACCTGCGGGCCCGTCTCTACATGAGTGTTGAGGATGCCAAGGTAGCCTACGAATCTGCACCGGAGTGGCTCAAAGAACTTTGCGACGCGTTTGCCGACGGGTTGAACTATTACCTCGCTACACATCCCGACGTCACCCCGAAATTGCTGACTCACTTCGAACCATGGATGCCGATGTATTTTTTCGAAGGCTCGATCGGTGGTGATATCGAGCAGATTCCGGTTGACGGCATCAAGGCGTTCTACGGTGAAGGAAAATCACTTGTTGTCGCGAGTGAGACGAAGGCAAGGCGCAGAGATATTTGGGAGCCGGTCGGCTCAAACGGTTTTGCGATCTCGGGTGACCTGACCGAATCCGGTAACGCGATGTTACTGATTAATCCACATACCTCTTTTTACTTTCGCGGCGAGGTACATGTCGTCAGCGAGGAGGGTCTGAACGCCTACGGTGCAGTGACTTGGGGGCAATTCTTCGTCTACCAGGGATTCAACGAAAATACCGGCTGGATGCATACGTCGACAGGACTCGATTTCATGGACGAGTTTGTAGAAGACGTGTTCGAAGAAAACGGACGGCTACTGTATCGCTATGGTGATGAGACCCGAGCCGTTGAAGTGTCGGAAGTTACTCTCAAATACAAAGACGGCGATTCGATGTCGGAGCAAACCTTTCCGATGTATCACACACATCATGGTCCGATAACCCACATGCTCGACGGGAAATGGGTGGCCACCAAAATCAACTGGGATCCGATCAACGCGTTGCGGCAGTCTTATGTTCGCACCAAGCAGGACGGTCATGACGGATTTCGCGGCATGATGGACATACGTACGAACTCCTCGAATAACACGGTGTACGCGGACTCGCAGGGAAACATCGCTTACTACCATGGCAATTTCGTGCCGTTGCGCGATCCGCAATTTGATTTCTCAAAGCCAGTTGATGGCGCGAATCCAGCCACCGATTGGCAGGGCATTCACACCGTCGATGAGACCATCACGTTATTGAATCCTCCGAATGGCTGGATCCAGAATTGCAATTCGACTCCGTTTACAGCGGCTGCCGAGTTCAGTCCGAAGCGCGAGGATTATCCTCGGTATATGGCACCCGATCCGGAGACCTTCCGCGGCATTCATGCGGTACGCGTGTTGACGGGCGTTTCCGACCTGACACTAGACAAGTTGATTGAGCTTGCCTACGACCCTTTCCTGCCGGGCTTTGAGCAGCTCGTTCCAGGATTGGTGCAGGCGTTTGACGAATCAGGCCAGGGTTACGCGGAGCTTGCCGACGAAATTGACGTGCTGCGCGATTGGGACTTCAAGGTGTCAGTCGATTCAATAGCGATGTCGCTGGCACATTTCTACGGCATGCAATTTCACGAAGATGGAGAGAATCCTGAAGACCTGAGCCGCTCGGCTCTAATTACTTACTACGGCACCGAATCCTCCCATGAAGAGCGACTGCGCGTTTTTAGCAAAGCGGTCGCCAAACTCGAAAATGACTTCGGGCAATCGGACACTGCATGGGGTGAGATTAATCGCTTTCAGAGAATCAGCGGTGCTATCGATCATCCCTTCGATGATGATGCGCCCAGTATTCCGGTGGGTATGGCTTCCGGTCGTTGGGGTGCATTAGCCTCATTCGGTGCACGACGCTACCAGGAAACAAAGCGCATTTACGGATCGTCCGGAAACAGCTTCGTCGCCGTGGTTGAATTCGGTGACAAAGTGCGCGCGAAGACGTTACTGGCCGGCGGTCAGAGCGGTGATCCCGACTCACCGCACTTCGATGATCAGGCGCAACGCTATGTTGATCGCGCATTCAAAGAGGTCGCCTATTACAAAGAAGATGTTGAGCGACGCGCGCGGCGCTCATACCATCCCGGCGAGACCTGATTCAATCACGCGGTCGGCGAACCCCATGGGTAATTGTCGCTTCGCTCGACATTCTCGTCACGCAGTGTAGCAATCAACACCCTGCGTGAGTTTTGCGTGAAGCAGCTATGCACGGTCCTGCACGGTGATGTAAATCAGAGCAACGGACGCCCCGGTAACTCTTTGAAATATAAAGCCCTAGGCGATCCTACTCGCGACTGAAAATCCGCGTGTCGGTGGTTCGATTCCGCCCCTGGCCACCAATTTTTTCAGGTGTTAACCGGTCACATGGTTTACATCTTGTTCCGGACACATAGTTAACACTTTGTCCGGCATGAACGGTGAGGGGCCGGGTTCTACCCGGTCCCTTTCTTTATCGAAGTATCCCAGATCATACTCTAAAAAACTGACCAGCCAGATTTGTTCATCGACCTCTCGTATGCCAACAATTTGGCCGGCGAACACGGAACTGAGGTTGATTTTGGGTCTGCCAATGCAGATGCGGCCGCAGCGCGTCACCCTCACTGTTCGGTCGTGGTACGGGTATTCAGGTTCTCCCGGTGGCCTATAGACACGGGCTGAAGGTGTATAGATATCGCCGGGTAGGCGCCGTTCAGCGCCTGATGTGGCCGCTCATTGTTGTAAACCCCGATGAAGTGATCAAAGCGTTCCTGCTGTTGCAGGAAGTTGAACGAAGCGGGCTTAGTTGCTTCATTCTTGAGCGTGAGATGCATGCGTTCGTGGCGTCCGTTCTGTTCCGGATGACCGGGTTTAATACGCTGTATGTTGATGCCCAGGCGCAGCCACCACACCGAGAGCTTGGACAAACCGAACAGGGCATTGCCGGAGGCAAAGGGCACGCCATTATCGGTTCTGATCGCCCCAGGCAGGCCGAAGTCCTTGAAGGCGTTCTCGAAAATAGTGAAGGCAAGGTCCGAGCGAGTCGAGGCCACGCCCTCGCAGGTGATCAGATAGCGCGAACGATAGTCGGTAATGGTGAGCGGATAACAGTATTGCTTGTTGCCCAGCATGAACTCGCCCTTGTAGTCGGCACACCAGAGGCCGTTGGGCTCGTGGGCCCCCATGAGCGTGGTGCCTTGGGCCTTGTGGCGACGTCGCTTCTTGCGTTTTACCAGTCCATTGCGATCGAGCACGGCATGCACGGTGCTGATCGCTGGTGGCTTGACCATGGTGAACTGCCGCAGCAACTTGTCGCGGATCTTGCGTGCTCCCCAGGAGGGGTGCTTCTTCTTGATGCCCAAGATGGTGCGTTCGATCTGGAAGGGCAATTTGTTGGCCTGCCGGTACGGTGCCCGGCTACGGTCATTCAAGGCATCGAGGCCACAATCTTTGTAGCGATTGAAGATCCTATATCCAGTGACACGGGAAATACTGAACTCACGGCACAGCGACGCCATCTGCTCGCCTTCAAGGAGCCTGGCTATGAAACGAAGTCTCTCATCCATTGGTTTACACTTTGTCCGGCACGAGAGGATTCCGGTCACGCCAGACCGTACCATGTACCCCGGCCTCCGCCGTGCTGCTCAATGTGGCCGGCGCGCGTGAGTGCTTTCAGGTGATCTTTAATCGTGTTGCGGTTCGCACCGGTAACCTTAGCTGCATCGGCAACGGTCACGCGCCCGCGTTCGCGGCACAGCTCGAGAATTTGCACCGAGAGTTCGGGTAGATCGCCAAGGATAAGTCGTTCCCGCTCGATCTTTTTCTCTAGCCTCGCTTTTTGTTGCTGAAGCGATCTCAGGAAGAAGATTAGCCACGGTTGCCAATTGGGCGCGTCAGTACGGATCGTTCCCTGTGTCTGGCGCAAACCGAGATAGTAGGTATCCTTACGTTGCTCGATCACGCTTTCAAGGGAACTGTATGGCACGTAGGCGTAGCCCGCTTGCAGCAACAGCAGCGTTGTAAGGATTCGCGAGAGTCGCCCATTTCCATCTTGGAAGGGGTGAATCTCCAGGAAGACTACGATAAAGATCGCGACATTGATCAGTGGATGCAACTCTTCTGTTTCGAGATTGGCCTTCGCCCATTCAACCAGTTCCGTCATCAGGCGCGGCGTGTCAAATGGCGGTGCCGTTTCAAAGACGACGCCAAGGCTGTCACCGTCTGGTCCAAAGGCCTCAACGTGGTTGGTATGCGTCTTGTATTCACCGCGATGCCGCTCGTCTTTTGACGAGTATTGCAGGAGGTCGCGGTGCAGTTGCTTGATGTGGTTTTCGGTGAGCGGGATGTCCCGCCAGTTTGCAAAGATCGTTTCCATGGTCTCGGCATAACCGGCAACTTCTTCCTCATCACGCGAGGCGAATTTCTTCGCTTCCAGCCCCGTCAGTAACTGCTCGACCTCTTTATCGCTTAGTTTAGCTCCTTCAATCCGCGTCGAGGAACCGATGCTCTCGATGGTCGCAATACGGCGCAGCGCTGTCAGACGTTCCGGCGAAATTCGCCCGATTGCCGTCCATGCGCCCTTGAATTCGTCGATCTCGGCGATCAGCCTGAGAATCGCAGGCGTGATCGTTATCGTGTCTGTGCGGATGCTGCCATCCATTTTAACCTCCAATTCCATCCAATTAGAGGATGACACAGAACCATCCGTTTATCCACCCGTTTCCATCCAATTACGCCCAAATCACAATGCACTTGAGGAATGCCCGCGAGCTTCGCTGCTCAGATATGAGTGAATGGTGTGCGTGAATTTTGCGTGAATGAGCTGTGCACAGTCCTGCATCGTGATGCAAATTGGGCAACGGACGCCCCGGTAACATGTTGAAAAATAAGGCTAACGGGCTTTCTCAACCATTTGTCAACGCCGGGCGAAAACTGCTCGTTAATGGCGCCTGAAAATTGCACACATTTGTGAGGTGACGATCCTCACCCTGCGGGCAGCTTCGCTACTTCGCCAAGTCCAAATCAGCCTGATTGACGCAGAATTGCGCCTTGTAGTCTCACCTGCTCCGTCGTGACAATGCCGTGTGTTGATGCCACCGGCTGACCCCTGCATGGACAAGTGGACAAAGGCAACTGACCAGGATCATGAACGATTCATTGACCGCCATTGCCTGATGCTGCTGCGCTACCTCGACGGAACGGCAGGGAGGTCAGGCGAAGAACCCGATGCTTTGGGCTATATCGATAGCGTACTGGCTGAGTGGCAAGAAGCCTTTAGTAATTCTCAGTTAACAGGCTCAAGCCCGGAGGAGAGAACGTTCTGGTTTACGTTGTACCTGTTAGAGGACCTGGTCGAAAATCCTGGTAACAACATTGATCCCTATGAAAAGGTGATGATGGAGAATCTAATCGAAGTCAGGAAATTGCTGCGTTGCCGGCAATCTATCGCCGAGCACGGGTACATGGCAACAAGACCCAACGGCACCTGAAGGATGCACCAATGATAATTACCGCGACCATCGAAAATGTACAGCATCGTGCAGCAGCGGCAGACGCTTCACCCGGTATTCGCGACAAAATCGCTTATCGGAAACAGGCTCCACCTTCGCCAGACCAAAAAAACCGGCAAAATGCACCAGCGCGCGCCAGGAATAGCAGTTGCGTACTTCTTCCTCGGGAGTAAAGACCTGGTCCTGTGGTAGCTCGTCGAGCACTATGGGAAAGGCAGACAGAAAACAGTCTTCATAAAACTCTTGCGGCCTCCAGGTATCGCCGTAACGCGTTAGCAGATAAAGAGTAAAAAGGAACGCCGTCTGGATAAATCGCAGTTCAGGGTAACGGTCCCAGTAACCCCAGTTGAACTGTTCCACATAGGCCTTGAACAAACGGGGGTAGAGTGCGGCCAGCCCTTGCCCGTTCAGCACGGCGCGACAATCGCGACTGAGAATGAATCTGCCCTTGTATTTGCGGATCAGCCCTGCAAGTTCTGCGGTCAGGCGGGTGATGTGCAAGTCCAAAAAATCATCCTCCCGGTTAATACCCCCAACGCGCGTGTTTTCCCGGTAAACATCTTCGCCCCAATAGGCAAGCGCAGCCTCCCGGCAGAATTTTTGTGGCAGGTTCCCTTTTGCGGTCTGTTTTAGTCCTTTATCGCCGATAGCGTCGCTCAACATCCCGAAAAGGCTCACTATCGGGGCCGTCGGGTCTGTGTCGAGTACCTCAGGGAAGCGGATCAGATCCGGGGATGCAAAAGGCAAATCCAGCATGCAATGCATCTGCTCTGGAGACAAGCCATGAAACTCGTCGAGAGCTTTCCGGTTTCGCTGTAGGGTATGGCGCCCGACGAACGCCTGCACCTCACGCAGCGAACCGAATTGCATACCTTCCATTGCCTGACGCAAGTCTGCGGATGCCGCCGCCGCTCCACGGTCAGATGGGACAGATTCCAGCGTCCCCAGACAACATTTCTTGAATTTTTTCCCGCTACCGCATGGGCAGGGGTCATTACGGCCAATAGTCGGGATTGTCATGCTGTTCTCCTTTGTTTTTCGTGGCAGGGTCGGCCGGAGACCCCAAGACTCGCAAACATAATGCCGCTTGAGTCCAAACGAGGCGGTATGTTCTGTTCGTCAAGCGGTTGAGCTGCGTTCCGCAAAATGAAACTTGACAATTATGCAGTAACATGGGGAATATAACCCCTATATTCGCAATAATTGCCAAGTGCGTATGATCATGGACACCAGCACCTTTCTGCAGACACATCGTGTCTTCAATATCGATGAAGCTGTTCGAGCCCTGTCTCCGGTTGGTGGACGCAAGGCGACCCTGGAGCGCCTGAAATATGCGGCCAGCCGGGGAAAGCTGAAAAAGCTGGCGCGAGGGGTCTATGCCTCAGTACCCCCCGGAACGGAGCCCGCGACATTTCAGCCGGATCGTTTTCTCGCGGCAGCCGCATTGCGACCCGATGCAATCTTCTCACATCACTCAGCGCTCGAATTGCTGGGAGCGGCGCATTCCGAGTGGCGGCGCTGTACGGCCTATAGCGCTCGACGTTCTCAAGCATTTGATCTGGGCGGTCTCGAGTTGCGTTTTCTGTCTCATCCACAGCGACTGGTGCGCCAGGACGCTCTCGAACTGGGAACACGCGTTGTTCATTGGCTTGATCGCGAGCTGCGCGTTACCGGGCCTGAACGCACTTTGCTGGATGGGTTTCGCCGGCCGGATCTGGTCGGTGGTCATGTGGAGCTTGTGGAATCGGCGGCAGGGTTTCCCGTACTGGAATTACCGTTATTGTTCGAACTCCTCAGTGTGTTCAGGCAGAAGCTATTGTGGGCCGCCGCAGGCTGGTTTCTGGATATCTATCGTACGACCTTTTTCGTAAGTGAAGACGAACTCGTTCATATGGAGAAACATATCCCAAAGGCACCGCTCTATCTTGCGAGAGATCAGCTCGGCGGTGTGCTGGTACATCGATGGTACC
>JADFLJ010000102.1 GCA_022564475.1 Pseudomonadota bacterium
GCTCGTCGGAAAACCTGCGTTTATCACCGTAGGAGGGTCTTCAGGCCCGAATAGAATCGTGGCATGTAGGAGGGCCTTCAGGCCCGAATAGAATCGCGGCATGTAGGAGGGCCTTCAGGCCCGAGGGTCGTCTGGTCGCGGCTGAAGCCGCTCCTACAGGCCCGAATAGAATCGCGGCTGAAGCCGCTCCTCTTTCTGGTCCTGGCGTTGCCCGGGCGAAAACAGCGTCGAAAATTCCTGACAGAAACAGGCTGATTTACGACGCCGCAAGAACGGCCCGATCGTTGCGTTCGCACACGCTTGATTAACAACATCGGTCGCGACAAAGCGCAGCGGATGCTGCACTATGCGGATGTTCCGGCCATGCAGTAAACACTTGATGATACGAGTTGCGGCATTAAGCAGATGCTACGGCGACCTGAAGGCTGTCGATCAGGTCTCTTTCGAAATTGGTACGGGCGAGATCGTCGGGCTACTTGGCCACAATGGCGCCGGCAAGACGACGATCATGAAGATGCTGACGGGTTATCTGGAACCTACGGGCGGCTCCATCGAGATGGATGGATTTGATATCGGCGAGCAGCGCGAAGCCGTGCAGGAACTCATCGGCTATCTGCCGGAAAATGACCCGCTCTACTACGAGATGACCGTTGTTGACTACCTCGATTACGCCGCCAGCCTGCAAGGCATAGCCGATACGGCAAGACCCGGCCTGATACGCAAGGCCATCGCCCGCACAGAACTCACATCCAGGGCAACGGACACGATCGGGACACTGTCCCGCGGCTTCCGTCAACGAGTCGGCGTCGCGCAGGCGGTGCTGAACAAACCACGTGTACTGATTCTGGACGAACCAACGAACGGCCTGGATCCGACGCAGGTGCAGCATATGCGTGAACTGATCCGGGATGTCGCAGAAGATGCCACGGTCATTCTTTCAACGCACGTTCTGCAAGAGGTTCAGGCGATCTGCAGCCGAGTCATTATCATCCACGAAGGCCGCAAAGTACTCGATGCAAAGATGGACGATCTGCTGACCGGCAAACGCCTGCAGGTTGTTGTCGATGCAGGACCGGAGCAAGCAATCGCATTACTCGCTGCGATCAATGGCGTGGTCTCCGTCGAGCAAATGCCGCAAGGCGGGCCTGGCTGTCGCTATGTTTTGGATCTGAGCGACAACGAAGATCCCGCAGAGGCAGCACATGTCGCCGCCAGTCGCATCGCGGCAGAGGGATGGAAGTTGTTCGTATTGCAACCCGAGCGCCGCGACCTCGAGCAGGTTTTTGGTGAAATATCTGCACAACGGCGGACGCAATAATAATGAACGTCATTCTGCGAATCGCGCGCAAGGAATTTGCCGGTTTTATCTCCTCGCCTGTTGCCTATATTTTTCTGGGCGCATTTCTGGCCGTGACGTTGTTTGTTTTTTTCTGGGTAGAGACCTTCTTCTCCCGCAATATTGCTGACGTAAGACCATTGTTCGAGTGGATGCCATTGCTGCTGATCTTCCTCGTAGCGGCCATCACGATGCGCATGTGGGCGGAGGAGCGGCGCTCCGGCACGATTGAATTTCTGCTCACAGTGCCCGTAAGCAATTTGCAACTGGTGCTTGGCAAGTTCGCGGCCTGTCTTGCCCTCATCGCCGTAGCACTGCTACTGACATTGCCCCTGCCGATTGTGGTCAATCAACTCGGTCCGTTGGACTGGGGTCCCGTGTTTGGCGGCTATCTCGCCACTCTGCTGCTCGCAGCAGCCTATGCGGCGATCGGACTATTCGTCAGTTCGCGATCCGAAAACCAGATCGTCAGCCTGATTCTAACGGCCGCCGTGTGCGGCCTCTTTTATGTGCTTGGGTCGGACGGGCTTACGGGCTTATTCGACACACGCAGCGCTGAAATCCTCAGGTTAATGGGGTCGGGATCACGCTTTAACGCGATTACGCGGGGCGTGATCGACCTGCGGGATCTGTACTACTACGTCAGCCTGATCGGCATTTTCCTGTCCCTGAATATTTTCGCGCTGGAGCAACTGCGTTGGGCAGGCAATCCGGGCAATGCCCTGCATCGACGCTGGCAACTGCGGACGGCCTTGCTCGTTAGCTGTTTTTTCATTGCCAACCTGGCGCTTGCACCTGTCGACTGGGTGCGTGCCGATCTGACTCGCGGAAATATCTACTCGATCTCGGCAACGACCAAAGATTACCTCGCCCAGCTGGAAGAACCTTTGCTCATTCGGGGTTACTTCAGCGCGCAGACACATCCGTTACTGGCGCCGCTCGTGCCGCGCCTGCGGGACCTGATTGAGGAATACGCGATTGCCGCTGAGGGCGAAATCAGGGTGGAATTTATTGACCCTCAGGAACATCCCGAACTGGAGAAGGAAGCGAACGAGACCTACAACATACAACCCGTGCAGTTTCAGTTCGCCGACAAGTACCAGGCAACCGTGGTGAATTCCTACTTCAATATCCTGATCGAGTATGGCGACCAACACGAGGTACTCGGATTCGAAGACCTGATCGAGATCAGAATGCAAAGCGAGGCCGACCTGAAGGTGGAGCTGCGCAATCCCGAATACGATCTCACTCGATCGATCAAGAGACTTCTGTATGCGTACCGGGAATCCGCGGACGTTTTCGACAAGATCCCGCACACACTCAGCTTCAAGGGCTACATTTCCGATCGCGCGAACCTGCCCGATGTGTTGCAGAAGCTTCGCGAAGAACTGGACACAATGTTGCTTGAGCTGGAAGCTGGCTCCGGTGGCAAGTTGAGTGTTGATATCAGCGATCCGGATGCCGACGGCGGCGTCCTGGCCGGCCAGATCACCGCAGAGTTCGGCTTCCGACCGATGATCGCCAACGCGACCGATACGAATCAGTTCTGGTTTTACATGACGCTGGAAGGCGACGGGCGCGTCATACAAGTGCCCCTGCCCGAACAATTCGACATGGCCGGGCTTGAACTGGGCATGCAGGCGGCTTTGAAGCGTTTCTCCCGGGGTTTCATGAAGACCGTTGCATTGCATACACCCGTCTCAACACCCGCCATATTCGGCATGCCCGCCAGCGGCAAGCGCTTCAATTTGTTACGAACAACGCTGGCGGAGGAATACAACCTCCGCTCCGCGAACATGCGACGCGGCCGCGTACCCGATGACGCCGATATTCTCCTGCTGGTATCGCCGGACCGCTTCGACATCAAGCAGCTCTTCGCAGTCGATCAGTTTCTGATGCAGGGTGGGACTGTCGTCGTGGCCACGTCGCCGTTCGATGTCAATATTCGGGACACGCTGAGCGTTACCGAGAACGACTCCGCCCTGATCGACTGGCTCACCCATCACGGAATCAAGCTGCAAAAGCGGATGGTCCTCGACCCGCAAAACTCGTCGTTTCCGATTCCCGTGGAACGCCGCGTTGGCGACATGGTGTTTCGTGAAACGCGCATGGCCAGCTACCCGTTTTTCAATGACATCCGTGAGGATGGCATTGATCAGGACAGCGGCCTTACCGAGAACATCGATCAAATCACCATGACCTGGCCGTCACCCATCGCGCTGGATGAAGAGAAGAACGCGAATCGCCAGATACGTCGTCTGCTGACGAGTTCCGAGCTTGCCTGGACCACCGACGACATGGTCGTCGAGCCAGACTACGAAACCTATGGAGATCTTGGCTTTCCGCCCGGCGACGGGCCGGGTGAGAAACTGCTGGCTGTCGTGGTGGAAGGACGGTTCGAGTCCTACTTCAAGGGCAAGCCGTCGCCGCTCGTGAGCAGTCTCGAAGAGACAGCTGCCGACGCCGGGAAAGCCACGATGATCTCAGGGGTAGTCGATCGCTCGCCAGAGTCGTCACGAATCATTCTGTTCGCATCAAGAAGCTTTCTCACGGACGCGATGCTGGGTCTGGCGAGCTCAGGCACGGGTACGTTGTATCGAAAACCACTGCTGTTACTCGCGAACACCATCGACTGGTCGCTCGAAGACCGCGGCTTACTGGCCATTCGCGGCCGTGACCACTACTCAGGCACGTTGCGGCCACTCGACCGGGACGCGCAGATGTTCTGGGAATACCTGATCTACGGCCTTTCGCTGCTCGGCCTGATCCTCGTCGCGTTGCTGCGCGTGCAAGCAAAAAGGAGGACTGCTTCTCGCTACGCTGAGTACCAGGCTTGACGGGTGTACGCAGGTGAGCGGAGCGTGCTGATCGTTGTTCGAACACCCCGATCAATCAAGCGCCCTTGACAACAAATGAATCCAGCGATCGTTTCTCCTTAACCAACTGCTCCAGCAACGGTGCCGGTGTCCAGTTTTCAGCACCAAAACGTTCGCGGAATTCGCAGATGCGCTCCAGAACCCGGTCCAGCCCTGTTGCATCGGCGTAATGCATGGGTCCGCCGCGATGAGCTGGAAATCCGTAGCCGTACACATAGACAACATCGACATCGGACGGACGTTGTGCGATCCCCTCTTCGACTATATTGATGCCTTCATTGATCAGGGCATAGATCAGGCGATCGACAATTTCACTTGCATCGACTTCGCGCCGTTCGACACCAAGCGATGCCGCTGCGCGTTCTATGACCGATTTCGAAACGTCATCGAAGGTGTAAGCACGCGTGTCGGGGTCGTAGGTATAGAAGCCGGCACCTGACTTTTGGCCAAGTCGCCCCATTTCGACCAAGGCATCGGGAATCCGGTAGGCCCTCGGGTCGCCACGCTCTTCGGGAGACAACCCCTGCCGTGCCTTGTAGCCGATATCGAGACCGGCCAGATCGAACACTCGCATGGGCCCCATGGCCATGCCCCACTGCTGCATCGCCGTATCAATGGTCTCCGGTGTGGCGCCTTCGAGCAGGCACAATTGCGCTTCGCGAGCGTATTTTTGCAGCATGCGATTGCCGATGAAGCCGTAACAGACGCCCGCCACGACCGGGATTTTTCCGATCTTCTTCGCCAGGGATATGCACGTCGCGAGAACGTCATCCGCCGTTTCAGCCGCGCGCACGACTTCGAGCAGCTTCATGATGTGCGCCGGGCTGAAGAAGTGCAGACCGATGACGTCCTGCGGCCGACGCGTGACCGCAGCGATCCGGTTAACGTCCTGATACGACGTATTGGTCGCCAGTATGGCCCCCGGCTTGCACACATCGTCGAGTCGCTCGAAGATATCCTGCTTCAGACTCAGGTTCTCGTAGACAGCCTCAACAACGAGATCCACGTCCGCGAGCGCCGCGTAATCCGTCGTCCCCTGAATCAGGTCACGGCGAGCGATTGCCTCGTCTTGTGTCATCTTGCCGCGTTTCACGCCGCCTGCATAATTGCGAACGATGATCTCCAGCCCCCTCCCCAACGCATCATCACTGACCTCCAGCAGTTTTACGGGCAAGCCGGCATTGGCAAAGTTCATCGCAATGCCGCCTCCCATCGTGCCCGCACCAATCACGGCGACGGATTTGATATCTCGCTGTGGCGAGGTCTTATCGATGCCGCTCACGCGTGCCGCGTCGCGCTCGGCGAAAAATACGTGCCTCAGACCGGCCGACTGCGGGCCTGTCATGAGCGAGAGGAACGCTTCTCGCTCGAATTGCAGACCCTCCGGAAACGGCAATGTCGATGCCGCTTCTACGCAATCCACAATGCGTTGCGGTGCGATCTGGCCGCGCGCGCGTTTTTCGAGCTGCTGGCGAAACTCGGCGCAGGACGCCGGGTTCGCATCCGGGGCCGGTAATTCGCTGCTGCGCCGACAGGCGGCACCCCTGTCGATCAGCTCCCGCGCATAGGCCAGCGCCCCCTCGCGCAAGTCACCGTCGACGATCCTGTCGACAATGCCCAGCGTCTCGGCCGATGTGGCTGAGATCGGATTGCCACTGCTTATCAACTCAAGCGCCGCAGTAATGCCGGTCAATCGCGGAACACGTTGCGTGCCGCCCGCACCCGGGAGTAGCCCCAGTTTCACCTCGGGCAAGCCGACTTTCGCGGTTGCGACGGCACATCGATAGTGACTCGCGAGGCAGAGTTCGAATCCGCCGCCCAGCGCAGACCCGTGGATGGCAGCGATCATCGGCTTGCTCGACGCCTCAATCTCGTTCAACAAATCGGGCAAAAAGGGTTTTTTCGGTGGTTGACCGAATTCCTTGATGTCCGCACCGGCGACGAAGGTCCGGCCATCGCAAATAATGACGACGGCCTTCGAGCTGTCTGCCTGCGCTTCTCGGCAGGCATCTTGAATACCCTGACGCACCGGGTGCGACAACACGTTTACAGGCGGATTGTTAATCGACATAACGCCAATATCGCCAATCAATTCATATCGGACAGGTGAACTCATAGGATTCCTGCTGCTTTGTTGCTGACTGCCATCGGATCGCGATCATAGACCGTTGGAAAATCAAGCCACAAGGAGTATCGTCGCGGCTCAGGCTGCGGACAAAACAATAGCAATGTACAAGCAACTCATCGAACAGGCAGAGAAATATCTTAAGTCCTTGAATACCGGGGACAATATTGCCGAGCAATTGAAAAACATGATGGCCGATCTGATGGCCAGCGGTGAGGCCAATGCCGATGCAGCCTGCCGCTCCCTGCTGCTCAGTCGCCGCACATTGCAGCGTCGCCTCAAGGCCGAGCGCACCAGTTTTCAGAAGGTCCTGCAGGAAGTCAGGGCAGATCTCGCAATACGTTACTTGAGTGACATACGCCTGAAGTCGCTGGATATTGCGATGTTGCTGGGCTACTCGAACATCTGCTCATTCACGACGGCATTCAAGTCCTGGTACGACATGCCGCCTGCCGAATATCGTCAGAAGTTCCTGCTACTGCCATAATAAATAGGGGTCGACCCCTTTTCCCTCGCCTGCCCGCGAATTTGCGATATCATGCGCGGCTTGCCTGAGGAGGCCCGAAATGCTCGAAAAACTGCAGTTTTACATTGATGGAAAGTGGGTTGACCCGATTGGTGCAGACCGACTCGACGTCGTCAATCCGGCGACTGAAGAAGTTTACGGCCGCATTAGCCTGGGCTCAGCAGCCGACGTCGACGCGGCCGTTAGCGCCGCGAGCCGTGCATTCGACAGTTATTCGCAGACGACACGCGAAGAGCGCATGGCGTTGCTGCAATCGATACTCGATGTTTTCGCAACGCGCCATGACGATGTGGCGGAAGCGATCATGGATGAGATGGGCGCACCCTGGGGACTTGCCAAAAACTCGCAGGCGGCCAGCGGAGTTCAACACATAGATGCAGCCCTCAAAGCGCTCAAAAATTACCAATTTGAAGAACGCAGTGGAACGACGCTCATCGTAAAAGAGCCGATTGGCGTGTGCGGGCTGATTACGCCGTGGAACTGGCCGATGAACCAGATCGCCGTCAAAGTTGCCCCCGCCCTGGCGGCCGGCTGCACGATGATACTCAAGCCGAGCGAAATTGCACCGTTCAGTGCAATCGTCTTCGCGGAGATTCTCGATAAAGCCGGCGTACCGCCCGGCGTTTTCAACCTGGTGAATGGCGATGGTCCTGGCGTCGGCACGGCGCTGAGCCAACATCCGGATATCGCGATGATGTCGTTTACAGGCTCAACTCGAGCAGGAATTCTCGTTGCGCAGAATTCGGCACCCACGGTAAAGCGCGTCGCTCAGGAATTGGGTGGCAAGTCAGCCAATATCCTGCTCGAAGATGCCGACTTCGACAAGGCTGTGAAAAAAGGCGCTGCCGAGTGTTTTGAGAACACGGGGCAGTCCTGCAATGCACCGACGCGCATGCTGGTGCCGAAAGATCGCATGGACGAAGCGGCGACGCTGGCGGCCGCCGTTGCAGATGCCCTGGTCGTCGGGGACCCGAGAGGCGAAGGCACTGAGATCGGCCCGGTTGTCTCCGAGGCACAATGGAACAAGATTCAGGGACTCATTCGA
>JADFLJ010000103.1 GCA_022564475.1 Pseudomonadota bacterium
ACGCCTGTCAGCAAGGCAATGAGCAAGGCGACGAACGCAACCAGGTCGTAGCGCCAGCGGCCCCAGATGAGAAATACGAACACAGCAAACAGCAGCGTAAAAAGAATTGTCTGGTCGCCTGTCATCGCCCTACTTTACCGCGCTAGGATGACCACATGGTGATAGTTATTGTCATTGTGCTGGTACTCGCTCTGATCTTTCTGCCCGGCATCTGGGTAAAGCGGGTCTTGAGCCAGTACAGCGAACCGGCCGATCGCTACTCCGGCAGCGGTGCCGAACTTGCGCGCCATCTGCTCGATCGTAACGATCTGCAAAGCGTCAAGGTTGAGATCACCGAGGGCGGCGACCACTACGATCCGATCGACAAGACCGTACGGCTGACACCCGACAAGTTTGACGGCCACTCGCTGACAGCAATCACCGTCGCGGCCCATGAGGTTGGCCATGCTATTCAGGACAAGCAAGCCTACGTGCCGCTGCGGCTGCGCACTCAGCTGGTGCGCATCTCAGGGCCAATCCAGCGTGTCGGCGCGGGCGTTCTGATGGTTTCGCCATTCATCGGGGCCATCACTCGCATCCCGCAGCTCGGCATCCTGATGTTCGCGGTCGGATTTCTGACGCTGGCAACGTCCACCTTGGTGCATTTCGTCACTTTGCCGACCGAATTCGACGCCAGTTTCGGGCGGGCGTTGCCCATGCTGGAGCAGCATCGAATTCTCAAGGAGGCCGACCGACCTCACGCCCGACGATTGCTGACGGCAGCAGCGCTCACCTACGTTTCTGCGTCGCTCATGAGCCTGCTGAACATCGCCCGCTGGTGGGCTATTCTGAGACGTTAGAAAGGCACTGCAGGGCTTGCGGCAGCATTGATTTCCCGCGCCCCGGTGTCATATCCCCATACGGCCGGAAATAGCCGTTATTTTCACTGGTTTACGCGTGGACGCGCTGCTATTATCCGCGCCCGAACGACCCTAGCAACCGCGACACCGCCAGATAACGCAAAGAGTTTAAGCAATGACAGATCTCAGCAAATACCGAAATATCGGCATTTTTGCCCACGTTGACGCGGGCAAGACCACGACGACAGAGCGCATCCTCAAGCTCACGGGCAAAATTCACCGCACGGGTGAGGTTCACGATGGCGAAGCCACAACGGACTTCATGGAGCAGGAGCAGGAACGCGGCATCACGATTCAGTCTGCCGCAACAAGTTGTGTGTGGCACGAGCATCGCCTGAACATCATCGATACGCCCGGACACGTCGACTTCACGATCGAGGTCTATCGCTCACTGAAAGTCCTCGACGGCGGCATTGGCGTGTTTTGTGGATCCGGCGGCGTGGAGCCACAATCGGAAACGAACTGGCGTTACGCCAACGACTCGGAAGTCGCACGCATTATTTTTGTCAACAAACTTGACCGTATCGGTGCGGATTTCTACCGAGTTGTCGAGCAGATCAAGGATGTGCTCGCGGCGAACCCGATTGTCATGGTGTTGCCTATCGGCATTGAAGACGATTTCAAAGGCGTCGTCGACCTGCTGACGCGCAAGTCCTACATCTGGCCAACGTCTGACGATCCGGAAGTATTCACCGTGGGCGATGTTCCCGAAGACATGCAAGAAGTTGTTGAAGAGTGGCGTGAGAAGCTGATCGAGATGGCCATTGAACAGGATGACGATCTGCTGGAGCAATACCTGGAAGGTGAAGAACCGAGTGTCGATGCGATCAAGAAATGCGTTCGCGCGGGCACTATCAAGCTTGACTTCTTCCCGACCTACTGTGGAGCAGCCTTTAAAAACAAAGGTATACAGAATATTCTTAATGCAGTAGTTGACTACCTGCCGAATCCGACCGAAGTCAAACCGCAGCCGGAAATGGACCTTGAAGGCAACCATACCGGACAGGTCGTTACAGTCGATCCCGACAAGCCGCTGCGTGCGCTTGCGTTCAAAATCATGGATGACCGTTACGGTGCCCTGACCTTTACGCGTATCTACGCCGGCAGAATCAAGAAGGGCGATAACGTATTGAACACGTTTACGGGCAAGACCGAACGTATCGGCCGTATCGTTGAGATGCATGCTAACTCGCGCGAAGAGCTCGACTCCGCACAAGCGGGTGACATCATTGCCCTGCTCGGCATGAAAAATACGCGCACGGGTCACACACTTGCCGATACCAACCATCCGGCAACGCTCGAGCCGATGGTTTTCCCTGAGCCCGTAATCTCGATCGCCATTTCGCCGAAAGACAAAGCCGGCAACGAGAAAATGGGGATCGCTCTGAACAAGATGGTGCAGGAAGATCCGTCGTTCCATGTCGCAACCGACGAAGACTCGGGCGAAACCCTGATCAAGGGCATGGGCGAATTACACCTCGACATCAAGGTCGACATTCTGCGTCGCACGCATGACGTCGATGTGGAAATGGGTAAACCGCAGGTTGCCTACCGCGAAACGATTACGCAAACGATCGAAGATACGTACACGCACAAGAAACAGTCCGGTGGTTCAGGCCAGTACGGCAAGATCGAATACCGCATCGAACCGGCTGAAAAGAACACGGGCTACGAGTTCGAATCCAAGGTAACGGGTGGTAACGTGCCGCGCGAATACTGGAGCGCGATCGAAAAGGCATTCAGGGGCTGCATGAGCGAAGGCACCTTGGCCGGGTATCCGCTCCTCGACGTCAAATTCACGCTGCTGGACGGCGCTTTCCACGCGGTCGATTCGTCGGCACTCGCGTTCGAAATCGCAACCAGGGCAGCCTACCGCCAGTCGATTCCGAAAGCGGGTCCGCAACTGCTTGAGCCAATCATGAAGGTGGATGTTTTCACACCTGACGACAACGTCGGTGATGTCATTGGTGACCTCAACCGCCGTCGCGGCATGATCAAGTCCCAGGACGCAGGTCCGACCGGTGTGCGCGTCAAGGCAGATGCACCGTTGGCCGACATGTTTGGCTACATCAGCCATCTGCGTACGCTCACGTCCGGACGCGGTCAGTACACGATGGAATTTTCGCATTACGCACCTTGTCCGCAGAACGTTGCGGAAACAGTCATCAAGGAAGCGCAGGAACGCAAGGCAAACAAGTAAGTTACGCAGCCTTCTTCCTGCCTGCGCGAATCGCGTCGACACTGAACAGAATAACGGCGACCCATATCAGACCAAAGCAAATCTGATGTGCGGTCGTCAGTTTTTCTCCGTAATAAATACCGGTTAGAAGCTGCAGCGTCGGCGCTAAAAATTGCATGAAGCCGATCATGGTCAGCGGCAAACGCCTTGCAGCAACCGCGAACAGCAGCAACGGCACGACCGTGATCGGTCCCGCGGCCAGTAACAGCATGGCCAGCGACATATCCTGTGTACCGAACGACGCCTGACCGGCCACGAGCAGCCATGTCATCCAGACCATGGCAAATGGGAATAGCAGTACGGTTTCGACAAACAGGCCCGGCATCGCGCCAATGGCCACGCGCTTGCGGATGACACCGTAGGCCGTAAAAAAGACCGCCAGTGAGATCGCGACCCACGGAAACGTGCCGCCGCTCAATGTCAAAACGATTACACCGACGCTCGCGAAAATGACCGCCGCGAGTTGCAGCGATCGGAGTCGTTCGCCGAAGAATAAAACACCAACAAAAACGTACATCAGCGGATTGATGTAGTAGCCGAGGCTGGTCTCAAAAATTCGCTCGTTCTGTACGGCCCAGATGTAGATAAACCAGTTCACCGTGATAAAGAGTGCGGACAGGCCGAGCCAGGACACCGTCGTCCGATCCGTGAGTGCACGGCGAACCTCGGGCCACTGCCGGCGAAACAGCAGAATCAAGGCGCCAAATGGAACGGCCCATACGATTCGATGCGCCAGCACCTCGGTAGGCGCGACGGACTCGATGATCTTGAAGTAAACGGGGAACACGCCCCAGAGCGAATAGGCAATCAGTCCTGCAACGATGCCACTTCGGGTCTCATCGCGATCGGCGGAATCGGCGGCGCTCAATTTAAATGGGGTCCGTCACACGTTCCGGGCGGCCCAGTAGCAAATCCCACAGGTAACGCGACCTCGCGAAGCCGTCCTGTTGCAACATATACAGCGATGGTATCAGGAATAAGGTAATGACCGTTGCGAAGACAATTCCAAAGCTCAGCGATATTGCCGTGGGGATAACGAATTGGGCTTGCACACTTTTTTCCAGCAGGATCGGCGTAAGGCCTACTGCCGTTGTGAACGACGTCAGCATGATGGCTCTAAAACGCTGCGTCCCTGACTCAATAACAGCCTGTCGAATCGGCACGCCTTTGATTCGTGCTTTATTGATAAAGTCCACCATGATCAGGCTGTCGTTCACGACAACGCCAGCAAGTGCGATCAGGCCAAACAACGAGAACATGCTGATCGCCATACCCATGATCACGTGACCCACCACTGCGCCGATGATGCCGAACGGTATAACCGACATGATGAGCAAAGGCTGACTGTAGGAATGCAGCGGGATTGCCATCAATGCATAGATCAGGAACAGCGCAACGATGCTCGCGACCATCAGATCGAACTGAAAGTCTTTCAGTTCCTCGCTGGACCCTTCGAGATTAAACGACACGCCGGAATACCGCGACAACAGACCCGGAATAAACTCGTCAGATATCCTGCGAATTATTTCCTGCGGCTCAACGATATCAGGATCGATGTCCGCGGATACAGTAACCGTACGCTCGCGATTGAGTCGGGAAATTTGCGAGTACCCCTGACCGAAAGAAATCTCGGCCACAGATTCGAACGGCACCTCTTCTCCTGACGGCGTCCGAATACGCATGTTTTCAAGATCGGCTATGGAACGACGCTCGTCACGTGGATAACGCACCATGACTTTTATCTCGTCCTTGCCGCGCTGAATACGCTGCGCTTCCTCTCCGTAAAATGCCTGCCGGACCTGTCGGCCAAGCGATGACATCGTTAGTCCAAGCGCTTCTGCCTCGGGTTTTATCGTCAGCTTGATTTCGTCTCCACCCGCCAATGCAGAATTGCGAATATCAAATACACCCGTGTATTCAGACAACGCGTCTCCAAGCTCTTCCGCTGCACGTTCGAGTTTTTCGTAGTCTGCACCGCTCAATCGAAAGCTCAGAGGCGGCCCGCCACCAATATGGACTGCGCCCGCAAACGTCAGCTCCTTCATTCCCGGTATGTCCCCGACACGCTCGCGCCACATCTTCGCGACTTCTGTATGGCTGTAAGGCCTGTCATCATCCTTCGGTAACTCAACCCACATCCGGGCGCCCGTCTCGCCGCGGGTGAATACGCCGATATGATCGATTATCGGGATGGCACCGGGATTCTCGGCGACGTACTCGGCGTTCATGTCGAGCAACGCTCTTTCTATTTTTTCGGCTGCGACATTGCGTGCCTCCGCTGCAGTGCCGCTTTGCATCTGGAAATTAACCTGTATGAAGTCACTGGGTATCTCCGGCAACATCACGACCCGAGCCATGCCGCTGGCGATCAAGCCAATCGTAAGAATAAGCACAGCCACGAATATCGAGAGCGTCACACCGCGATTGTCGATCGCCTTCTCGAGCATCGGTCTGTAGTGATTGTCGATTAGCCTGAACAGAGCGTGTTGCACACGGCGCTGAATTTTCAGAAAGAATCGCGGAAAACGCTCGAAAAAACCGATGTGGCGTTGCGGGTTGAACAGATCTTCTTCGTCAACTGGCGGTATATTCGCGTGCACAAGATGCGCGGGCAAAATCAATTTCGACTCTATAAGCGAGAAGATCAAACAAAACACAACCACAACGCCCATTGCTTCGAAAAAGGGCGCGGCAAAGCCGCCAATGAACAGCATGGGTGCAAAAGCCGCGATCGTCGTTAACACGCCGAAGGTCGCCGGGATCACAACTTTATTCGCGCCGTGAATTACATTGTCGAGCGTATGCCCATCCTTGCGAATCTTGGTATAGACACTCTCGCCAATGATAATAGCGTCATCGACAACGATACCTAACACGATAATAAAGCCGAAAATACTGATCATGTTGATCGTGATTGGCCACGCTGGCATGAGCCACAACGCGCCCAGGAAAGTGATCGGGATACCGATGACGACCCAGAACGCGACTTTGACGCGCAGGAATAACGACAGCACGATAAAGACGAGAATGCCGCCCTGAATCATGTTGTCAGTCATCATCCCAAGCCGGGCCTTCAGGTAATAAGACAGGTCAATCCAGGTGTCCATCTCGATACCCGGTGGCATCGATTCTGACTTCTTCTCGATGTATTGCCTGACTGCTGCCGCCGTCGCAAGTTCGTTCTGCTGACCACCCGATACGACTTGAATCGTCACCGTGGGCCGCCCGTTGAAACGCCCCCACCCGTCTGTTTCCGCGAAGCCATCCTTGATGGTCGCAATATCGCTTAAGACCAGGCGCGTGCCGTCCGGAAACGTCCGCAAGACCAGTTGGCCGAACTCATCCCCGGTATACACCTGGCCGATCGTGCGCAGGAGGATATCGCCACCCTCCGACTTGATCGTGCCACCCGGCATATCGATCGACGAATTCTTGATGGCTTGTGAAATCTCACTCATCGTCAGGCCGTACTGGCGCAGTGTGTTTTCGGAGACTTCGATGCTTATCTCGAACGGTCGATCACCAAATTTCTCGACCTGATTCACTTCCGGCAACTGCAGTAATTCATCGCGAACTTCCTGCGCGATGGTCTTGCGCATCAGCTCATCGAGGTCGCCATGAATCGCGATCAGCACAACCGGATTGGTCACCTTTATTTCGGTGATGACGGGTTTTTCTGTGAGCGCCGGGAAGGTTGAGATCGCGTCCACCCTCGTCTTGATTTCACTCATGACCGCATTGAAATCCGCATCCAGTTCGATCTCTGCTGTTACGGTGCCGCGACCCTCGCGCGCTATTGATCGAAGCTTCTTGATACCTTCCACATCCTGAATTGCCTCCTCGACTTTTATCACCACGCCTTGTTCAACTTCCTGCGGTGCTGCTCCGAGGTAGGAAACGCGAATTTGTACCCAGTTGAGATCTATCTCAGGCTGTGTTTCCTTGCGAATCGAAAATGCGGACAGGAGACCTGCGACAATTATCAACAGCATGAGCAAGTTGGCCGCAACGTGATTTGCGGCGAACCACGCGATCAGGCCTTTTTGTTCAGTGACACCTGGCAATTGCATATTTACTCCGCCTCCACACTGGTCGCGAGCTGCGATGTACCCGTGTCACCACCCTCGCTGATTTCCACTTTCATCCCGTTAATCGGTGTTTCGAGCGCCGTCATAACAATTCGATCGCCGGGTGCCACACCTCCGGTCAGATAAACATACTCTGCATCGGCTCGGACTATTTCGACTGCGCGTATTCTCAGGCGGGAATCATCGTCAACGAAAATCAGCTGGTCAGAACCGCGTAAGGCATTGCGCGGCACCCTGATGATTCCATCCAGAGTAACCCCTTCAATCCTCGCTGTAACAAATGAGCCCATTGGCAGAGGCCTGCCGTCAGTGCGCAATCGATAGGGGTCAACAAGTCGTGCGACGGCATAGGTAACCCGGCTGCTCTCATCGACAACACCTTCACTGCGAACGATTGTTGCTTGCCACTCTTGAGGCTTGCCCTTTTGAATTGCAGACAACACGACGCCTGGGCCATCGACCCCGCCCGAAGCAGTAATGTCAGTTGCGCTGGGGAGTTCAACGAATGCGAGATCGATGTCTGTCAACGGCAAACGGACTTCGGCGTAGTCGGTGGCGAACA
>JADFLJ010000104.1 GCA_022564475.1 Pseudomonadota bacterium
GCAACGCACCGAGAACAGAATCATCGTCGAGTGCCAGGATGTCAGCCGCATCTTTTTCATCCACGTTCCAGACGAACGCCGCACGTTCATCAGCAATGGGCAGCAAGGCAAGCGGCCCACGATCCGTAAATCGCTCATACGCAACGTTCTCATGCGGCTTCCCGGGCAACAGATTGCCAATGATCGCGCGCTGCCCATAGGACGTCTGAGATGCCGATATTCCCATCATGTCGCGCACCGAGGAATTGGAACCATCCGCCGCGACGATCAATTGACAACTGACTTCCCGGGCCTTGCCGCCCTCGTGTTCGATCGTTGCAGTCATCTTTTCGGCACTCGCGTCAATCGCGGTAATTTTCGCCGGACACACCCAGTCAATCGACGCATCACCGACAAGTGCCTCCTGCAGCACCTCGCCGAGCACCCGGTTGATAACGACGTAACCCAACGCGGCCAGTTTTTGCTCGTCGGCGTTGATGTGTGAGAACCCAAAGCGGCCCTTTTCAGATACGTGGATTTTCCGGATCGGCGTCGACGCAGACTCGATGCTGTCCCACAGACCCATTGCCTCGAACATGTGCTGTGTGCTGCGCGACAATGCTGTGGAACGATCATCGAAACTCGGTTGTGTTGCAGCACTGCGTGCGACCGCCTCAACGACCGCAACACGCAGTCCCAGCGGTGACAGCGCGAGCGCCAGGCTGGTACCGATCATGCCGCCACCGGCTATGACGACGTCGTAGTCCAATGATTTTCTGGAATCGGTCATCAGCGCCCCATCAAGGCCTCAATGTCAGCAGGCTCTTTCACAAGGCCTTTGCTCAATACGTCAGCTCCGTTGGCCGTCACCAGAACATCATCTTCAATGCGCACGCCGATGTTTCCAAAGCGCGCCGGAATGCTGCAGCTGGCCGGGATATAAATACCGGGCTCTACAGTTGTCACCATGCCGGGCTCAAGCAGGCGCCATTGATCTCCTACCTTGTAATCACCGACATCGTGAACATCCATGCCAATCCAATGGCCGGTGCGATGCATGAAAAATTCCTTGTAGGCGCCATCCTTTATCAATCGGGACACGGAGCCTTCCAGCAGGCCCAGTTTTTTGAGCCCACGCGTGATGATTTCAACCGCGGCATCGTGCGGCTCATTCCAATGGTTGCCCTTGCGTGTCTTCTCGATCGCCACGAGTTGTGCTTCGAGAACGATCTCGTAAACGGCGCGTTGCTCCGGGCTGAACTTACCGTTAACCGGCAATGTACGAGTAATATCCGATGCGTAATAATCGAGCTCACAACCCGCATCGATCAGCAACAGATCATGATCCTCAAGCTGCTTGTTGTTGTCGACATAGTGCAAGGTGCAGGAATTAGCACCCGAGCCGACAATTGGATTGTAGGAAACACACGCATTGTGGCGCTTGAATTCGTAATGAAATTCCGCGGCAACTTCATATTCCATCAAGCCCGGACGAACCTGTTGCATCGCGCGTTCGTGCGCAGAAACCGCAACCTTGGCTGACTTTCTCATCGCGGCGATCTCGGCGCGACTCTTGAACAGGCGCATGTCGTGCAACAAATGATCCAGCGCCACGAATTCATGCGGTGTGTGAACACCGCGCGACTCACGTGCGCGCAAGGAGTTGATCCACTCCCCTATTCGCGAATCAAAATCCTTGTACATGCCCATCGTGTAGTAGACGCGCCTGCAGGATTCAATGACGCCCGGCAGAATATCGTCGATATCGTCAATCGGAAACGCGTCATCCGCAGCAAAGTCCTGAATAGCGCCGTCCTGACCTGCGCGATGTCCATTCCATAATTCTTTCTCGGGATCGCGTTCCCGACAGAACAGCAGGAACTCGCCATTGCTGCGCCCCGGTACCAGCACGGCCACGGCATCGGGCTCTGCGAAGCCAGTCAGGTAATAAAAATCACTGTCTTGTCGATAGCGGTATTCGACATCACGACTGCGCATACGAACGGGTGCCGCGGGCAAAATTACGACACCGTCTTCACCCACCATCTGCATGAGCTGCTCGCGACGCCTGGCGAATTCACTCTGTTTCATTGCGGCGGCCTCGGTCGATATTCTGCGAGCTCTTCATAGACAAGCTGCGCTGCGACCCGCAAATACTCAATTATTTCGACATAAGATTCTTCGTTGCTTTCATCATCATCGTTTTCGTCAACAGCTGCACGCGTGATCTGCAAGATGTCTTTGATGATGTCAGCCAGCGGTTCAGCCGCAAGACGTTCTCTTAGCGCCGCCTCGTGGTCGCCCGACACGAGCCCGTGCAGATAACCCTCACACCAATGGGCAACTGCCTCCGTACGAATGGCGGCATTGTCGCCATCATCGGCCAGCAGCGGCTCGAACGCCGATTGTCGCTCTGAGAACGCGCTGTGCGTAGCCAGCCACAGCGCAGCCAACATGTCTTCACACTCTTTTTGAAACGCATCCGACTCATCGCTGCCCTCCAGCACCTGGCTCAAAGACTGCGTATGGCCATTTGACCCTGACACGGCCAAGCGACTCGAAAACAGGCCATGCGCCTGCGCCGCCGTCCAGCTCGCGCCGCAGCGCTGCAGTGCATCGTTCAACACATCATGGTCAACCTGAAAATTCACTTTGTGGCATCTATCCGTGGTCAGAGGTCGCCAATGATCCCATGTAATCCGGAATCAGGCCATGTCCGCGGCGAATACGTTACATTGGCGATTGATTCTGCCCGGTTGCCTGACTATATTGGTTTCATGGCAGACAATATCAACTCCGTGTTTGAACACGAACTCAAGCGACTCGAGAAGAGAGTCGACGCACTGGTTCGCGTTTGCGACCAGCTACAGGACGAAAACAAGTCTCTTAAACAACGCCAGGATGTACTCACGGCCGAACGCGCCAACCTGCTGCAAAAGAATGAACAGGTCCGCGCCAGAGTTGAAGCGATGATAGGCAGACTTAAAGCGATGGAACAGGGATCTTAAATGAACGATACAAATGCCCAGGTCAGCGTCAGGATTCTCGATAAGGAATATCAGGTCGCATGCCCCGCAAGCGAACGCACCGACCTTCTCGATTCTGCCGAAGTACTGAATAGTAAGATGCGCGAGATTCGCGACAACGGCCGGATCATCGGCCTTGACCGTATCGCCGTTATGGCCGCGCTCAACATGGCTAACGATTTGCTCCATGCCCAGGAGCGTGACAAGACGCTCGAGGACGATATAAGTACTCGGCTTAAACTCATTTCAGACCGTGTCGAAAGCGTGTTGGGCAACACCCAACAGCTGGACTTCTGACGCACGGCAAACTAATTGGCGCCTCCTGCAGTGTTCGATATCGACCTGGATACCTTTCGACCCTAACTATTTACCTCGGGGTCGTGCACTGTCGGCAGCATTTGTGCAGGACCGATTTATCGGAAAGCCTGTTGCTGCCACGGCTGACCCCACCTGTTGCTCCGGTTCGAGAGCGACGGTTCGTTAACGGCACAGGCGGGAGGCGTCATCTTTCATCATGAGTCAAACGATGAAACAAATGCGCGATAGCGGCAGGCAAGCACGCCATGACATTGGCGACAGCGATCGCGCGAAATTTTCCTCTCGCATTTGCCGACACTTTCTCAACACCGCACTTTTTTTTCGCAGCAAGTCCATTGCCTGTTACCTCGCTACGTCGGATGAAGTCGACACAAGCATGATCATTGAACGTGCGTGGAGTGCGAAAAAACGTGTTTTCGTTCCCCTGATCGAAAACCGCATTCACATGCGTTTCCTGGAAATTACGCGCAATACGCGACTCGAACGAAATCAATTTGGTATTTGGGAACCACATTCCGGTAAGGAAATTTCGCCCGAAAAACTCGATGTCGTCGTGACACCGATGGTCGTATTCGATCAATCACGAAATCGAATAGGCGCAGGGGGCGGTTATTACGATCGTTGTTTTTCCTTCCTGAAACAGAACAAAAAATGGCAACGTCCAAAACTTGCCGGCGTCGCCTTCGATTGTCAGGAAATCGAGAAAATAAGCCCAAATCCTTGGGATATACGGCTTTATCGCGTTTTTACAGAAACAAATTAGCCTTTATAAGCCTGTGAAAAATTAAACATCCTGCGTACGCTGGCATTGAATGTGAATAGAAAATTCACAGCTGTCGGAACAATAAAATTAGCAAGCAGGAAGAATAAAAGCGCAGCGTGAGCAACAGCTATTTATTTGACTTGAAGAAACGCATTTTTTCATATGTGTTGAAACGCGAACCACGTCACCTAACTTGCTGGATTTTTTGCTTTTGTTGTATATACTCAACGCCGGGTATCCGACACGGAGAAAATGATGGCTACCAAAAAGAAGTCACGTAAAAAAGCTTCGAAGCGCAAAGTCGCTAAGAAGCAGAAAGTATCACGTAAGAAAACCGCGAAACGGCGCGTAGCGAAAAGAAAAACTACGGCCAAGAAGAAAAAGCGGACAGTAAAGAAAAAGGCTAAGAAGAGAACCAAAAAGAAAGCTGCGAAGAAAAAAGTAGCCAAGCGCAAGACTAAAAAGAAAGCGAAGAAGAAAGCCAAGAAGAAGGCTAAAAAGAAAGTAGCCAAGCGCAAAACGAAGAAGAAAGCGAAGCGTAAAGCAACGCGTCGGAAAGCCTCCTAAGAAGAGGAAGACGACACGCCGCAAGAAACGCTAACTTTCGACCGCTTTGAAGAGAGGTGGGTTCAGCTTCACCAACACCTCAGCCTTCTTCTAAAGCAAACAAAGGGTCCGCCATGGCGGACCCTTTTTTGTTCGCGATGTAAAACCGGACGCAGGGCGTGGCAGTCCGACCACCGATCGGGTAGTCTCGGGATCGTCGAAATTCATAGAATCTTTTCATATGGACGCAAGCGAAAAGAAACGTCAGGTGGCGCAAGCCTCACTTGAATTTATTGAGCCGGGCACGTTGCTCGGTGTGGGCACCGGTTCCACCGTCAATTGTCTGATCGAATTACTCCCCACGATTCGGGGCCGCATCGAAAAAGTTGTGTCCAGTTCCAAAGCATCAAGCGAGCTACTCGAGGCGCAGGGATTCGAAGTCATTACCCTCAATGAAGCAGGGGCCATCGACCTCTATATTGACGGCGCCGACGAATCAACAAAGCGTTTACACCTGATCAAGGGTGGTGGCGGCGCGTTGACGCGGGAAAAAATACTCGCAGGCGCTGCGAGGCGCTTCATCTGCATCGTTGATGACAGCAAACTTGTCGGCATGTTGGGTACGTTTCCGCTACCGATTGAAGTACTGCCTATGGCGCAGGAATTTGTTTCGCAACGCCTCGTCAAACTTCGTGGCCAACCTGTGTGGCGAGAAGGCTTCGTCACAGACAACGGCAATCACATATTGGATGTACATGATCTGCAGATCACCAATCCGATTGAATTCGAGAGTCGCCTGAATCAGATCCCGGGCATTGTCTGTGTCGGGCTCTTCGCGAACCGACCAGCCGATATCCTGCTAATTGCGAGCGATACGGGCGTCCGGGAAATGCGGACATAAAAAACCGGGGTCGAACCGAGGTTTTGAAAAACCTCGGTTCGACCCCGGTTTTTTTTGGCTGGGGGAGAGGGACTCGAACCCCCGTTGACGGAGTCAGAGTCCGTAGTCCTACCACTAGACGATCCCCCAAACAGAGTGACTCCAAAGCCGGTTTTGACTTAGCGCTTCGAGTATTGCGTCGCGCGACGTGCCTTGCGGAGTCCAACCTTCTTGCGTTCAACTTTCCGCGCATCACGTGTAACAAAACCGGCTTTGCGCAGCGACGGCCGCAGCGACTCGTCGTACTGCATCAATGCCCGTGTCAATCCGTGGCGAATCGCGCCGGCCTGCCCCGTCGTGCCTCCACCTTTAACCGTGACATTGATATCGAACTTGTCCACGAGGCTGGTCAGCTCGAGCGGCTGGCGCACAATCATGCGTGCCGTCTTGCGCCCGAAGAATATATCCAGAGGGCGATTGTTAACCTTGATCTCGCCGCCGCCAGGCCGCATGAAAACGCGGGCTGTTGATGTCTTGCGACGGCCGGTACCGTAAAAGAATTCACTCATTATTTTATCTCTGTGCTCTGTGATATTGCTCAGCTATTGCTCAGGCGTCCACTTCAAGAGGGATCGGCTGTTGTGCCGTATGGGGGTGTTCAGGCCCTGCAAAAACCTTCAGCTTGGAGTACATCTGACGTCCCAGCGGTCCGCGCGGCAACATGCCTTTAACAGCACGCTGAATGACGCGTTCCGGCGTTTCCGCCAGCACTTTCTCAAGCGGAACAGACTTCAGATTGCCGATGTAGCCCGTGTGGTGGTGATACATCTTGTCTTTGAGCTTATTGCCCGTCACGCGTACTTTCTCAGCATTGACGACGACGATGTAGTCACCGGTATCAACATGAGGCGTGTACTCGGGTTTATGCTTGCCGCGCAGGCGGCGCGCAATCTCGGTCGACAGGCGACCCAGGGTCTTGCCTGTAGCGTCCACTATGAACCAGTCGCGGCGTACTTCGGCTGGCTTCGCTGAAAACGTCTTCATTATCTCTATTCCGCAGGATTTCAAATTTCTTTTATGTTTACCGGCCACACAGCGCTCAACCTGCCGGGTGGCCGAAAGGCGCGAAATTTTACTGTACGAGCTCGCTTATTGCAACGAAATCAGAGCTTTTTTTACGGAAAAAGGCTGCCGGATCGTCCGCTTTTTTCTTTTTTTAATTCAATGCGTTACGATTTTCCGGTCATTGTACAGGCGACTAGTGGTCCAACAAGCTTGTATTGATGCACCACTAGAACAGGTACTCAAGCGACAAAGCCGAGAACGTATCGGTTTTTTCCGTGGCCGGCAGGACGTCCGTATTGTGTCTGACCGTGTAGGACGCGACCAGTGACAGGTTGCCGACGAGGCTGACTGATATGGCCGTGACCGACTCCAGAAACGTGTTCACCTCACCGGCTTCGATGTTCAAATCCTGCTTGAATTTCGATGTGTCGCTTAGCGTCCAGACATAATTGGCGCCAGCGCGGAAGATTAATTCGCTCTCAGAACTGCCATCCGCCAGATCGGATTGCCGTACACCGGCACCAACCTCGATACTCAGATTGTGGGTGTCCCCACTGATCACTCTGCGACCATAGCCCACGGTCTGCGAGAATTGCTTCTCATAGGTCGAGAAACGGTCACTGCGCCAGTCCAGACGACCAAACAGGAAGTTAGTCTCGGTGAAATTGCGCTCACTTCTCCAGCCCAGGTCGTAGGCCTCGGCCGTCGTCGAGTCGCTCTCGCTGGCGCTAATGGCCGCTGCCCTGAATTCATGGAGCCACTTGTTGGCCGCGTACGCGACCTCGAAAGCCGCGTTCAGGTTGGAGTTTTCAGTGTTGCCGGATGTGGCCAGGTAGCCCAAAGTCGCTTTTCCCGACCAGGGACCCTCTGCTTCATCCGCCATGGCGGGAAATGCAATCGCCACGATCATGAGGGTCCATAGGCTGTGCTTGTACATTGGTGTTCTCCGGGTTCGGTTTAAGATTATCGGCGCGCATTATCGTTGCTATAATCCCAACGATGCAACCGCGAGAACTAACAC
>JADFLJ010000105.1 GCA_022564475.1 Pseudomonadota bacterium
CGAGGAGGCAGAGCTTACCCCACAGCCTGGAAGCAACTCCCCACCGCTTTCATTGCAGCGACCACCCGATGCTGCTTCAGCCTCAGACGCTCCAGCGATAATGTGAAGTTATTTCCGCGCCGACCCTAAGTTAATTCAATGACTGATCTGGTCGAGGATGAATGTCCTGGTATCGTTCAGTAATTGTGTGCGCGAGGGCTCATTGACGTACATCATGTGGCCGCCCGTATAGTATTTATAAATAACCTGATTCGCCCTGATGTCGTGGCGATTGAGGGTGTATTCAGCATCGAAAAATGGTGTGACCAGGTCATAGTATCCGGAAGCGACAAATACCTTCAGTCCCGGGTTGGCCCGCAATGCAGTGGACAGTTCGCGAGCCGTGTTGACCGGCATGGGCTCCCATTCTTCGCCATCAGGCACCGTGCGCCAGCGCCATTGTTTGGCTAGCTCATCATCGGCCGGCGCCAGGTACAGGCGCTGCCACGCGACGCCCAGGTCTTGGAACATATAGTCCATCAAAGCTGATTTAAAAGCCGGCGAAATGGCAATGCTGGCAGCATCGCCTGCCGGGTCAGCGTTCAGGTCATCGATCTCATCCTGGGTATAGCGGGCGTCGAGTAAGCCGACTGCAAGCCCTTCGTTACGCAGCAATTCTTTGGCAAACCGAAATCCCTGGATACGCAGATTTGCCCGTTCTATGTACTGCGCAGACAGGCCGGTGAAATAAGCCAGGCGATCACGTACCTGGTCACGGCTTGCCTCGTCCAGTGTGTTGCCTTTGAAAAGCGCAGGAAGTAATTCATCGGTTGCAAACGCACGCGCCTGCTGCAGGAATGATTCCATGTCGTGTGGCCTGGGATTAATTTTGCCGTGATACAAGGCTACTGCTGCCATGGTGGGAAGATAGGTGGCATGAGCAATAATATTATCCCGCACATACGGCGTGGAACCGGTGTAGTCGAGCGCTTGGGAAATAAAGATGATGCCGTTCAGACCCATTTGGAATTTTTCACCCTGGAGCAAATTGGCAACCACGGCTGCACGGGTAGTGCCAAAACTTTCACCGAGTAGAAACCGAGGTGAATTCCAGCGACCGTTTTCGGTAACCCAGGTGCGGATAAATTCTGCAATAGACTGTGCGTCTTCGTTTAAACCCCAGAACTCTTTGCCCTCATGTTCGCCCAGGGCTCGCGAAAAACCGGTACCCACCGGGTCAATGAATACCAGGTCGGTGACATCCAGGATGGTTTCCGGTGCGTCAACAAGCTTAAACGGCGGTGAGCCAGGGTAGCTCGCATCACTGGGCACAGAAATCCGTTTCGGGCCGTAGGTACCCATATGCAGCCACAGCGAGGCTGAACCCGGTCCACCGTTCCAGACAAATGTAACGGGCCGGACCTCGTCTGCAGATACATCGCTTTTGCTGTATGAAAACGTAAATATTGAGGCTTTTGGCTCTCCGTCCTTGTCTCTGAGATAGGTCTCGCCAGCCGTGGCAGTGTAGCGAACAAGCTGGCCGTTAAATCTGCCGCTATGTTGGGTAACAAACGCCCGGGCTTCGGGAATGGGCTTAGCCTCTTTTTCAGCTTCGGATTCTTCCGCTGCAGCCACAGCTGAATTTAGCTGGAATGTGGCCAATACGATACAAAACCGGGTCAGATCAAGAAGGATTTTCGTGTGATGCATAAGATTAATTCCACTTGTTATTGGTTGCAAAGCTAAGCCAGCTTTATCCTGACTCGAACCAGGCTGGACCGTAAAAACTAAAGGGGCCGCCGAAGCGGCCCTTAAAGCAAATGCAGGATGTCCTTAGTTAGAAATTTGCATTGAGGCCCAGGAAGAAGTACCGGCCAAGCGGGCTCACCGGGAAGGCAAGCTCGGTCAGAAACGGGCGCTCATTACCGATATTGTTCACGCCACCATAGATTTGATAGCTCTCATTCAGATCAACACTGAATGAAATGTTGTGGACAAATGTTTCATCTGCAATACCGGCTGGGCCATACAAGACATCGACGGTTTCAATTTCAACATCCCTAAGCGCCTGTTCGCCAAGATACTGCAAGTTATATTTTAAATTGACGCGCCCGATCCCAACGGTGGCATTGAAATTACCTCCCCACTCGGGCCGCTGCAGTTCACCAAGCTCCGGATCCACCGCGGCGGGATTGCTGGGATCGAAGAAGCGGTCAATTTTCTCCATCTTGGTGCCCGCGATACCGAGTGAAACCTCAGCCGCCTGAACGGCGAACTGATACCGTACGGCGAAGTCGAATCCCGAGGCTACCAGCTTGCCGATATTCAGTTGTTGCTGGCGAATGAACTCCAGCCCGTTAAATTGCGGTGATGTGGGATCGTCATTTCGTCTGATCAGATCGCAAAACTGATTGTCTGGGAACTGCAGCGAATCGTAGCAACCGTTGACGATAGACTGCGCACTGGGAGCGTCGATCGCATCCTTAATGTCGATATCCCAATAGTCTACGGTCACGGTCAGCCCGGAGAGAAACTCGGGCTGCAGGATGAAGCCGACTGAGAAAGTTTCAGCTTCCTCTTCGATGAGATCCGGGTTACCGCTGGTCTCGCCGACGAAACGCGCGGTCAACGGATCTGAAAAGCCCGGCGAAATGCCGGCGGCAAGGCAATTTGCCGCGCGGATCGGGCCGCGCGGATCACCAGAAGCATTAAGCGCACTGATTTCGGCCCTGTCGCAGGGATCGACCGGGCGGAAAAAAGCGCCCTGTGACGGCGAGAACAGCTCATCGATATTCGGAGCGCGGACCGCGACCGAATAGGAACCCCGTAGACGAAAGCTGTCGCTGAAGGGTGTCCAGGAACCGCCGACGTTCCAAGTCAGGGTCGATCCTACGGTCGAATAGTCTGAGTAACGAACTGCCGCGTCCAGGGTCAGATCTTCAGCGAATTGACGGCCTTGCAGGATCGGCACGGAAATTTCGCCAAAGATTTCTTTAACGTCGTAGCTGCCGGTGATATTCTGGATGAGAGATTCAGAATCGAACACCAGCGACCGCTGAGTGCCGGAAACCCCAGCGAAAATATCGGAGAGCAATTGTCCCTCCTGTCCGAACGCCGTCGTTACGGGCAGCACGCCACGTACCAGGGGATCCCAATTCACTTTACTTTTTTCATCGCGATATTCCACGCCGATGGCGAAACTCACCGGACCCGCTGAGGTACTGAACATATCGCCGGTGTCACCGGTGATGATGGCCGAGAAGACAAGCTGGTCGGTTTCAAATCTATTCACAACGGTCTGCGTTATGAAATCGATCGCTTGCTGGCTGATGGCGCCGACACCACCCAGAATATTCGCCGGGCTGCATTGCCCATCGCCCGGATTGAAGGTGAAGAAGCCAGGGTCAAAAGCGGGAATTTCAAAAGGCGTGGTCGGAGGCGGTGTCGGGTCGACATCCGACCGGCATATGGGATTGCCGTTGCTATCAGCGACGGCGTCAATGGCGGCGAAAAACCGGTCAACGATCACTCTGTTCCGGTCTTCGAATTTCTGCTCAAACTTACCGTAGTTTGCGCTGACTTCATAATTCCAGCCGTTTGGCATATCGCCCTCGAGGCCGACCACGAACCTGAATGTTTCGCGCGTACTCTTGTCATTGCTTGGCCCCAGATCATTCGGGTCGCGCGTAATGAACAGGCCTTCGGCTTGACCAAGCGCTTCAAGTGCCGGCGGGAGCTGCGCAAGATAGGGATTGTCCGGAGCTATTGTTAGCAGATCCCAGAAGGTGGTCAGGGGGGAGGTATTCACCGTCTCCTGCCGCACGTATTTGGCCTCAAAAAATAAGTTAGCGGCATCTGTCAGATCGTAATGTCCGGTGGCGTTGAACGAATATTTCTTGTCATCCGGGAGCAGCATGTCTTCGTCTGACCAATCGGCGATACCGTCTGCGCCGAACTGGTTGATGTCACCGGCGATCAGGCCGTCCACCAACGGCCGCACATTGCCATTGTCCTCGATGATCCAGCAGCCGCCGATAAAGCCAATTGCCGGTGGTGAATAACTGTAGGTGCTGATGAAGCCTTGAAACGACTGGTTACAGTCATTAACGCCATCGCCATCGATATCGATGCCGGCCTGGAAAAGTCCACCGGGTAGCAGAACGCCACCGTTTGATGAAAGCGAGAAATTATGACCACTACTGATCAACCGCGTCGGCGCCGACGCCGCACGATTGATCAGGTCCAACTCGGCCTGCGTTAAGACCGGATCGCCTTCTCCGGGGAATGCCATCCGCCAAAGATCCGTGAATTCCGACTGCGAAAGTATCGGAAATCCCACGGGGTGGAAACCATAACAATAATTGTATCCAAACAAATCGCACGGAGGGCTGCTCGAGGCAAAGGCTGTGGACGGCGAATAAAAGCGCGCAAAATTCGGCGTTCCTGCAGCATCGATATCGCCCGTTTGGAAGCGCCGCGCCGGGTTCTGGTCGTCGCTGCCGATGCCGTTATTGCGTGAGAAGGCGCGGTCGCCATGGAAGATCGCTTCGCGCTGGGTAAAACTGACGGAAAACGTGAAATTACCCCTGCCGTTGTCAAAATTCTTGCCAAAAAGAGCGCTGGCCGAGTAATTCTCGCCATCGCCATCGCCCGAAATTCCACCCATGAAGTTGAAATTAAGTCCCTCGTAATCTTCCTTCATGATGAAGTTGACCACACCGGTTACCGCATCGGCGCCGTAAACGGCCGAGGCACCCCCGGTTAAAACTTCAACCCGTTCAATCAGATTCGTGGGGATAGAGCCGATATCTACCGCCTGTGAGCCGCCGACCCCCGACACATGCCGCCTGCCGTTAACGAGCACCAAGGTGCGCTCAACACCGAGGCCGCGCAGTTGCAGGACGGTTTCACCGACTTCCGAGCTGCCGGCGGTTTCTCCCGAACCGGTACCGAATACGCCGAAAACGGAGTTAGTGGAGGTGCTGCTGCCGAGCAGCGCCGGCAAATCGTTCAGGATCTCACCCAGATCTACAACACCAGACAGTTGGATGTCGTCGGCGCTTATCGACTGTACCGGCGCGTTCGCGCCAATATTGGGATCGCGCGCAATTCTGGATCCTGTGACAATAATCTCTTCGAGTACCTGCTCTTCGGGAGCACTGGCCTGGTCCTGGGCCAGCGCGCCGGGAGCCATGAAAATCACTGGAACGGTTACTGCAGAATACAATGCGCGCTTCAGCGCGCGGGTTAGGATAGGATTCTTGGTTTTCATTTGAGCCTCCTTAAAACTTCTATGCCAATGGAAAGATAACACAGCGGCGAAAAAATGAAAAACCCGTCACCAATGATAAGAGCCATTCTTAGTTGCGTTGGAGTGCTTGTTCATCATTTATTACGCACCCCAGCTAAGGTTCGAGTAAAAATGACCCAAATATGTCACAGTGGGACTTACACTGAAGGGTCTACCTCAAAAGGCGAATTCACGGTGATATTCAATACCAGCACATGAACAATCTTTCCAAAACGCCGGATCAGGCCGCCAAACTCCTTAAACAAGGGCATATGCTCCTGAAGACAGGTCGGCACGCTGATGCACTTGCAGTCGCAGACCGCCTGCTCAATACGTTTGAAGAGACACCCCAGGCACTGCTTTTTGCCGGTGAGGTCCATTTTACGAGAGCAAACTTCGTCAAATCCGAACAGCTGGCCAAGCAGTGTTCCGACCAATTTCCCGACGATTTTGGCGGGCCCGTGCTGCGCTGCCGTACGCTTTGCGCGATCGGCAAATTGGGAGAAGCACGGACGCTGGCACTTCTCATGGCTGAAAAAGACCTGACCGTCGATTCACATATTGAAATTCTGGTGACCATTCTGTCCGGTAGTATGGAACCCGCGGCCGCCTATCCACTGTGCAAGAGATCGGTAGCGCTTGATCCCTATAACCCGGCCGCCCATCGTCGTCTCGCTTTGACCTGCAGATTGATCGGAAGATTTGATGAGGCCGTTGCAGCGGCGGATATCGCGCTCAGGTTTGATTCGCACGATTATGAAATGATCGGGCTGCGCTCGGCCTTGCGCACAGTCAAGGCGGACGACAATCACATCGCCGAACTCGAGGCATTGCTGTCCGGGGGCTGCAAGAACGCGCTCGGCGCCGCCAGAGTCGCCTATGCACTGGCCAAGGAATGTGAAGATATTGGAGACTGCGAACGTTCTTTCCAATTCCTCGAAGCAGGCGCCGCATTCAAGCGCCAGAATATAAAATACGCGATTGGGGAGGATCTCCAGACCTTCAAAAGCCTGCAAGAAGTCTTCACTGCCGAGGCCCTGGCTGGCACCGACAAAGGTTTCGAAACAGAAGAGCCCATATTCATTCTGGGACTGCCGCGCACCGGATCGACGCTTATCGAGCGGATCATATCAAGCCATTCAGCCGTCTACGCTGCCGGGGAATTGAACCATTTTTCAGCGGCCATGATGGAGGAAGTACGCAAGCTGGGACCGCTGGTCAATCGCGCGGATCTGGCCAGGAAAAGTCTGCAGACAGACCCGCTTGCAATCGGCCGCAGATATCTGGAACTGACCCGACCGTTTGCAGGTCACACGCCGCGTTTCATCGACAAGCTGCCGCTCAATTTCCTCGCCATCGGTATCATTCATCTGGCCTTGCCCAAGGCAAAAATTATCCATGTCCGGCGGACCCCGCTGGATGCCTGTTACGCGGTGTACAAGTTCCTGTTTAATGAAGCCTACTCATGGTCTTATAAGCTGGACGAAATCGCGCAATACTACATCGGATACCGACAACTGATGGATCACTGGCGGACTGTCCTTCCCGGCAGAATCCTCGACATCGCATACGAAGACATGGTCGAGGATCTGGAGGGAGGGGCCAAGCGCCTGGTCGCCGATCTTGGTCTGGATTGGGAGCCCGCCTGTGTCGACTTCCACGAAAACACAAGCGCCGCCTTCACCGGCAGTGCAGTCCAGGTGCGGCAGAAAATCTATTCATCGTCGGTGGGCCGATGGCGCAATTACGAAGCCCAGCTAAAGCCGCTTGCCGAAGCGCTTGAAGCCGCGGGGATCAACCCCCACCAACCCTGAACTAGCGGATCAACTCGCCGTCCTTGATCACGTGCAATACGTGACGCAGGTCGCCTGGATTCTCCAAAGGGTCGCCGTCAACGACAATAATATCCGCGAGTTTGCCCACTGCAATAGTCCCAAGCTCGTCTTGTCTGTTCAGAACGATGGCCGCTCGGCGTGTAGCGGCAACAATCGCCTCCATAGGAGACAGACCCACGTCTTTTACCAGATAGAAAATTTCGCGTGCAGCCGCAATGTGGTGAGGGTTTGCTCTTGAACCGGAATCGCTGGCAACGACAAAAGGCGCTCCTGACTCGTACAGTTGCCGCAACTTCGACATCTTTGAGTCACGCTCGTAAATCGCTCGCGTGAATAACGGATGCTGCGCTATATTTTGATACGATCCGCGGATATCCTGGTATATATCGTCCGGTATGAACTGCCGCCACGCGGGATCATGCACAAGCTCGGGATTCAGATGGCTTTGGCGTCCGCCCTCAATCGCAGTGATCGT
>JADFLJ010000106.1 GCA_022564475.1 Pseudomonadota bacterium
TAAGACAACTCCATGAACCTGTTCAATGAAGCGCGCGATGTAATTGCCGGGGGTGTCAACTCGCCGGTCAGAGCATTTGCAGCTGTGGGTGGCGACCCGGTGTTTTTCAAAAGCGCCAGGGGTGCCTGGCTGGAAACCGAAGACGGCCGACGGCTAATTGATTACGTCGGCTCCTGGGGACCGATGATCCTGGGTCACTGCCATCCGGACGTCATTGACGCCGTCGTTCAAGCAGCAAAAAATGGTCTGAGCTTCGGCGCGCCCTGCGTATTGGAAACGCAGATCGCAAGGAAAATACGTGAATTGATGCCCTCTCTGGAACGCATTCGCATGGTCAGTTCCGGCACCGAAGCAACAATGAGCGCGATTCGCCTGGCGCGCGGGCATACGGGACGCGACAAAATCATCAAGTTTGAAGGCTGTTATCACGGCCACTCGGACTCGCTGTTGATTAAGGCCGGCTCCGGCGCGTTGACGCTGGGTATACCCAGCTCACCGGGCGTACCCGCCGGACTCGCCGAGAACACGATCACGCTGTCCTATAATGACGCCGAAGCAGTTCGAGCGGCTTTCGCGGAATTGGCTGAGCAAATTGCCTGCATCATTGTTGAACCCATTGCCGGCAACATGAACATGGTGCCGCCAGTGGCCGGCTTCCTCGAAACGCTGCGCGAAGAATGCAGCAAGGCCGGCGCGATCCTGATATTTGATGAGGTCATGACAGGCTTCCGCGTGGCCAAAGGCGGCGCACAGGCCCTGTTCGGAATTCAGCCGGATCTGACAACGCTAGGCAAGATCATTGGCGGCGGAATGCCGGCGGCGGCATTCGGCGGTCGCGCGGACATCATGTCCAGCATTGCACCCGACGGGCCGGTTTATCAGGCCGGCACGCTGTCCGGCAATCCCGTCGCAATGGCCGCGGGCCTCGCAACGCTCGAAAAAATTGACGAGCCCGGTTTCTACGAAGCCCTCGGTGCGCGGACTCGCCAACTGACTGACGGCCTGCTGTCGGCGGCACAGGACGCGGGCATTCCGCTGACCACCGAGAACCAGGGCGGCTTGTTCGGTTTCGTTTTCAGTGACGACGCGCCAATTCGCCGCTTTGAGCAAGTCGCTGCCGCAAACGTCGATCGCTTCAAAGCCTTTTTCCACGGCATGCTGGATGCGGGCGTGTATCTCGCGCCCTCCGCCTTTGAAGCAGGCTTTGTCTCGGCCGCACACGGCGACGAGGAAATCAGTACGACACTTGATGCCGCAAGAAAGGTCTTGAAAAGATTATCCTAGCGGCGTTGGCGTTCGCACCGTTTCCAGTAACGCGCTAACAAGCTTTAGCCGCTCCGCGGGATCAGCCTGTTCCAGACACTGCTGTTTTTGTTCGAGGTCGATGGGCAAGATCTCCATGAATCGACTCGTCACCCAGCCCGCATCGTCATAGTTGCTCTGCAAGGACTCATACAAACGACCGAGGTCGTTCAGCACGCCCTCAAGAATTTTGGCCATGCCCTTGTACTCGTCGGGCAATACCATCGCCTCCTCGTCAGGCAGGAGCTCGATTTCGCCGATGTACAGACCGTCCGCTTGCTGCTCCGCGGACACCAGCTGAAAACGCCCTTCACCAATGGCGGTAACACCCAGCAGGCCGTCGCTACCCTGATACCAGTCCGCAATTCGCGCCAGCGTACCAACTTCGTAGCTCGTTGACGTGCCTGCCTCGTGTCCATCCTTGATCAGCAATATGCCGAACGCGGCGTCATTACGCATGCGCTCGCTAATCATGTCGATATACCGCGTCTCGAAAATCCGCAGCGGCAACGGCCCACCCGGAAACAAAACAGTATTCAGAGGAAAAATCGGAACGCGCACTTCAGGAGTATAGATGCGTGTTGGGCGGGGCGCTGTTCAACCGAAGTACAGCGCAGCGCAGCGAGCCATGAGGTTAAACAGCGCCCCGCCCAACACGCATCAGGATCCTCTGGTACGCTGCAGTACCGCCGTTAAGGTCTGTCGCGCGCCACCGAAACCGCCGTTGCTCATAAACACCACCTGATCGCCCGCCAACACTCGTTTAGACATGTCATTCACTAGCGTGTCGTAATTATTGAAGAGCCGCAGTTTGTTGCCAAGCGGTTCCAGCGCCGCGTCGAAGTCATCGTCCATATCATCCGGTCGAAACATCCAGACGAGATCGGCGTCCTCCAGGGAGGCCGCCAGTTCGTCATTGTGCACACCGAGCTTCATCGTATTCGACCTTGGCTCGATCGCGACAATGACACGTTGTGTTGGATAACGCCGTCGCATACCGCTAATTGTTCGCCGAATCGCCGTTGGGTGATGTGCAAAATCATCGTAGATCGCGATATCGGATACTGTCGCGGTGCGTTCCATGCGTCGCTTGACGCCCTCAAAACGCGACAAGGCATCCACGGCCTGCTCGATTGTGACGCCGACCGAGTTAGCAGCGGCAACCGCAGCGATAGCGTTCTCCAGGTTATGCCGACCGCCAAGCCGCCACCGAGTTGATGCCGTGTTACCGCGCGGATCGCTCATGCTGATATAACGCTCAGCCGAATCGGTGAACCTGGCCCCCCAATCCGCACCGTCCTCAAGTGCAAAGCGTTCCACCGGTGTCCAACAGCCCATTTCCAGTGCCGCCAGCACATTGTCGTCTGCGGCGTTCGCGATGATCTTGCCACGCGCCGGAACCGTGCGCAGCAGTTGGTGAAATTGCCACAGAATGGCATCGAGATCCTTGTAGATATCCGCGTGATCGTACTCGATGTTATTCAAGACAAGTGTCTGCGGCCTGTAGTGTACGAACTTCGCGCGCTTGTCGAAAAACGCGGTGTCGTATTCGTCCGCTTCAACGACAAACAGTTTGTCCTTGCCCAGAAGCGCCGAGACACCGAAGTTCGTTGGGACTCCGCCAATCAGAAAACCGGGTTCCAGCCCTGCGTCCTGAAGAATCCAGGCCAGCATGCTGGCCGTCGTCGTCTTACCGTGCGTCCCGGAGACCGCAAACACGTGACGCCCTCGCAGCACGTGCTCGGCCAACCACTGCGGGCCCGATTGATACACAATGCCACTGTCCAGCATTGCTTCGACAGCCGGGTTTCCCCGACTCACAACATTGCCAACCACCACACAGTCCGGCGCCGGTTCGAGCTGCCCGGCGTCGAAACCCTGATGTATATCGATACCGAGCTTTTTGAGCTGCGTACTCATCGGCGGATAGACATTGTCATCGCAACCGGTCACGCGGTGTCCGGCGGCACTTGCCAATGCGGCGACACCGCCCATGAACGTGCCGCAGATTCCAAGTATGTGAATGTGCATGAGCCACCCATTGTATTGCAGTGCCTGAAGGATCGCATGTTAACCTTTGCCGATGCCCGCGTTCACTTACGTCGATCAGCCCGATCGAATCGCAACAATCTTCGATCAGCAGAGAATCATCGGCGTCGATACCGAATTCATGCGCGAGAAAACCTTCTATTCTCAATTGTGTCTCGTCCAGCTCGCGACTCGTGACGACATTTACTGTGTAGACCCCTTGGCCGAGAACGAAATGAGCCGTTTCTGGCAAGCCATCGATACTTGCACGTGGGTACTGCATTCGGCGAGACAAGACATTGAAGTGGTTTATCAGACCGCCAAATTCATGCCAGCCAGCATTTTTGACACGCAAATCGCCACGGGCCTGCTCGGCTACGCGCCGCAAATGGGCTATGCGGGACTCATTAAGGAACTGTTTGACGTCGAACTCGCGAAATCGCATACGCGCGCGAATTGGGCGACGCGGCCACTGCTCGACGAATACCTGGAATACGCGGCAGAAGATGTGGAATACCTGCTGCCCGCTTACGACGAACTCATGGCACGCCTTGATAAGTTGGGGCGCACGCAATGGGCCGAATGGGACTCGCGTCTACTGCTGGAGCCGGCGCTCTACGACATCGACCCGAACAAGGCCATCGCACGATTAAAGGGCGCCCGTAATCTTCGCGGCACACCGCGCGCGGCGGCAAAACGCCTGACCGCCTGGCGTGAACAAGAGGCCATGACGCGCAACCGTCCGCGACAGTGGATTATTCGCGACAACGTAATCGTGGATATAGCGTTCAGGCTGCCGGGCACAATGGCGGAGCTGACACGCATTGATTCCATGCCGCCGAAACTGTTGCAACGTGCGGGTGACGCTATCGTGTCGGTTGTCGCGCAATCCGCGCAAGACGCGAGCGACTATCGGCCACCCGCAGCACCCGATGAAGAACAGAAACTGCTGTTGAAGAAAATGCAGTCGATGGTTGCAGAGTGTGCGAATGACCTTGGAATTGCCGCCGAAATCATTGCCTCGAAAAAAGAACTGGCGGCTGTGATCAATGGCGGCAACCGCGATTCACGCGTATTCGGCGGCTGGCGCAAGCAACTGATCGGCGATCAGCTCATTAATCTATTGTAAGAGCGTGCTCAGCAGGCGCTGATAGATGTCGTCGATCGTACCCTCAGCATCCACGGACCTGAGTTTATCGCGGCCACGATAGAACTCGACTACGGGCTCTGTGTTTTTACGGTAGACAGCCAGACGATTTGCGATCGTCTCTTCATTGTCGTCTTCGCGATGAATCAGCTCACCACCTGAGTTGGTGCATTCATCGAGCTCGTCCTGCGACGAAAAATAGATGTTCAGCAACTTGCCGGTCTTCGAGCAGGTCCGACGACCCGTCAGACGCTTCATGAGAATTTCGAAATCCAGATCCATGAGTATGGCCATATCGAGTGGCACACCAAGCTGATCAAGCAAATCGTCCAGATCAAGAGCCTGTTGTTTGGTGCGCGGAAAGCCATCCAGGATAAATCCGTCGGACGCATCCGCTTGCGCCAGTCGTTCAGCGATGATGCCGAGCATGATTTCGTCGGACACCAGGTTTCCGGCATCCATGATGGATTTCGCCTGCAGTCCGAAGCGACTGCCGGCGGCGACAGCTTCACGCAACATGTCGCCCGTGGAAATATGCGGGACGTTTTTCTCGCCCGCCAGGATCTTGGCCTGGGTGCCCTTACCGGAGCCGGGTGCGCCCAGCAGTACCATCCGCATCAGTTATTTCTCCGCCTTGATTATCGTAGGACACATCAGGGCGGCGTACGCTACCGGCAAAGCCAGTACAGGTCAATGCGGCAACGATGTGGCGACGATGAAGGCTGGCGTCGTTTCCGCTATGCTCGTTCGCCTGTCAGTCGAATCAGGAAGCAAAATAAATGTCCGCAATGAATGCGTTCTACGCTCAATCGGGCGGCGTGACGGCTGTCATTAATGCTTCAGCCTGCGGCGTCATCGAAACGGCGCGCAAACACAAATCAAAAATTGCGAATGTCTATGCCGGGCGCAATGGCATTATTGGTGCGTTAACAGAAGACTTTATCGATACGAATCGCGAGAGCGCTCGTACGATCGCCGCACTGCGGACAATGCCGGGTGGCGCCTTCGGATCAGCACGCTACAAACTCAGAAGCTTCGACGAAAACCGCGCCGAATACGAGCGTCTCATCGAAGTGTTCAAAGCACACAACATCGGCTATTTCTTTTACAACGGCGGCAACGACTCGATGGATACGGCACACAAAGTGTCACTTATATCGAAGAAACTGGGCTTTCCTGTCACCTGTCTGGGCATACCAAAAACCGTCGACAACGACCTGCCCGTCACAGATAACTGCCCGGGCTTCGGCTCGGTCGCGAAATACGTTGCGGTATCGACGCGCGAGGCGGCGATGGACGTCAAGTCCATGGCCAGAACATCGACCAAGGTGTTTATCCTCGAAGTGATGGGCCGGCACACCGGCTGGATCGCGGCTGCGGGTGGACTTGCCGGCCGATCATCGGCTGAGGCACCGCATATCATCCTGTTCCCCGAGATCGCCTTCAATAAACGCGCGTTCCTGCGACGCGTGAAAGAATGTGTGGAAAAATACGAATACTGCGTCATCGTTGTGAGCGAAGGCGCGGCCTACCGGAATGGCCAGTTTCTTGCTGAGGCCGGCACACGCGACGCGTTTGGCCACGCGCAGTTAGGTGGCGTCGCGCCCGTCGTCGCGCAGATCGTCCGCGACAATCTCGGTTACAAGTATCACTACGCCATCGCCGATTACCTGCAACGATCGGCACGACACATCGCATCGGCTGTTGACGTGCAACAGGCCTATGCCGTGGGCCGTGAAGCCGTTAAATACGCGTTGCAGGGAAAGACCGCCGTCATGCCCGTTATCAAGCGCCTGTCGGATTCACCGTATAAATGGCGCATCGAGCCGGCCCCATTGTCACGGATTGCAAATAAGGAAAAAAAGCTGCCACGACGTTACATCACGAAGGATGGATTCGGCATCACAGCAGCGGCCCGTCGCTACCTGGAACCCTTGATTCGAGGGGAGGATTACCCTCCATATTTCAATGGCTTACCTAAATATGCGACGCTCAAAAATGTGTCTGTGAAGCCGCTGCTGAAGACAAAATTTGTGGTATGATGCGCCGCCTGCCGCGAGTGGATCCTTGATTTTAAAGGGATTGGAGTACCTGCGGCTCAGACCAAAAACAAGCTGTTTACGCCCGAATAATGCCCGCATGCCGACACGATGTGCAGGCGTCGGTGGCGTTCTTTAATCTTATCGCTTCACAGTCAGGAGATATCTGATGACTAACGAGATGGCCCTGTGGCTCTCGATGGGTTCCGGCGTTATCGCACTTGCATTCGGCGCCCTTTCGACCCGATGGATTCTTGCACAACCTGTCGGCAACGACCGTATGCAGGAAATCGCCAAAGCAATTCAGGAAGGCGCGAAAGCCTACATGAATCGCCAGTATTTGACGATCGGCGCCGTAGGCGTTGTGTTGTTCATCGCCCTGTTCCTGGCATCGACCTCCTTGTTCTGGGACGCCGCCCGTGGACATGAGCCATCCAGCGCATGGCCACAGGCTTAGCCCCGCAAGCTCGAACGATGGCCTGTAGACACGTCGTGCTCAATATGAGTCGTCCACCTCGGGGCGCGAACCAACGGTGGCCCTTCGCAGTAGCCGCGTAGGCATTGCGGGTTCCGTCCCAGACATACAAATGCCGGTGCTTTTGCCCACGAGGGAACTTATTGCGTTGACGAAAAGGCTCCGCGAACATCTGGTTTCGGAACGGGCGGGAATCACCTGTTTGCGAGGTGTCGCACCGCCACTCGCTTTTAGGAGCGGTCAGCCTCAGGTGCGGGGAGCGCTTATGCCACTCGACGCAGCGACCATCGCATCGTCCCCGAAGTCACCGGCAACGATGTGCGCGAGTGCCTGTCTCACCGTGAAGCTTTGCACTTCCCTCAGTTATCGACGCCCGCGCGAGCCGGGGTGAGCGTGAAGCGTGTTCCCTGGTGGAGCGTCGGCGCTCATGCGTCCTGATACCGCTCTACTATTCTCTCGAGCTCCAACTCGTCGAAATCAGGCCACCACGTATTGGACACGTGGAACCAACTTCTTTCT
>JADFLJ010000107.1 GCA_022564475.1 Pseudomonadota bacterium
GACGTCTTCCCGGCACCAAACCTTGGCACTTATAGTTGCGACCTTCCTGCTCAGCGCTTGTGCGGGCGGTACCCACGTCACTCGCGTTCAACATCTGGACCCAGCTGCTGACACGCCCTACAAAAAGATCCTCGTCATCGCCCTGCTCCCATCATTCGACGCGCGCCGATACCTCGAGAAGGAAATCGTCACGCAACTGGCTGAACTCGGCACCGATGCTGTCGCAAGCACCACGATGATGGATACCCAAACAGCGGTTATTCGCGAGACATTTATCGCAATGGTCGAAAAAATTGGCGCGGAAGGGGTCGTTGTGTCGCAGTTGGTGCACGTTGAATCCACGTCAACGCTTAAGGACGCAAGACCGCAGGCGACCTACAACTTTCGACCGACTTATTACTACAATGTATGGAGCGTCGACCTGACCGAGTACGTGAAGCCGCCCGGTCTGGAAATTGCGACTCAACTTGTGCTGGCAACACAGGTGTTCTCGGTTGCCACCCGGGAATCCGTCTGGGCGATGGAGGCAGAGTTCGAGATCGTGCAAGACATTGACCAGGCGTGGAGCTATTCGGTATTCCCGAACCAGGCCAAAGAGATCGGCAAGTATATGTCGAGAGACGGTCTGATCGTAAACTAGTGCATCGGTCTACCAGGTAATTTCGAAGCCGATACTTGTCATGAGACCCTGAGGAAGCTTTTTGCCGGAGTCAAAACTTTGATTTCTCAACCTGTTCACGCGCACGCACGGCGTCCAATGCTTCGTGTAAGCACTTTTGCAGTCGCAGCGCTGGCACCCCGCTGCCGCGTGGGCAGTTTGTACCTGCGGATTTCAGGATGGCTTGTTCACACTCGCGCCGATTACGATCGACGGCAACATGCCGGACTGGGCACCCGTGCTCGCGGATCCGGACAACAATGTATGCGACGGGCCGACAAACGGTTTGACCGACCGCGAGTTCACGCCGGACCGCACGCTGGTCGGATTCGACAGCCAGACGACGACGGCCGCACACACGATCACCAATACCGGCAATAACGACGACTTCTTCGACCTGAGTTCAGTCGCCAGCGGCGATTTCCTGCCAACGATGAGCTACTACGAGGACGTCGATGGCAGCGGTACGCTGACCGGCGCCGATGTGCTGTTGACGGACACCAACGGCGACGGCAATCCCGATACTCCGTTGCTGGCCCCTGCTGCATCGATCAACATCCTCATTGCTTATGCCGTGCCCCCCGGCGTCCTGAACGCCGACGTTGCGACGGTTGTGACGACGGCCGCATCCGATTATCAGCCGCTCGCCACCGACTTCGTCACCGATGTCATCACGATCGTAGTCGCCCCGGAACTACTGGTGACCAAGCAGCTCGTCACAGTCGAAGACCCGATCAACAACACGACGGACCCGAAAGCAATTCCCGGCGGGCAGGTACTCTATACACTCAGCATCGCGAATCAGGGTCCGGGGACTGTAGACAATGACTCTGTTGTCGTGACCGATGCCATCGCCGCAGGTGTTTGCATGAAGGTCGCCGATCTCGGTGCTGCGGGCTCCGGACCCGTCGCGTTCCAGGACGGCACGCCGAGCAGCAACCTCACGTATACATTCATCAGTCTCGCCTGCACAACAGACGACCTCGAGTTCTCCAGTGATGCTGGCACCAGCTTCACGTATACGCCAACGGCCAACGCTCTTGGCTGCGACCCGGCCATTACACACATACGCATCCTGCCAAAAGGCATAATCCCGGCCGATACCGGCGCGGGTTCTCCGCAAGCCGAATTCGCGTTCCGCGTGGTCGTCCTGTAAACCTTTTCGCGACTTAACTCCGAATTTTTGCAGAGGCCGCACGCGCCAGCCAATACAGCATCAGCCCGATGGCCAGTTGGCTCATCGCCAGATACCAGGTGGCCGCTGGCGCATTTGCAGATATCCACAGACACAACAGGAGTGCAATGCCAGGGATGACGAACCCGAACGGCAAGCGGAACGCGCGCTCCTTGCCCTCCTCCCCGAACAAGCGTCGAATTTTCGGCAATCCGCCAATACTCAGCGCGTAGGAAAACATTCGGGCCAGCGAACTGGCGCCGGCCAGTAATGCAAAAGTACCTGTCAAGGCAAGCAGCAAGCAGAACGACCCGAACAACAAGACTGAATTTCCCGGCGTTTGAAATCGCGGGTGAACTTTCCCAAACCACTCCGGCAACAATCCCTGCTCACTGAGCGCGAACGACAGCCTCGGCACCGACAACATGTTCGCGGCGAGATTACCGCCGATACTGAAAATTGCAGTCAGCGCGATGACGACCGCACCCACACCACCTGCCAGTACGCGTCCAACATCGGTCAGCGTCTTGCCGTCACGCTCGCCCTCCGGCAAAACCGACACGTACACCAACATGATCAGAAAATACAATATCGTAGTGACAGCTACGGTCCACAGGATTGCTTTGGGCATCGTTCGCCGCGGCGTCTTCATTTCGCCCGATACGATCGTGCTGGCCTCGAAGCCGATGAACGCGTAGATGATCAGCAGCGTAAGACCACCAAAGTCGTCAATGTCTGGCATGCTCGACGGCAACAAGGTGTCACCGGTGACTTCTTTCAGGCCCAGGAGTATGAGAATCACGATCGGTGTGATCTTGAGAATCGTGAACAGTGCCAGTGTCCGTATGCCGTCTTTGACGCCGACGTAATTGGCAATCGTCAATCCCGCACAGACAGTCGTAATAAATGTGATACGACCAACGTCCGTGGCAATCCACGGCCATAACGCGCCCAGGTAAAGTGCCATTGCCGTGGTATTTGCCGCAAATGCGCTCAATCGGGAGATATACAGCAACCACCCGGAACTAAACCCGGCCAGCGGACCGAACGCCGTTTTCGCGAACAGCACGGGCCCGCCGGACTCCCGAAAATAGCTGCTTAATTCGGCAAAAGAGAGCACGACCGTCACGAACAAGGCCCCGATACCCAGAAACAGCCACGGACTGAGGTTCCCTGCCTGCGCCGTGACGCTTGCGGGCAGAGCGAAAATCCCCGCGCCGATCATGGAATTGATCGTTACGAGCGCAATCCCGGGTCCACCGATTACACGCATCAATTTTGTTTTGGTTGTCATGATTGCACCTGCAAGAGTTCCAGATCGTTGGAGCAGTCAGTGAGAATCGCTTGCTCCCCGTTGTGCAACAGGAATGCGTTGCCATGACTGATGTCTTGCGATTCTTCATGTTGTCGTCGCATATTCGCCGTGCCTTGTAATACGAAATTGAAGAAAACTGCGGCTGCATTGTTCAGGTGCATCTCCCGGGAACCGCCAGCCGGTCGCACGATCCGAACGTTCACCAGGCCCTTCGTCGCATCGCCAATGCCGGTATCGCGCGCCTCGGTATCATCGATGTCGCATGCAGACCATGTTGCCTCGCTGAATTGATGATGTATGAAACGCTGGCCGCTGAATTCGCGCCCCGACTCCAGAGTGGCAGTCGGTAACTCCATGTCATGATCGACGAAGGTTTCATGCTCGGCCGGCGAACTCACTTCGATCACCTCCATGTTGTCGGAACACTCAAGCACGCGATGACGTATGTGCGGTGGTTGCAACACGCAATCCCCTGCGTTCATCACAAAGGGCGCACCCTGGTCTTCGTAAACAAGCGTAACCCAACCCCGATAACAGTAGATCATCTGAAACTGTATATCGTGATGGTGAACGTAGTCCGGCACCGGACCGCCTTGCGGTATTCGAATATGCGAGGCGATAACACGGCCATCCAGACGTCCCGGAATCAGATCGCGGTAGAACATCCCCGCACGACCCGTAACCCACTCGTCTGCCAAAGCGACGCTATCGTCGGCACCCTGTTCTTCATCGTCGCGTTCAAGGCGAACATGAATGCCGTAGCCCGACATCCGGTACTCGCGCGGCGAGTCCGCGGGCAATATCACATCGATACGAAAACCAAGTTCGTTTGTATAGAAATCGAGCGCTGCTGACAAATCCCTGCAACGCAAAACGACAACAACGTTGTTATTCGTTCGCGGCTCGATTGTTATGACTCGACCGCGTAATCATCACCGTAAAATTTGGCCGTGCTACGCGTGTGAAAATTAATCGCCTTAACAGGTTTGTATTTCGGCTTGCCAAGCCCCGGCAACACATCCAGGATTTCGTTCTCCCACACGTAAACAGCCATTGGGAAGGACACTCTGGGTGTGCTGGAGTGCAAGCCGCCTGCGGCGTTGCCAACACGATGCGTCGTCGACGGCAGACGATCGTTGCTGATGCGTTGCATGTAGTCGCCCGTATTGATGATCATGGAGCCTTCGGGTGCATGTAATCGAATCCATTTACGGCTGCTGTGGTTCCACACCTGCAATCCTGCTTCGCGCGGCGCCGGTAATAAGGTAAACAGATCGACATCTTCGTGCCCGAGGAGTCTCCCCGCCCCGCTCCGCTCCTGCTCAGGATTGAGTACCGGGTAATAATTCAGCCGCAGGCCAAAATTGGTATTGGTCAGCTTGTCATCATAGAGATGCGGGTCGCAGCCAAGACTTTGCAACATGGCCTGTGCAATCGGCTTGAAGAGTGTTTCATGGCTCAATGCGAGGCGACGACATTCGCGCTCGAATTTTTCCTTGGGCCAGAAATCCTCTACACGAAATTTTGTGCTCCGCTCTTGTTCCATCTGAAACGCACGCCGACACCACACCCAGCCCTCAACCTGATCAGGATGAATGTCGCTGGTCTCTTCGATGGGGAAATAGCCCTGATTTACAGACCCCTGGCGTTGTGCGCGAAAGCGCATTTTCTCATCCAGAAACAATGATTCGAACAACTCGATGACGAGTTCATGCATATCGTCATAAAGCTGCGTATCGACACCGTGTCCGGTCAGCACGGTAAAGCCTATGTCCTGAATAGCGGCGCCGAACTCTTCAACAAAAATGGCTTTGTCGGTCGCGTTGCCGTTCAGGAAGCGACCGAAGTCGAGCGCGGCGATGACGTAATCGTCATCGAATTCATCGCTCGCATGCTCGGCGAGTCGATAGGTGTGATTTTTCGTCACCTGATCGTAACGCGCGAAGTCGCGATTGAGGGCGTCGACATTGCTCATCCGGCGTGTACTCTGATTGAGTCGGCGATATAGAGTAGCAGCATTACGCCCAGCATAGCCGGCACGACCCACTTGAGCCACAGCAGATAAACACGTCGTAAGCGGCCTGTGCGTCCGCCGAAAATCTGCGTCGCCGCGACGGCCTTGTCGCAGCCCCAGAACAGCGCGACGATTGTCAGCCCACTGCCCAGCATTTGCATGCCCGAGCCGAAGATCAGGTCCAGAGTACCGATGATGTCGGGATTCAGGGCCGACGGCAGCATCAGCACAAGCTCTACGCCACCGACTAACAACGCCGCCTTCCTGGCTGAAAATCGAAAACTGTCGGTCAATGCGGCCACGATTACCTTAAACGCGGCCACCGTGGACAAGAACGCCATCATCCAGAGGCCGATAAGGAATGCAATACCGATAATTCGTCCGGCAGGGATTGCAGCAAACATGCGCGGTAGCGTCTCGAATATCAGCAGCGGTCCGGATTGCATGTCCAGACCGAGCGCCAGAACAGCCGGCACGATGAAGAGCGATGCAAGCACTGCCGCACCGGCATCGCCAATACCCGTTGCGATCGCGGTTTTCGGAATGTTTTCGCGGTCTCTTAAATAACTGCCGTAGACCAGGTAAAACGTACCGCCGAGGCTCAGCGAGAAAAATGCCTGTCCCAGCGCCGCGAAAATGCTCGTTGGCGTCAACAAGGAAAAGTCCGGGGCAAGAAACTCCTTGAGCGCGGGCATCGCCCCGGGCAGGCGCAATGACATGATAATCAACACGATTATGATGACGCCAAACAAGGGCACGAACAATCGGCTAACGCGTTCTATGCCCTTGCCGAGGCCGCGATGGACAATCCACAACGCAGCGGCAATAACCAAGGTCGCCGCGAAGGCCTGCAGTGCGCCGTTCTCAAGACCCGCCGCATATTCAGGAATTGTCGCCGTCGTAAAGCCCTTCGAGATCGCGAATACGGCCGAGAACGCGACGTTGCCGACGATCACCACGTAGTAGGAGTTGGCGATCAACACGGTCAGGACCAGCAGATAACCGATCCACTTGCCGAACGGACCGAAGGCCCGACGCATGGCGCCGATCGGTCCATGTCTGGTGTAACGACCAAGTGACCATTCGGCCGTGACGGCCGGAATTGCGAATACAAGAACGAACACGACATACACAACAAGAAAGGCACTGCCGCCGTACTGCCCCATCATGTACGGGAAGCGCCAGACGTTGCCGAGACCCACGGCAACACCGATCATTGTCAGGATGGTCGCCATGCGGGAGCTGAACAGTTCGCGAGTCTTCACAGGCTACCGGGACGACCGATGGGGCCGCTTGCAGTGAATTACGAAACCGGCGAATGACGACCTGTTTTCGATAACTGTATTGTTGATGCTTACCGACCTGCTGATGAAGTGACGACGCTCCAATCAGTATAAAGCAGGTCGATGTCCCTGCACTATTGCGTTGCTGAGGCGATAAATGTGTTCTGCGCGGTGAAAACGGCGAAACCATTGGCATTGGAAGCGGATGAACCGCAGCGGGTGGCCGAGGCTACCAAGCGCCTGGGGTTGAAGCATGTGGTGATCACAGCAGTGGCCAGGGATGATCTGGCGGATGGTGGGGCTTCACATTTTGCTGAAACGATTCGCGCGGTGCGTGCTGGAAATCCTGAGGTGGTGATCGAGGTACTGGTACCCGATTTCAATTTGAATAATGATGCACTGTTGCTGGTGATAGAGGCAAGTCCGGAGGTGTTTAATCACAATCTGGAAACAGTGGAGCGTTTGACTCCGCTGGTCAGATCCCGGGCAAAATACCGACGATCACTGGAAGTCTTGAGCCAGGCAAAAATCATGGCAGAGAACATTAGGGTGAAAATGGTTACCAAGAGTGGCCTGATGCTGGGCCTGGGTGAAACTAAAGAGGAAATTCTTGTGGCGATGGATGATCTGCGGAAGCATGGCGTGGAGGTTCTGACTATGGGACAGTATTTGCGCCCCTCGGAAAACCACCTGCCGGTGGTGGATTATATCCATCCTGATGTATTTGCGCAATTGAAGCAGCGGGCTTTGGAAAAAGGCTTTGTTCATGTGTCATCCGGACCACTGGTACGGAGTTCGTACCATGCCGGGGATTTCAGTCCTGCCGATTTGTCCTGAGAACGGAGTCGCGGGGTATGGCTCACTGAATCTATTTGCCCCAATAGTAGAACCTCCGTCTCTGCCGGGGCGGCTCCCAAAGTTTGACTTTTACCGCGGTCTGTGGTGAAGCGGGCGGTGACTTAGCCGGATTTCGGGCAAGGTGGAACTTGCCCCTCCAGCTGGCATTCGCCATCAGGGAAAGGGGCGGGGTGGGATTTTATGGA
>JADFLJ010000108.1 GCA_022564475.1 Pseudomonadota bacterium
TCCGGGTCCAAAACGACCTGGTATTGCTTGACCATGCCACCGATCGTCGCAACCTCGGCGACGCCCGGAACGGTTTGTAATTCGAATTTCAGGAACCAGTCCTGAATGCTGCGCAGCTCGGACAAGTCATGCTGCCCGGTGCGATCGACGAGCGCATACTCATATATCCAGCCAACACCCGTTGCGTCCGGTCCCAGCGCCGGCTTGGCGCTTGCGGGTAGCTGCCCCGCGACCTGGCTCAGGTATTCGAGCACTCGGGAGCGCGCCCAGTACAGGTCGGTCCCGTCTTCGAAAATGACATAAACGTAGGAGTCGCCGAAGAACGAGTAGCCGCGAACGGTGACGGCCTGCGGCACTGCAAGCATCGCCGTCGTTAACGGATACGTGACCTGGTCTTCAACGACCTGCGGCGCCTGCCCCGGGTAGGACGTCTTTATGATCACCTGCACATCGGAAAGATCCGGCAGTGCGTCTACCGGTGTCTGGCTGATCGAATACATTCCCCAGGCGACGAGAAAGCCAGTCGCCAGCAATACGAGGAATCGATTGTGAATCGACCAGCGGATGACAGCTGCGATCATTGCCCCATCTCCGTGTCGTCGCCCATGCGGGCCAGCTCCGCCTCGATGTTCGATTCCGAATCGATCAGAAACTGTCCTGACGTAACGATGAGATCACCGGCTGTAATGCCCGAACGAATTTCCACGCGGTCGCCTGACTCGATACCGATCTCCACGGCCTGGCTGCGAAACCTGCCCTTCCCGAGGGCAAGTACGACACGGTCAATCGCGCCGCCGCGAATCAAAGCCGCACGCGGAATATGCACGACCGCAGGCGTTTCGGTGCCGTGGATGGTTATGCGAGCGAACATGTTTGGCCGCAGCAGGTCGGCCTCGTTGTCGAAACGCATGCGGACTTTGAGCGTGCGAGTTTTTCGATCGAGTTCCGGATACACGTAGTCGACTGTGCCTTGCAAGCGTTGTCCGGGCAGATGTTCGAGTTCCACCTCTGCAAGCTGCCCTGCTTCAATCCAGGCCGCCTGTCGCCCGAGCACTTCCGCCAACACCCAGACGCGGTCAAGTGTCGCAATGGACATGACTTTAGATGACGGCGTTACAAAAACACCCTCACGCACGTTGAGTTCAGCGACAAAGCCATCTCGTTGTGCTCGAACAGTCAGTCGCTGACTTACCTTGCGGCTCTGGTCAAGGCGGGTTATTTCACTCAGCGGAATACCCAGCGCAAGAAGTCGCTCATGCGATGCCTTTTGCAATCGTGTATTGCTGCTTCTGAGGGCGGTCAGATATTCTTCTTCTGCGTTAACAAGCGTCGGCGAGTACAGCTCGAACAACGTCTGGCCCGCGCTGACGGCGTCGCCCGATGCCGTAACGGCAAGGCTTTCGATCCAGCCATCCACACGGACGTTAATATGCCGCAGCGTGTCCTCGTCGTAACCGACATAGCCCACGGTTTCGATACGGCGCGACAGGACGCCAAATTCAGCCGCTGCCGTACGCACGCCAAGGTTGTTCACGACTTCAGGACTAATACGCACGATGCTCGCATCGTCGTCGCTCGCGTAAACGGGAACGAGGTCCATGCCCATCGGCGATTTGCCGGGTTCATCGCGCCGGTAGTTCGGATCCATCGGCGCTTTCCAGTAACGGATTTCGCGTTCGGCCTTCGCCATAGCGGGCATTGCGTCATTCTCCGGGCTCGATGACCAGTTGGTCGCGACAACGCCGATGCCCACGCCAACGATGAGGGCAATCAGAACAGTGCTTATGTTTTTCATCGGGGAATTCCTCCGAGGTTCGCCAGCATCGCGAAGCTTTGCGCGCGCTCCACCTGCAAACGGATGTAATCAGTACGGGTATGGAGATCGTCGAGATAGGCGCGCATGACTTCTGCGAAGTCACCGGCGTCACTTTGATACGCGACCAGTGCCGCGACGGCGTTGTCTGACGATATGGACAGGATGGTTTGCTCGTAGAGCTCCAGTCGCCTGCCGAGGTCACGCCATCGCACGTTCTCGGACTGCAGTTGACTCGAGAGTCGCCGCAAGACCTCTTCGCGCGACTGGTCCGCCGCTCGACGTTGGCTCAAAGCCGCACCCAGCGATCGGTCCTGGCGTTTGCTGCGAAAGAACGGCAAGTCAAAGGTAACGGACAAATTCACCATGTCGGAACGCGGCTTGCCGTTAGACAAATGACCGCTGCGATATCCGTAAGCAAGGTCAATCGCCCAATCCGGCCTGGTTTTTTCCTTCGCGAGTTCCACATTGGTCAGACTTGCGCCGACGTTTGCATCGGCCGCCATCAACGCAGGATGGGTTTGCAGGTTCTCGTGCATTATTTCCAAAAGCGGCACCGCGGACCAATCAGGCAAATTGGCTGCGACAGGACGTGTCGCTTCATCGCCGACCCACTCCGACAGGGCGGCGCGCGCGCGCGAATGCCGCTCGCTCATGTCGATGATGCGATCATCCAAACGGCTGAGTTCGAGTTCGGCCCGCAACACGTCCTGTAGGTTCTTCCGGCCAACCGCGTAGAGCGATCGCGTGATCGTCACGAGGTCATCAAAGAATGGCCTTGAATCTACGGTGATGACGTGCGCTTCGCGCCAGTAGTAGGTCTCAAGCCAGGACGTTCGAACGTTTGTCAGCACGTTGCGCCCACGACCATCGGCCATGTGCGTCATTTGCAGGGCAAGCGACTGGTACTTGTCGCTGGTCAGTTGCCGGGTATCGCCGCCCGGGAATACCTGGCGCACGGCCAGCTGCGCCTGCGTCATGCCCTCAGTCGAAAAACCTCCGGACTGGATCGGAAAGTTTACCAGGCCAATACGCATGGTCGGGTCCGGTAGCTGGCCACCGGCGACCGATTCTTCGCGTAAGGCTTCTGCGTGCGAGAGATAGGAATTCTGGCCGGGCTCGTCGGACAGAGCCAGCAACTCCGCCTCCTGCAGCGTCAGGGGTATCACGTCCTGTGCAAACGCAGCATTTGGGGACAATACGACGCACGCAAGCAAGACAAGCGCGCAGGTCGTGAAATGAAATTGAGTGGGCATCCGCCCGCGGTAAATCAACATGGAACCATCTCCGTCGTAAGAAACCGAAAAACAAACGGTCTAAAACGTGGAGACGCTTAATCCAGATAAACGCAGTAGAGTACGTTGAGCCGGGGCGGGTTGCCCGGGAGCCAGGATCGAATACAGCTTCGCGGCAGCGCGGGCGAATAATTTGCGAATGCAATAACGGGTTGTGCAAATGCAATTGCCAGCGGCATGTCGGCCGGCGCATCCTTGACCTTAATCGATGATGTACGGCTATCGACGCTGACGTCATCGTCGACCATGCATTGCGATAAGCCTGCATCGCAAGGCGCGGAACTCGAGTCCGAGTCAACTGCGTGATGCATGCTGTGCGCAGCGCCCTCCTCGCTCATCGCGGGTGGGCAATGCGGGCAGTTGTGGTCGGCAGCACTGCTGAAGGCCATCGTGCAAGGCAGTAACGCCATGTTCAGGCACACCACGACGAACATCCCCAGGACACGTCGCGCCCATGGAGTTCGTGATTGTCTGATGTTGAGTCGCATTTTCAGCGTGTTTTCCCGTGGCCAGTACACAGTATACATGGCAAAAACAGCCTCATTCGAGGCATTAATCACGTTTTGAGTAAAAGGGATCGGATCCGACGCCTTTTATTGGTCCGGCTGTGAGCAGGCGTACGGCAGTGCCTTTGTGGGCGATCGCTCGACGTTTTCGCGTTCGAGAATCGCCATCAACGCGGGGAATGGTGTTGGATCGAAAGAAGGATACGGCAGCCAGGCAGACAGGATGAATGGCACATCATCGAATTCAAATTGTCGCAGTACCTCCAGGGCTTCTTCCTCCTCACCCAGCATTTTGAGTACGAGCCAGTTGGCATTGCCGGTATTGACGTCAATCTCGCCACCGTAGACTGATGCGTAGATGTCTCTCACCCTTTGCGTACGTCCCTCGGCACAGGCCTGACGCGCCTCCATAAGCGGATGCAACGGATAGCGCTGCTCATACTCCCGAACCACCGTTGCCGCCTCTTCGATTCGATAGTCGAACAAGAGCGTACGATGAGTCTGATAGATAATATTTCGGGATGGCCAGCGGTCCATCATCTCGAGAGCGGAATCCGCTGCGTCTTTAGCATCCAGGTGCAGGTATGCGTAGTCCATGAAGTAATTGGCCGCGTCGAGTCGCGTCTGACTTGCTGCCCGCAAGACGTCCATTGCCTCTTGAATTGCGGCACCATCTGATGCGGAGGTCGCAACCTCCAGGTAGTTCTCCCACATGATGATGTCATTGGGTCGCGCATCCAGATACGCTCGGAACAAGCGCAGGGCCTCTCTCAGCCGCAGGTCGACATGCGCGCGCTTCGCCCGGGCCGCAAGCCTGTCAATGTCATTAGCACTCTTCGCGATAGCGAGTCCATTGCGTTCGTAAAAGTCTCGTAGCATGTCCGCAGGCGTCGTGAATTCATTGGTATCCAGTTGAAACGAGGTAAGCGATAACTGCGTCACCCAGTAATCGGCGGCAAAGTCGTGAGCGGCCGCAAAATCGGGATCCTGGACTCGCGCTTCCTCGAAATAATCGTAGGAAGTTTTCATCAGTTGTGCATCATTCTCAACAAGAGACCGCGCCCGCAAAGCAGCTCCATGAATATAGGCCTGATACGCGACGACCGATCTCGTGCCGACGCGCAGCATATCGGCGAGCGCCTCGGGATCCATGGTGGTTTCAAGGGCAAGTGCGATCTGAATAGCCAGGTCTTCCTGAATCTCTATGATGTCGGTCGAATCACGATCGTAATTCTGTGACCAAATGTGGAAGCCATCTTCCGCCCGAATTAGCTGTGCCGTCACTCGGATACGATCACCGGATCGCCGCACCGATCCTTCGAGGATGTGCGCAACGCCCAGTTCTTCCGCGATAGTCACGACACTTTTGTCCGTGCCTTTGTAGGCAAAGGTCGATGTACGCGCAGATATCAACAGATCGGGTGTCCTCGCCAACGCGTTCAGGATCTCTTCGGCGAGTCCGTCTGCAAACCATTCCTGATCCTGCGCCTGGCTAAGGTCGACGAACGGCAGGACGGCAATGGATTTGTCGACGTTCACGACGTTCGCTTGCTGCGCTTCGTCACTGCCTGAGATGAACACTCGGTCGACCAGCAGCGAAATAACCAGTACAGCTAGAACACCAATGATGATCTTGTCGAGTCGTTTGCCCGTATGCGCGGTCGTCGAATCGTCGCGAAGGACATTTTTTTCAAGCTTGATGCCGTCCGGCGTAAGTTCGAGCGCCCATGCAGCAATCAGCGTCGGTATCGCCAATACGACAAGCAACAAAAAAATAAACCGCGATACCCATCCCGGCAGCACAAGCATCGGCACGAGGACATCGGTGAGCTGAATCAGCAACCACGACGCAACGAGGTAGGCAAGGCCAACCCGAAATACGTTCCGTCGTTTCAGTTCACTGAACAGACTACTGCCTGCCATTCTGTTCACATCCCTCTGATTGATGCCGAATTACTAAGAATAGGCAATTACGGCGGCCAGAGCTACGTAAAACTCGCTAGTAGTCAGGGTTCATGATCCGTAGATAATCTACCAGCGGTGTCAGGTTCCCGGCATCCGCTTGCTTGAGAGCTGCAATGTACGCCGACCGCTCTGCGCTGTCGGTGTTAAGAGTATCCCTGGCCCACACCAGTCTCGGAGTCTGAGATAGCCTTTCTACTACAACATCGCATGCCAGGCGTGACCACCTGCCGTTGCCGTCGTTGAATGGGTGAACGAGAACAAGCGCGTGATGATAGCTCGCAATAAACATCAGCAAATCATCTCTGCCCTGCCTCGCCCAGAGGCGTGAAAATTCCATAGCAATACGCCCAAGCTCCTGCGGCACAGCCGCTGGCGAAACACCTATGTTCGGTGTTGCTCCTGTTTCAGAACGCAACTTTCCCGCCCAGGACCAAACGAAGTTGTACATCCGTCGATGCAGATCCGTGTAAAAAGTGACCGTAAAAACAGCATCGAAATGACCTCCACTGATCCACTCGACCGCATTGAGAATATTGAGACTCTCGGCCTCGTCAAGTTGTCCGCGCGTTGTAATGTCATCACGAAGGAGACCGGATATATCGTCCAGCGGCGTGGCGCCCGCAGGTTCGTGCGCGATTGCATCAGTCATTCCAAAGATCTGCTGGCCGTTGTATCTCAATCTCCCTGGCCAGATCTGTGATCGCTCGAGAGAGTGATTCGGATTCCATCGCAGACGCCTCAAGTGCCTGCGACTGATTAATACGGCCAAGTTTCTCCCGCGCACGTCGCATTGCCTGATCTGCGACCATCTTTTCAAGCGCTTCGTGCGGGACGAATACGTATCGCAGATCACAACCAAGTGCGTTTGCTGCCTTGGCCAGGCTCTTCAGTGTAATGGTCCCCTTGAGCTCATTGGTTTCAATTGCGTTAATACCAGACCCGGCGATATTCAGTCGCCTGGCAAGTTGAGCCTTGGTCATACCAAGAGCCTGGCGCACGGTGGACAGCCAACCGCCCGGCGGTCGATCCGGAACACGCAATCCTTGCAGTGCGTCGTCCATCTGCAGGGTTCGTTGCCGCGCAACCCGGGAGCGCTGTGAGCTTTTCATACGAATTCTCCAAAACCGGCCAGTTTTGACTAAAACGTATATTATGATGTTATTTAAAGTAAGTCAAACATCTATTACAATAGATATTTTGGTTTCACCTAGTCGGCCGATCCCGCAATCCACTCGCGCACCCTGCTCTCGATAAACGGTAACGGCGTCGATGCAACGTCCAGCACCTGCTGATTAAAATCACGAATATCGAAGTCATCGCCGAGCGCTTGCTGCGCTTCTTCGCGCAATGCGAGAATCTTCAACTGACCGAGCTTGTAGCCCAGCGCCTGTGCCGGCCACACGGCGTAGCGCTCTATCTCGGATGTGGCGGTGGCCTCATCCACCCCTTCGACACTCACCATGTATTCGATTGCCCGCTCACGGCTCCACTTTTTCGCGTGCATACCTGTGTCGGTGACGAGACGCACTGCGCGATGCAATTCAGCCTGCAGACGGCCAAGATCGCCGTAAGGATCGTCCGCATACATGCCCATCTCGGCCGCGAGCTGCTCAGCGTACAACGCCCAACCTTCACCACTCGTGTTTGACCACAGCGCCTTCAATACGATCGGCACCTCCAGATCCATTGCCGTCGCGCCGTCCAGATGATGCCCCGGCACGGCCTCGTGATAGGTCAATGTCGGCAAGGTCCAACTTGGGTGCAATGACGTATCGCGGAGATTGATGAAGTAGTAACCCGGCCGCGAGCCGTCC
>JADFLJ010000109.1 GCA_022564475.1 Pseudomonadota bacterium
AATGTTGTAAGTCACATCAAGTCGAGGCGAACTATTCCGCGCTGTTATGCGCGCCCAGTTCATCCAAACGCTCTCGCACACCTGACATCCAACGTCGGATCAGCCGCCTTGCTTCAGTCGTATTAGTGACCCTGTTCGATCTGGACATCAAACCGCTTGTGTCTCCTGCAGCACGACGATCCATAGCACGCGCCAGAATTGCGTCTGTTATAGAATCACGAAGCTCAAGTACCAGCGTTGCTTCGCCGACCGAACTCAAAAAGACCTCAGAGCGACCTCCAGATTGCGATGGCACAAATGACACGACATCCAGAAGTGCGACTCGAACGATAAGCACATCCGGACCGACTTCATCAACGAACGTGAAGCGCTCACTCTTGGCAAGTTCTTCGAGGGCAACTTCCACGGCGATCGCCTGAAAGCGTGTTTTTTTGATCCTCGCTCATCTCATACGGTCCACCTCGGGAGCGGGATGACATTGTGCGCCCGGATTCACCACCCGGTCGATACTGGATACCGGCACCCTGCAATTTAATTTTCGTATAGACGGACAGGTCCAGGCCAGGTTTTGCCCAGGCTTTTGTGGCCCGACTATTTAAAATGGGACGCAAACCGTCAAACGTCAGCTCTGCGTCCTCGCTCATGTCGATTGTCGGAGCTGGTGTAGCACATGCACCGAGTGCGAGCACTGCAAAACACAGCACAACAGCGCCCTGCGTAGATTTGTTATTGATTGTTTTCATGATCCGTTCGGTTATTGTCTGATCTAGACACATTTTTTGTTGATATATCGCTCGACTTTTTTAGGTGCTTCGACCAGGTCGAAATACTTGTCTATATAGCGAAGTAACTTTTTCTGAGTGCGAGCATCAAGCCCTTCCTGATTCTCAACCAGCGCCAGTATCTTATCTCGACGGTCACTTATCATGCGAATCGACACGTCGATATGCTCGTTATTGACACAGCGACCACGGTACAGGCGTTGTCGAACATTTCGAATACTGAGCGCCGCATTCGGTGACGCGTATGGTGCATCAACGAAACCGGATTGGTCGAAATCGTAGGGGATGGACAGCAATGGATCGACATTGTTCCCAAACAGTACGTAGTTGTGGCAGCACCCCCTGCCCGGTGCGCCGGCAATCGGCGAAAAATCGGTATTTCCAATCAAATACTGGAACACCGATGTTAAATTTAGCTGGTCCCCCTGAATGGATGACACCTTTGTTCGCTCCAGCTCAATGACGTCCAGGCCGAGCCGCGCGGCGAGGCGATTCTTGTGCTCAATCAGATATGCGTATCGAACCTGATCGTCCCTGCGCCCTTCACTATCGACATAAGTGACACGTAACAGGCGGACGCGAAAACTCAAGTCGGTGATGGCATTGTGAATACGATAGGCGAGAAATTCTCTGAGTACATTTTGTTCGTATCGCACGTGGTTATCGCAATGCACGACGAGCTTCATCTTGTTCTGCTGATCGAACAGTGTCCCTGACACTTGTTTTCTTTTGAAATTCAGACTCAGGGGCGGAAAGTCACAGGATGCGTGCCGAAAATGGCCGCGTGTTCGAATTTCAATGTCCAGTTTAACGAGCGAACCGTCTGCCTCAGTGAACTCGAACAGACCTTGCAGGTAATCGTCTTTCGACCGCTCCCTGACAAGCGTGGTCAACGGTGCCGTAATCGTTACGGCCAGTGCCATGTTGTCCTGAAACAATGGATCTGGCTGCGTTGCGTCCTGCGCCGAAGCCACGCTAAAAAACAGCGTCAAAATTAAGGTGAGCTTGAGCAACAAACGTCGCACTGTAACGGGCTCTTGCGGCACGGTTTTTCCCCTGCTCCGGCTTCTGGTTGTTGTTGCCGAATCTAAATAGATTACCACGCGTGCAAATGGTACAGGGAGTTTCAGTTCATGTGCCTGGGCTTCGCGCTGCTGGAGGATGCATGAGATGGTTCAGTTTGTACTTATGGGTAAAGGGCAGGGCTAGGGTGCCGTGTGGATTTCGGTATCCGGATGGAAGGCATACCAGGCGAACCAAAACGCCAGCAACGTTGGAAGTTCCTGCCCTTCATCGTCGATGATTCTGGCGGTCTGGTTTTCGCTGTCGTAAAAGACAACAAACTCTCTTCCCTGAAACTCATCGTTAAATTCGGCGGCACCTTTTTCGAGTTCTCTGAAAGGGTAGGCCTTGAACTGCCCGTCGATTTTCAGACCGAGCACCATGGATTTTCGTGGGTAGGCCCTGTTTTCCTCCGCCACCGGAAAATACAGTTTGCCGCTGCGGCTATAACCCGGATACGGATCGGCCCTGTAGTTACGTCTGTACCCGGTTTTGTCCGACAGGACTTCCGTGTGTGGATTACGCGCCAGCCAGTCCCGCCAGGTCGTGTGAGATACCGGTAATTGGACCAGTTTTGTGCCCTTCATTGCACCGGTCACGGCTGTCATCATAATCTGTGACCACAGCGAATCCGTCTCGCGGTCATACAGAAGAACATCACTGTTATACAGAAGACCGGATACCCCGAACTCCATGATTTTGCCATCACGCTCTGCATTGAATGCCATGCCGGTGCCACATAGTGGACAATAGGTAACGACGATGGCCTCCCCGCCGAGAACGTCATTGACAATTTCGTGATAGTTAAGAATGCGGATAGGATAAGCGCGCTTAACACCGTTAACTTCAATGCCAAGAACACGGTCCTTTGGGCGCAGGAACTCAGCATCTCTGGCCGAGATCACTGTGGGATTCTCAAGCGAGGGAATTCCGTCCCGACCGGGCCCACCGGACAATATCTGCTTCTGTGGAATGAGGGCGTCATCCAGCACGAATCCATTCTTGGTCGCTGCGACCGCAAGGCCGGACGCTACCAGTAACAAAAAGACTGTCAGATTTATGTTCGAGAACGAAACGCTGTGATTTTTTCTGTCCATATCAACATGACACGCACCCCAACTGTTGGTTCCCGTCAGGACTCCTCGACAGACCCCCGGGCACACCGCAGCTCTGCTGTGCGGTCTGTGCTGGACTGCAAATGCAGCTGCGAAAGAACACGATCCCGAAGAAAACGAGATTCCTGCATTCGTCGGAGTGGCCGTCAGTAAAGCAGCGTAATCAAGGAAGCGCTCACGCCACCGACCAGCAATGCCGAGAACAAGCCAACTGCCAGCGGTTTTACACCAATGCTTTTGAGCGCACTAATACTTGTTCCCAAACCCACTGCTGCCATTGCAACCGCCAGGCAGATCTCCGCCATCATTTTCGTATTGCCAATGATCGCGCTCCACTGCTCTGCCTCGATAAATCCGAACGCCAGCTCGCCCTGATCGCCGACCGTTCGAATCAGGCTCATGATTGCGAAGCCAACAACGAACAACGGAATCATTGTCCACCACTTGGGCGCACTGCCTGCAGCGGCGGAGTTTCGATGGTAGACAATACTCATCAACGGAATAACAACCAGCATGCCAAGATTCCGCACAAGCTTGGTCACCGTCGCGACGTCCAGCGCCTGTGGGTCGCCGTAGTACTGCTGATAAACGAGACCGGCGCCGGCAACCTGAGCTGTCTCGTGTACGGCCGTGCCCAGGAATAGTCCGACTGAGAACGGATCGCCGTAAAACATGTAGTGTGCCGCGAACGGATAGACCAGCATTGCGATGACACCAAATAAAGTGATGCAGGCAACGGAATAGCTGACCTCATCATCCTGCGCACCGATCGCCGGCGCCGTGGCAACGATTGCGGTCGCACCGCAAATACTGGTACCAACGGCAATCAGCGTTCCAAGTCTTCCGCTTAAGCCCAGTCGACGACTGAAATAGGTGACGACCAACAATGCCGCCGCAACGACAGCGATGATGACAGGCAAGCTTCGCAGGCCGATTTCGCCAACCTCGACGAGGCTCAGCCGTATACCCAGGAGCACAATGCCGAGGCGCAGAACGCGCACGAGCCCAAACCGAATCCCGGGCTGGAACGATGCCGGAAGCGACACCGTGTTGCGGATGAGAATACCGAGCAAGATCGCCATCATGATGGCACTGACGGGGCTCTTGGGCAGCCCCATCAGATTAATACCGATAAACTCCGATAAATACTGACCGGCAACCGCCAGGATCAGTGCGAGAATCAAACCGGGAAGAATCACGAGCATCTATTAGATTATCATAATGCTTATGTCGTCACTATCGGGCTACTGAAATGAGCTTCATGCGGCTGCTCATGTTACTACTCTGCATCACTGCAACATCGTCGCTTGCTTCCGATTTGCAATCTCGCGATGCCAGAGATTATTTTTTCACTTTAAGCTTCGGTGACCTTCCTGAGGAACTGCAGCTTGCAAGTGATGAAGGCAAACTCGGCATGCTGTTGTTTTTCGAAGCCGATGAATGCCCCTACTGCGAACATATGATCGAACATGTTTTTAATCAGCGCTCTGTACAGGATTGGTACGGCAAACGTTTCGTCAGCATCTCGATCGACCTCCACGGTGACGTGGAGGTAAAAGACTTCGATGGTATTTCGCTTTCGACCAAGAATTTTTCAAAACAGAGCAATGTATTCGTGACGCCAGTGATTGCGTTTATCGACCTGAATGGCCAGGAGATCTACCGCCATGTGGGCATGATCAAAACTACGCAGGAATTTCTGTTACTCGGCGAGTTTGTTGCGGGCGGACAATACCGCGATATGGATTACGATCGCTTTCGCGAATCGCGAGGGCATCACAACAGCGACGAGGCTTTAACGACGCCTGGCCCTACCGACGACTAGGCGACGATTCCCGAGTAGTCTGACAAGCCCGGGTTGCCGGAAACGTTTTTGAGCTTGGGCGTATTTATTTTCGTAACCCTGATGGTTGGCTCTGCACGCAAATATTCCGCGACGACGTCCCATACCGGCGGGCCGGGTGACTGCGAACCAACCGTTGCCCAGCCCGCGACCTTGTATTTTTTCCCGGCATCGAGGGTTCGACCATCGTCAAGCGTCAACTCCGAAATTCGCGAATTCATCGTCGCCAGCGGATCGCAAGTGTAATTCAGCCCGCCCAGGCGCACCATATCTCCGCCCTGCTGGAAATACGGATCGCTGTGAAACAAGTTGTCCGCAACACTTTCCAGAATGGTTTTGATCTCGCTGCCCGTCATGTCGCGCACATAGGTCTCCGGGTAGGTAATCGCTGTCTGATCCATAAGCCGTTCCATGGTCACGGTATCGCCGGGGAGGACAGATGTCCCCCATCGAAAGCCCGGTGATAGCGCGATTTCCGCGCCGCCGACTGCCATCATCGCGTCGCACAGGACCTGGTCGAAGCTGCCGTTGAAATTTCCGCGCCTGTAAAGCAAAGACTCTGCGACCGCGAGCGGCTCGTTCAATTTTTCCAGGTAAGGCGCTCGAACCGCATCAATATGTGCCTGCATCTCCGGGTCTGCGGGCAACAAGTCGGGGAACACGGGCAGCAAGCGATAGTGGTAGCCCTTTACCCTGCCTTTGCCAATATCCAGATCCAGGACCGCAAGAAACTTGCCGTTGGACCCGGCGTTTGTAACAAGCGTCTTGCCGCTTGAGTTCTCAATCAACAGCGGCTCGGCCACACCGTCATGCGTATGCCCACCCAGGATGGCGTCGATACCTGTCACACGACTCGCCATCTTGATGTCGACGTCCATGCCATTGTGAGACAGCACGATCACCGCATCCGGCTTTTCGTTTACACGAATGCTGTCGATCAGTTCCTGCATGTCGTCTTCGCGAATACCGAAAGACCAATTCGGAATGAAGCGGCTTGGATTCGCAATCGGCGTATACGGAAATGCCTGACCAATTACGGCGACGCGATTGCCGCCTAATGTCCTCATTGTGTAAGGCTTGAAGGCATGCCCCGAATCCTCGTCGTAGACTTCGGCACCGTCGAACAGCGCTTCTTCACTTACACGAATATTCTGTGCAAGAAATTCACCATTGAATCGCTCGATGTTTTTCAACACCTCGGTATCGCGATACGTGAACTCCCAATGCCCGGTCATGATATCCACGCCAAGAATATTGCATGCGTCCACCATGTCCTGCCCGCGAGTCCATAATGACGTCGCCGAGCCCTGCCAGGTATCGCCACCGTCAAGCAACAATGACTGATCGTCGCCAACTTCGTCACGCCGCCAGTCGATCAGTGTTTTCAGATAGGCAAAACCGCCGATTTTGCCGAACTGCTCTGCTGCAGCCGTGAAATCAAGATGGGTTAGTGCGTGTGCCTCACGTTGCTGCACCGGTTTCTTGAGATTATCGAGCAAGTGCCGGCCAACCAGATGGGGCGGTCGCCCTCTGGCGCTACCGACGCCAATATTGACGTTTGGCTCACGGAAATATATCGGCGTGAGCTGTGCGTGACAGTCCGTAAAATGCAGCAAGCGCACATTGCCATAGGGCGGCGATTCGAAATCATCACGGCGCAATCCGCCTGGCTTGCACCCGGAAAACAACCCGGCCGCGCTCGCGATGCCCAATACGCCGATAAATTCTCGTCTATCCATACATCGCCAGCTAAGGTCTGCCCTGCGTACTATTTAAAAACGGCTTCGCCTTCGCTGTTATCGCCGAAGTTGTCCAGCCAACGAATCTTGATCGTATCGCCTGCTACGGCGCCCTTGAACGAGAACGCAAGATAGGGGTTTTTGGATACGGCTGTGCCCCAGTAGGCGGTCAATACGACTTCGCCATTGTGCTCTGCAACAACATCCGTAATGTAGTGCGCCGGCACAATCTCGTCAGTCTCGACATCGCGGCGTCGCCCGGATTCCATGTCATGCGGCATCAACGCCTTCACTTCGGCAATGTCACCTTTGACCCTGGCTCGAATTTTGATTGCTTTTCCCATACTTCTATCCTCTTACTAGCCGCCGCAGCCGCCAATGGTGACTTTGACTTCTTTCGCGGTGCTGTAGTACTTGCCGTCCGCCTTTACGATCGCGCGCACGGGCGAACTCTCGCCCATTTTGATTCGTACCGAGACCACCGCCTCGGATCGTGGCGACAGTTTGAATTCGGCAGCCAGCGGCGTCGGATTATTTTCAACAACGATGCTAATCGATTCGACGTTGTCCAGATCCGCGCTCACGGTAACGGGCACAACGGCTCCGTTCTCGGCGATATCCGGCATCTTCATTTTCACGCGATCGCTGTCGGCAGGCACCTCACCAAAAAGCTCCTTGTACACAGCATCGGCATCGGTCGCATCAAATGCCGTATCCGGTCGCGCAGCGAACAACAGCCGAGGAAACGCCAGGACCGTGCTGAACACCAGCGCGCCCTGGACAAAAAATCTTCGATCAATCTTCATTCAGTAAAACTCCGTTCCAGTTCAATCATGAAATCGACGG